>JACZVV010000006.1 GCA_022572465.1 Chloroflexota bacterium
GCGACAGCTCCGACTGGTTTCGAAAGCCCATGAAATGCACGTTGCGGATACCCCGGTCCCGAACGTAACCCTCCAACGCCGGCCGGCGCTCCCCGTCTCCAACGAAGACCAGCGCCGCCCGGTCCTGAAGAGGCTCGAACGCCTGCAAGCAGTCCATGGGCCGCTTTCGAGGGATCAGCTTCGAGAGATAGAGACAAACGGGCACGTCGCGGGCGATGCCCAGCTCGGCCTTGAGGGCGTCCCGCCGGCCGGTCAAGCGCTCGGCCTCCGCGATGAAGAAGTCGTTGTCGACGGAGTAGGGCGTGAGGAACATTCGCTCCCTGGACACGCCGAAGGACTCGTAGAACTCGACGCTCTTGCTTCCAATGGGGAGGAACGCGGCGACCTGCCGGAACAGCGCGCCGAGCGCTGCTCGTTTGGCCCACCGGCGGGGTCCCGACTGGCCGGGATCGCGCTCGAAGGTCTCGCCATGGAGCAAGATTGGAGTGCGGCGCAGGCGGGCGGCCGCGAAGCCCAGCCAGTTGGTGGCCAGGGCGTAGCCGTGCACCAGCACCGCGTCGAAATGCCCTCGCCACAGGTGCGATACGACCCCGGGGTTGATGGCGCGCCAGAGCCCGGTCGAGGCCCTGAACGGAGAGACGTTGGCAAGGAATCGGGACGAGTATCCCTCCAGCAGCGGCCTGTCCCATTTGAACGACACGCCGAACTCGGGGTCTCGGCTCACGGCCAATCCCTGGTCCGAGCAGAAGTAGACCGTCAGGTCCACGCGAGGGTGCTCCGCCAGCCGGCGGAAGAGCGGCGCCTGGTACTGGATCGGGTGGGAGGTCAGCACCGCCAGTCGATGGTGTTCTTTGGTCTCGCTCATCGCGCCGATTCCTCGATACAGGATGTCAGGATCGACTCCAGGTCCGAGCAGTAGCGGTCGAACCCGAAACGGTCGCGCACGGCCCCGCTGAGACGGCCTGGGTCGGTCAGCGACGGATCGACGCGGCCCTCCAGCATGCGCAGGACGGCCTCGCTCAGCTCGTCGATTCGGTCGGGATCGACCATCAGACCCAGCGTCCCATCGAGCAGGGCGTCCCGCGACCCGCCGTTGGCCCCGGCGATGACCGGTTTGCCGCAGGCCAGCGCCTCCAGATAGACGATCCCTTGGCCCTCGTTTCTGCTGGGCATGACGAAGACGTCACAGAGGTTGTAGTAGTCCGCCAGCTCTTCGTTCGGCACGCTTCCGGCGAAGACGACCCGGTCGGCGACGCCGGCCTTCCGGGCGTAACGCTTTGCCCGAGCGAGATCGTCGCCGTCGCCCACCACCAGGTATCGCACGTCGGGGGCGCGGCGGGCCACGGTCCCCAGGGCGTCCATCACCTGGTCATAGCCCTTGTAGCGCTCCGACTGGGCCAGCCGCGCCACGGTGAGCAGCACCCGCTTGCCCTGGAGTCCATATCGCTCTTCCAGGTGCCGCGGCTTGGGCCCAGGCCGGAAGTGCTCCCGCACCGGATGAGGCTGGACCACCAGCTGCCCCGGCGAAAACTCCACCTGCTCGCTCAGGCGGTCGGCGGTATACCGGCTCAGCGCGGTCACCTTTCTCGCCCGCGCCAGGGCCTTGCGCTTCCCGGCGCTGGCCAGGCTCCACACATCGATGCCGTAGGTCATCACCAGGTAGGGGATGCCGAACAGCGCGCCCAGCCATCGGCACAGAGGGGCGTAGTTCACGTGCCCGCACAGGATGAGCGACGGGCGATTGGCCAAGATGGACCGGGCCGTCCCGATGGCCACGCGGCCCTTTCGCGCCATCGCCGGCGGGCCTCCGCACCATCCGAACGTAAAGTCGCCGTTGTACGCCGAAGCGGCCTCGGAGGGTTGGTCGTTGGCAACGACCACCGCGTAAGGCGCGCCGCCGGGCTTGATGCGCGCCACGGCCCGCAACAGGTCGCGGCCGATAATCTGGATACCGCCTTCGGAGCGAAACAGCTCCGGCAGCACCAGCAAGAGTCGTGTGTTATCAGGCAACATGGCGTGTGTTATCAGGCAACATAGCGTGCCCTGCTAGGCGACGGGCTCCAGCGGCTCCACCGATACGTCATCGAAGCCGGACGCCGTCAGCACCCGGCGGGCGTTGGTGGCGGTGAACGCCACGGAATGGGCTGCAGCTAGAAATAGCAAGATGCTAGGCTTTAGCAAGTGCTGGACCATATCTAAACGTGACTCTAGCGTCGAACTCCGCCTCGTACTCCTGGGGAAAGTCCAGAGCGCCGGCCTGGAGCGTGTCGCCCACGCCAAACGTCCGGGCCATCGCCAGCAGGTCCTCGATATACATGAGCGGGACCCCTAGGCCACGGCCCTGAGGTCGGCTGCTCCAGACTCGCCGACGCCCAACGGGACGTAGTCGGCCACGCCGGCGAACCGGCGCCCGTCGAGCATCCGCCAGCAATCGATGATCGCCGTACGGCCCGGCCGGCGTCTTATCATCTCGGGCTGTATCGTGGCGAACTCGGGCCAGGGCGTCGCCAGCACCAGAACGTCCGCCGCTCCCACGCACGCCTCCAGCGATGGCGCGGCCCTGAGCGAACTATCACCCGACGCCCGAACGGCGCCCAACGCCCGAACGGCGTTGTCCAGAGCGAGAGGATCGTAGGCCCAAACCGGGATTCCTTCCGCGAGCAAGCAGCGGGCAAGCTCCAGGCCGGTAGACTCCTCGACGATGTCGGTGCCCGCCTTGTAGGCCAGTCCAAGCACGCCGACCGCGCCGCCGGCGGGCAGCCGCGACTTGACCAGCTCCAGTAACCGGGGAACTTGAAGCCGGTTGATGGCGTCGGTGGCCTCCGCGATGGCCGCGGGCGCCTCGAGATCGAGGGCAAGTCGCGCCAGCGCCCGATTGTCCCGGGGGAAGCACGGCCCGCCGTATCCCAGCCCGCCCTTGAGGCTCTTGGGCCCTATGCGGCTGTCGAGACCGAGCGCGCCGGTCACCGCATCGATGTCTCCTCCCGGCAACCGCTCGCAGATCGCGGCCAGCATGTTCGCGAAACTGATCTTGGTGGTCACGAAGGTGTTGACCGCCAGCTTGGTCAGCTCCGCGTTGGCAAAGCCCATTCGCGCGACCGGCGGGTTGTTGGCGTGGACGCTTTGATAGAACGATTCCAGGAACGCCCCCGAGCGTGGGTCCGACTCTCCGATGAGCACCAGGTCCGGGTTCAAAAAATCGCGGACCACGGTCCCCAGGGCGATGAAGCGCGGACTGTAGCACAGGCCGACATCGACGCCGCATCGCTTGCCCGAGGCGGCCTCCAGGGCCGGGCGCACCTCTCGGTCCATCGAGCCCGGCATCACCGTGCTGGAGACCACCACCAGGTGGAATCCCGCTTTCCCGCGAAGCGCCTCGCCGATCGCCTCGCAGGCCGACACCACGAACCGGGACGTGAAGCCGCCGTCCGCCAGGCTGGGCGTGGGCACGATGACGAACGTCAGGTCCGTCGACGCGACGATCTCGGCCCAGTCGCCGGTCGCCGAAAGCCGGTCGCCGGCTTCGTCCATCAGTCGTTGCAGCTCCGGCTCCGTCACCGGCGCGACGCCGCGGTTGATCGACTCCACCTTGCCCAGGTCGAGATCGAGCCCCACGACCCGGCGTCCCATCGACGCGTAACACGCCGCCATGGGCGAGCCCAGCTTGCCCAGTCCGACGATAGAGACCGCCGCAGTCCGCGGGTCGGGCCCAGTCCTCGTGTCGTCGTCAACGATGGTGATCATCATTCCTCCAAAACGATCGGGCCTCCAAAGCGATCGGGCCTCCGAAGCGATCAGGACCGCTCTCGTGCTCCAGCCGCGCCGAGCAAGCGAGCCCTCGCTTGCCCCGCCAGGTGGTCTCGGGCGACCAGATCGAGGTAGCGGCGGTGGTGTTGCCGCCTCTCGCCGGCGCTCATGGCCACGATCCGCCCCAGCGCCTCGGCTACGGCGTTCGGCTCCAATCGATCGCACACCAGCTCCAGATCGTGCCGCCGGAAATAGCGGGCCACGGCGGAAGATTCGGGCGCGTGCACCAGGATGGGCGGGCCTGCCAGCCAGTAGTCGGCGAGCCTGCCGGGAAAGGACGTCTCGTAGAAGTGCTGCTGGCGCGCATCGAAGCTAGAGGGAACGAACGTACAGGTTGCCTTGCCGGCGCTCCGCAACACGTCCTCGCGGGATGGCAGCCAGCCCAGCGCATGCACCTGATCCGGCGGGAACCCGAGCCGGTGGAGCTCTTCGGCGGGCGTCCGTCCACTGACCACCAGCGACGGCGCCAACCCCATGTCGCCGCTCAGGCGTTGGAACGCTTGAGCGAGACACCGAAGGCTGTCCTCGACCGTGGGCCCCAATGAGCCGCAGAGAAATACGGAGAGCGACGGCGGCGTGGGAGGCGTCGCCGCCGTCGCCCCATGGGCAAACGTCATATAGCAATCGTCGCGCACCGGAATCGGCAAGACCTCGAAAGGCGCGCCGATCTCGGCGCCGAGGCTGGCGGCCAGCTCCTCGGTGATGGCCAGGCGGCGCGAGCAGCGGCCCAACAGCTCCTTCAGGGCCCGCGACGCCAAGGCCCGGAAGAACGGGTTTCGCGATCCTTGCAGGGCCGTCCTGGGGTCGTCCAAGACGTAGAGCGTCGCCTCCACCTCCGGAAGCCGCCGCAACAGCCGGACGGCGTAGAGCAGCAGGTCGCTGCCCGGCCCGAAGAGGACGGCCCTCCGGATCCCAAGGCCGCGGATGTGCCGGGCCAAGGTCGCCGGTCTGGGCCGGACCGTCATATGGTTCAGCTGCATCAGCCGCGCCAGCCGCCAACCAGGACCTGGATCCTCGGAGTGGAACTCCAGGGGATAGGTCTCGCCGCGGACCGTGTCCAGCATCGGACCCGAAGGCTGGCGGTCCGACCGGCTGTAGACGATAAGCTCGGGCAGGTCCGGCGTCCCCTGAAACAGGCCGTAGACCGTCACGGGCGTCCCGGTGCCGGCCACGGGCTGGCCGTCGGCGATGATGAAGAACGGCTCGCTCATCGCTGAAGGACCCACCCTCCCCGCTCGAAGTCGTACCGAACGAAATCATGGGTCAGCCGCAGCCCCTGGCGCTCCAGCCACCGCAGCGGCCTCACCGGGAACAGGCGTCGCAAGAGGCGGTTGGGCAGCCGGTTCTGGACCGTGTCGATGATCGAGAACTGGCCGTCGGGCCCCAAGAGCTGGCCGTTCTGGAGCGGCTGGTGGCGGAACACGCCGAGCACGGTGCGAACGGTATGCAGCCCGGCGACCGCGCCGAAGCGCACCCAGAGCTCGAAATCGGGCATGGATGCAAGGCTCTCGTCGATATGGGCGCCCGCCCGCCGCCAAAGCCGTCTCGACCAGAACGTCCCCTCCTGCTGCACCCAGCCGAACTTCCTCCCCTCGTACATCCCGAGCTTCAGCAGCGTCCGGTTGTATCCCCGCGGCGAGCCGACGCCGATCACCCGTCCGTCCTCCAGCATGCCCGCGGGCAGGCCGGTCAGCCACTGGACGCAGCCGCCAAGCTGGCCGAAGATCTCGCCGACGATGCGCAGGCTCGACGGCGTCAGGACGTCGTCGCTGTTGATCCAGCCCATCACGTCGCCGGTGGCCCGAGCGAAACCTTTGTTGAGGCCCGAGGCGAGACCGCCGTCGGGCTCACTGACCCAGTACGCCAGGTGCTTGGCGTAGCGGCGAACGATCTCCACACTGCCGTCGGTCGAGCCGCCGTCGACGACGATGTACTCCAGGTTCGGGTATCCCTGATCGAGGACCGAGCAGAGGCACTCCTCCAGAAACGGCGCCTGGTTCAACGTGGCCGTGACGACGGTGATACGGGGCAGCGCGTCGCCGGCAGCCAGCTTGGCCGTTTTCGGTGACGACCCGTTGGTACGTGGCCCTCGTCCGTTCATAACCAGGCTCATTCCGGCACCCGCGCCGACACGCACAGGTGCCAGCCCAGCCGCCGCTCCAGCCAGCGCATGACTCGCGGAGGAAGCATGCGGAAGAACCACACCTTGGGATACTGATGACGGACGTAAGAGCTGACCTTGTAGGGGAAGATGTGGTCTACCCACATCTCGGTGATATCGAATCCGCTCAGCAGGCGCCGGACCTCCCCTCGGCTGTAGGTCCGTGATATGGGACAGCCCTCCTGGGCCTCCGAATGCCGGGCCACCAGGTCGGCCAGCCGCCAGAACGCGCCGTGACCATGGTTCCAGAGAATCGAGAGCGCCTTCCACGAATACCGGTGATACAGCATCAGCTTGACCACGCTCCCCGGCCCCACGTAGCGATGTATCTGCTCGATGGCCCGGTCCGGCCGAGGCGTGTGATGCAGCACGCCAAAGGAGTAGACGAGGTCGAACCGGCTCGGCGGCACGATCTTGTCCAGCTCCTCGGCGTCGGCGACGTAGAACTCGATGTCGAGGCCTTCGAGCCCGGCGCGGCGTCGGGCCAGCGCCACCGACCGTTCCGAAAGGTCCACGGCGGTGACCCGCGCTCCCGCCCGTGCGAAGCTGACGGAATCGGTGCCCAGGCCACAGCCGATCTCCAGCACCCGCTTGCCCCGCCACCGCTCGAACTCGGCGAACCTGGGGATGTGAGGCTCAACGCGGTATTTCCGCGCCTCGATATCCCTGAAGTAGGCCCTGGTGCCCACGGCCTCGGGCGAGCCCTGCAGATTGCACGGGCGGCCATCCCAGAACCGCTTGACCTCCTCCTTGGCCACGGTGGAGAAGCGGTCCTCCCGGAAACGGGTCTGCACCCCAGGCATGGTCATGCGGAGGCCTCGGCCTGTTCGATCGAAACATTTCGCCCACCGCTCGATGCCCTCGAGGCCAGGAACCGGAGATAGCGTCCCGGAGGCTGCCCGGGCGTCTGCTCCTCGTTGGACAGCGGCACGATCGTGAATCCGTGGTCCCGAAAGAGGCGGTAAAGATCCTCCCGCCCAAAGTAGTACCCGGTGGGATTGATGCCCTGGTCCATTCCATATCCGTCGCCGTGGAGCTTGGCCGCATAGCGCCGGCCCTGGCTTTCCAGCTCCAGAAAGTCGCTGTCCGGGAAATCGTCGGTGGCGACGTACCCGCCGAAGAAGATTCGGTCCGCCAGAGAGAACAGGTTCTCGAAGAACACGAAGGGCGCGAAGCTGTGATAGTAGACGCCATGGGCGAAGGCCAGGTCGAACTTCCCGTAGTTGGCCCGGCCCACGTTATGGAAATCGTCGATCACGACATCGACGTTGCGCCAGCCCAACGCGGCCTTGGCGGCCAACGTCTTGAGGGCGTTCTCGGCCCGGGCCTCGATGCACGTCACCGACGCGGCCCCAAGATTCACCAACGAAGCCGTTTGATAGCCCTCCATGGGGCCGAACTCGATGACTCGCAGGCCCGCGATGGGACACACCTCGTTGAGCGCCTCCATCGGGCCCATCTCGACAGCGCCGGTGTAGTGACGCACCACCTCGGCCAGATCCGGGAAGCGGTACTCGATATGCTTGCGGCCTTCCTCCACCACGCCCAGCGGCAACACCATCTCCTGAAACGTCAACACGCGATTGGGCAGGCTCGCCCGCAGGCGGGCCACCTCTCGCCAGTCCTCCGGCGTCGCCGGCCACGGGCAGACCACCACGTCGGCCTCGGGCGGCAGGCTTCCTCGCGCGCCGGGGCCGAGAGGCCATTCGGCGATCAAGTCGTGCCGCGCGCCTGCCAGCGTCAGGGCCTCGGCCAACATCTCCGCCTCGCGGCCGGCGCCCACCAGGACGACGCGGGAGCTCAGCTGGGACGCCTTCCACCGCAGAAACTCCACGACGGCTCGGGGGTTGGCCATGAGCGCCGGCGCGATCGTGTTCGCCGCGCCGTTGTCCGAGGTGAGCTTGCGCCGCAAGAGCCGCCAGTTGTCCGCCGGCCCGTGGCGCAGCAGCCGCTCGCCAACCTTTGCGACGACGCTTCTGTTACGTGGCATGGGCTCTCCTCACGAGGCCACCGCCTCGGCCGGCGCCTCTTCACGGGCCACCTGGCGCGCCGCGACAAGCTCTCCGTACAGGTCCAGGTAACGTTCCGCCTGGACGGGCAGCGAGTACTCCTGGATGGCCACCGCGCGGCAACGCTCCCCGATGCGGGAGCGGAGCGCCGTGTCGGTGAGCAAGAGCTCCAGGCCGTGCGCCAGGGCTTCGGCATCCCGAGACGGGGCCAGGTACCCCGTCTCCATGGGCCGGACGATATCGGAGACGCCGCCGGAATCGAAGGCCACCACCGGTGTGCCGCAGGCCACGCTCTCGAGAACGGTGTTGGGCAGGTTGTCGGCGAGGGTTGGGCAGACGAACAGATCGGCTGCTGAAAAGGCCGCCGCTAGAAGGCGATCGTCGTTGATCGTGGCCAGGTCCCATGATGCCACCCCGGCCGGCAGCGCGATGGAGCTGGTGTTCTGCCCCAGGAGAACGACGCCCATCTCCTCCCGGAGCCGCTCGGGCATCCGCATCAAGGCCTGAACGAAGTAGCCGGAGCCTTTTCGAAGGTCGGCGGCGTTATCCGCGGCAAACAGGGTCAGCATCCGGTCCCGTGGGAGGCCCAACAGATCCCGGGCCATCGCTCGCTCCAGGGGACGAAAGATGTCGGTGTCCAGACCGTACGGGATCTGGCGCACGGGGAACCGGCCCAGCAGCGGGCTTCGCCGGGCGATCTCGGCCAACCATCGCGAGGGAGCGACGACCGTCAGATCGCTCCGCCCGTAGGCCCACCGCTTGAACCTCCAATGCACCGCCGTCGTATCCCGGCGCAGAGGCACCTCGGCCTCGATCTGGGGACAGGCCCCGCAGCCCGTCTCCCAACGAGCGCAGTCGAACGCGAAGCTGCAATGGCCCGTCAGCGGCCACATGTCGTGCAGCGTCCAGATCACGGGGCGTTGCTTGCCGAGGGAGGCCAGGTGCGTCAACGGCAGGTAGTCGCCATGGATGTTATGCAAGTGCACGATGTCGGCGGCGCGGACCCAGGGGTGGCCCACGACCGTCCTGGGCCACGGAATGACGTTCTGCAGGCTGAGACGGCGGCTCGCTGCCGACACCAACCGCTGAGCCATCATCGCCGGCAGGGGCGCGCTGGAGACCACCGAGGCCACGGCTTCGCTCTGCCGTGCCGCGTGGGCGACGACCATCCGCGAGTCGTGCCCCGCGTTGCGCAAGCCCGTGTGCAGCCGGTGCGCCGCCCGTGCCGCGCCGCCGCTGACGTCGTGGGTGTTGAGGTGGACGATCTTCATGACGAGGAAGGATCAGGCATCGAGGCGTCAGGAAGCGTGAGCCGCGTGTGAGGAGCCGCACCGCCGCCCGTGAGCGGCAGCGCCATGAAATCGGCGTCGGTCGAATCGGCGGCCCAGGCGGCGAAGGCCACGAGGTCCGGCGCGCTGCTGAGCTCGGCCAAGCTCTTTACCCGTAGCGTCACGTTGGGATTGAGAGGATGTCCCGCCTTGGACAAGGGCATGTAGCCGACCTCGAAACTGCTGAATCGCCAGGGCCGGCCAAGAAAGAGCGCATAGGCGTGCTTCTTGGCCAGCTCGGCCCGAGCCGGGCTGAGGCGGGGAAGCGCCTGGATCGACGCCAGCTTGTCCAGGTACTCGCGGGCCGTCGACGAGTCTTCCGTGAAACCCAGGCCCGAGCACCGGCCGCTGCCGCCCGTCACCACGGGGATGCCGTAGCACGGCATCTCGATGCCGATGGTCCCCCGCACTGTCAGGCAGTAATCAGCGACGTCGAACAGCGAAAACGTGTTGATCTCGGTCGCGGGGTCCATGAGCTTGACGTGGCCGGGCAAGGCGCCGATCGCCTGGCGAATGGCCACGCGGTCCCAGAGCTCGCCGCGATGGCCGGTCTGTCGACTTTTCCACAGATTTGCCGGGTGAAACTTGATCACCCAGTTGACCCCGGGGTTGGCGCAAGCCGCTTTGACCGTCTGCACCAGCCACTCCTCGTAATCGTGAAACAGGTTGGAGCCATAGGAGAGGGTGCCGTCCCACAAGACGTGGGAGAAGACGACCGCCGTCTTCTTCGACGGGTCCAGGCCCAGCAGCCGCGTCACCTCCGCGGGCGATTTCAGGTTCTTGCCTGCCTGAAGCGGCTCCCCCTGGAACCGGATCCCCTCGGCGTAGTGCCGGGCGATCTCCTCGTCCAGCTCGCGCTGACGGTCGCCGGTCCAGGGCATCCGGCGGGCCGCGGCCCACGTCTCCGGCGACAGGGTGAAGTAGTGGCCGCTGCTGTTGCTTTTCGAGAACCGCTTGAGCACCAGCGCGTCCGACCGCTGCGAAGCGTTCCAGGTGATGGCCGGAATGCCCCGGTTGATCGCCGTCTCGAACAGCGGGCCAAAGGGTAGGTACCCCTTCTCTCCCAGAAGCAACAGGTCGGGCCGCAGCCGGTCCAGCAGCCGGTCCGACGCGTTCACCGCGTCCATCGCCCGCGCCAGGTAGCGAGCGATCTGCTCGCGAGTCGCCGGGTCCGTCGGGTCCAGCCGGCCCCTCCGCAGGTCCATGGACAGGGTGTTGAGGGTCTGCCGGCCGATGTGGACGCCCCGGAACTCCAACGCCTCGACCTCGGCGCGGGTCGCCGCCTGCCCCAGCAGATCGACAGCCTCGGCGCTGACCGCCGGCGACGGCTCCCTCTTCCCGTCGTCGTCGAAGTAGTCGAAGGCGTCGAGCCCGATGGCTCGAAAATAGCGCAGCTTCCAGGCGGCGCTCCGTTGCGTGACGATGGTGGAGGCTACCCCTCGAAGCTGGAGGGCCTTGGCCAGCATCGCCTCGGCCTTCATGAACCCCACCGGCGTGACCCCCAGGTCGGCCACCAGCGCTCGCCGGGCCGGTCCCGCGAAGGGGACGTTTCCGGCCAGGGAGCGGCACCGGCGCCGCCAGTCCCGGTAATCGAAATATAGATCGACGTTCTCGCGCACCGATCGAGGATTGAGCGCCAATCGCCACAGCCGGCCCAACGGCTCTTTGACCCCGATGCGGTCCAAGATGCGCATCGCGCCCGACCGCGCCAGCAGGCTCTTGACACCAGCGTCCAGGACGGCCGTGGTCAAGAGAGGCCTCCCGCCACGACCCGGTCCGACTCCGTTGGCAGCGCTCCACGCCGTTCGAGGAGGTGCTCGGCGTAGGCCAGATCGGCCGGCTCGTCCACATCGACCGACGACTCCGCGTCCATGACCAACGGCCGGCAGTCGTCGCCGTAGAGGCTGGCCTGGTCCAGCACGACCGATCGTTTGACCGCGAGGACCGCCGGCCCGTTCCTCGCATACAAGCGGGGCTTGTCCTGCCGTCGCGCGGGCGCCGGGCCTTCGGCGAAGGCCACGAGCCTGCCCTCCACCAGGCGCATCACGGATGTGGGGCTGTACCGGTGCGGCACCGGGACCACCGTTACGACCGAGTCGGCGCCGGAAGCGCACAGGAGGTCGACGGCGTCGTCGATGTGCCGGGCGCGGCGCAGCGGCGAGGTGGGCTGGAGCAAGACCAGCACGTCGGGCCGGTAACCCTCGGCCTGTTCCAGCGCCCGAAGCGCGTGACGGACCACGTCGATCATCGGCGTCTCGTCCGCGGAGAGGCCGGCGGGCCGAAGGAACGGGGCCTCGACGCCGCAGGCCCGGCCCAAGTCGGCGATTGCCCCATCGTCGGTGCTGAGGACCGTGCGCGTCAGCGTTGAGCTGGCCAGGGCCGCCTCGCAGGTGTACGCCAGCAGCGGTCGCCCGCCAAGGTCGGCGACGTTTTTGCGCGGGATGCCCTTGGACCCTCCCCGCGCCGGGATCAGCCCCAAGACTTCAGTCACCGCTACCGGTCCCCCCATTCGCGCTTCCTCTTTGCCATTGCCCTCTTTCTCGTTCCCTCTTCAATACGTGATCCGCTTCTGGATTCTGATCGAAGCGTCGGCGAGGATGCCGGCGATGCGCTCGCCCGCGTGGCCGTCACCGTAGATGGGCTCCGGGGGATAGCGGCCGTGGTCGATCTGGGCGTGCACGGCGTCGACGATCGCTCGCCGGTCGTGGCAGACGTCGACGACGTTGCTGCCGCGTTGCCTGCCCATCTGGCGCGTGCCTATGTTGACTGAGGGCACCCCCAGCAGAGCGCCTTCCCGGATGGGGGCGCTGGAGTTGCCGATGAAACACGCGGCGCTCATCATCAGCCGGACGTACGTCTCCACCGGAAAGTTCTTGTAGAACCGGATGAAGTCGTGGTCGTGCCGCTCTCGAAACTTGCGGATCCCCTGGGCCACGTCGTCGGACCCCGCGTCGACGTTGGGCCAGAGCATGATTGTCGGCATCCGCAGCTCCTGAAGCGCCGCCAGCGTCTGGCCGATCTGACGTTCGCCCTGACCGTACTCCGTCGTCACCGGATGCTGCGACACCAGCAGGAACGGCTCGTCCAGATCGATGTCGCCGCCCACGCCCTCTCGCTCCACCCAACACCGGTCGCGTCCGTTGCCGTTGGCCCTGACGATGTCGGCCACCAGGTCGATTCGCGGGCAGCCCACCGGATGGACGGTCGCCGGGTCCTCGCCCATGCTGACGATACGGCGCGCGGCCAGCTCGTTGGCCGGGAAATGGATGTGGGCCAGCTTGGTGATCGCGTGGCGAATGCTCTCGTCGATAGTGCCGGTCACCTCGCCGCCCATGGTGTGGGCCAGCGGAATGTTCATATACGCGGCGCTGACGGCGGTGGCCATCGTCTCGAAGCGATCGCCCACGCTGATCACCACGTCGGGCTTCAGCATGTCGAAGATGGTCGGCAGCTCCAACAGGCCCAATCCGGTTGACTTGGCCATCGTCAGCGGAGTCTCGCCTTCGACGATCATGCTGACCCGCGCGTCGGCGTGGAAGCCGTCGGCCTCGATGACGTTCACCACCGCCCCGAAACGGTCCAGCAGCGCGGAGGCGCCCACGATGAGCTGGAGCTTCAGAGCCGGATGCGCCTCGACAGCCCGCATGACGCTCTTGATGCTGCTGTAGTTCGCCCGGGAGGCGACCACAACGCAAACCTTACGCAACGTTTCGCTCCTGGGCCACGGGCGGCAGGTCCCTGGTGTCGATCCGGGGGAGCTCGTACCGGCTGGACTCCTCGAAGCGGACCATCTCGCGGACGGCGGTGAACGCGGTGGAGTAGCCGGCCTTCTCCACCACAGCGACCGAGTCACGGTCGTAGGTCTGGGCGTGGCCGTAGGGGTAACAGAACGGCGTCGACCGCTGCCCGGTGAGGCCAGTGATAGCCGCCACGCCGCGCTGCACCTCCGCCCATTGGAGAGGGCGGCTCAGGCGCGAAAGCGGCACGTGACGCTCCGTGTGGAAGCCGAAGGTCATGCCCTCACTCGCCATCTCGGCCACCAGGTCCGGCGTCAGGTAGAGCTCCTGGGCGAAGGCCGCCTCGTCGCCGATGTGGCGGCAGAACAGCTCGCTCAGCAACGCGTCGGCGGTGGCGGCCGGCAGCTCGTAGTTCAACAGCCGTTTGACGTCCTGGGCGTCGAACCCGTCGTACCGGTACAGTCCGCTGCTCTCCGGCAGCTCGCATGCCGTCGCTTCGGGCAGGTCCACGAGACCGCGGCGGACCTCGTCGGCGAAACCCTCTGGCCCGAGCCTGGCCAGCAGGAAGTGCGCCCGGTGCACGTTGAGGACCCGAGGCGTGGCATCGAGGGTTGCCCCGACCACGAAAAAGACGCCGGACAGTCCACGACGCGTCAGGGCCGGGAAGACCGCCTGGTAGTGGTCGGTCAGGCCGTCGTCGAACGTCAGCAAGGCACAGGGCCGGCTCGAACGCCATTCGCCCCGCAACGACGCCTCGAAGGTCGGGTAGTCGACCATGGTGTACCGTTGCTGGAGCCAGTCGAGCTGGGCTTCGAACTGGTCCGGCGTCAGCGCCTTGATGTCGGGGAACTCCGTTTTCGCCGGGTCTCGCACGTAGTGATAGAAGACGACCAGGCATCGGCTCATGAGACCGTCTCCAGCGTGACCAGCTCGATGGCGCTGTCTCGCTGCGCCTGGTTGCCCAGGTACTCCTCGATCATGCCGGTCTCGAAGTTGCGATAAAGGGATATCACAGCCTCGGCGTTGAAGTGCTTTCGCTGATACAGGCGTCCCTTGTGCCATTGGGGCTTGGAGCGCACCGTCCCTTCGGCCGCCATCCCGGCGACGTCGGCCAGGAGCTCCGCCGCCGCTCGGATGGCCTTGTTCCCGATGTCGTGGGGGCCGTCGCCGCGCTCGATTCGGGGCCGGACATGGGCGATGATCGGCCCGGTGTCGATGCCCGCGTCCAGCGCGTGAATCGTCGCGCCGACGAACTCAGGCTCGCGGTTGACCAGGGGCCAGAAGTTGGTCCCCGAGCCCCGGTAGTAGGGCGACAGGCCCAGGTGCAGGTTGATGATGCGGCCCTCGAACGGCTTTAGAACGGGCTCGCGGAGGATGCCGGTGCCGAAGACCAGCACCACGTCTGGCTTTAACAGCTCCATCAGCTTCGCTTCCGAAGGGTCGTTGATGCCGCCCACCGGGATGCGTCTCCGCACCGTCCCGGGACTCAGCTTCGCCGTCCCTTGCTCGCCGAAGCAGTCTGCCTCCATGACGTCGCGCCGGCCGAAATGCTCCATGACGACCCGGAGCTCCTCTTCCGATCCGGCGTAGCGCTCGGGCTGGAACGACTTCTCTTCCTGCCAAACGCCGACGACGTCGTGACGTCGCGCCAGGACGCCGACGACGTGCTCGTGGCGTGGGAACGTGCTGGTGAGGACGATGGCTCTCGTCATAGGTTGTTCTCTCGTTCGCGCGCTATCGCGCAGCCCTCTGTTCGGCCCAATCGACGTCGTGCTCTCGAAGCACCTGGTCGGCGGCCAGATCTCGCTTGGCGCGGCGGCCCAGCACCTCTTGGTATCGCCTGGCGGGGATGCCCGTGCCGGGCTTCTTCACGCCCACCAGCTCGGGCGTCAGCACCTGCCCTCGAGGGACGGTGGCCAGGGTCACGACGCTCTTCTCGAAGATATCTTTCATCTCGCGATACCGGGAGTGATCGCCCTTGTCGACCTCGCCGGCCATGATCGCCTCGACGGCCCGGATGCCACGCACCATCTCGGCGAACTCGCCGGGCTCCAGCGAATGGGCCGCGTCGCTGCCATACATTCGTCTGCTGAACGTGAAGTGTTTCTCGATCACCGTGGCGCCCAGTGTCACGGCGGCGTAGGCGGCGAAGGGCGTCAACGTGTGGTCCGAGAGGCCCACGGGACACCGATAGCGCTGGCGCATCTCCTTCATCACGTTGAGCCCGACACGCTCGTAGGGGCAGGGGTACTCGCTGGTGCACTGAAGCACCGTCAGCCAATCGTCGTCGGAGCGAGGCCCATGGGCGCCTCGGAGCGTGGCCACCGCGTCGTCGATCTCTTGCCACGAGCTCATGCCCGAGGAGAGCAGCACCGGCTTGCCCGTGGCCGCGATCGCCGCTAACAGCGGCAGGTTGGTGACCTCGCCCGACGGCACCTTGTAGCGCTGGACGCCGAGCTCTTCCAGAAGCTCGACGGCCTCGGTGGAGAAGGGCGACGAGAGAAAGACCAGTCCGGCGGCTTCGGCGCGCTCTTTCAACATGCCCCACTGGAGCGGAGCGAACCCGGTCCGGGCAAAGTATTCGAATCGAGGTTCGCCTTTGAAGTACGGCGGCGAAGGGGCGTCCCGCACCGTCTCCGCCTGCGGGATGTGGGTCTGGAACTTGACCGCGTCGGCCCCGGCCTCGGCGGCGGCGTCGATGAGCCGGCCGGCGTTGCCGAAGCTGCCATCGTGGACCGAGCCGACCTCGGCGATGATGAAGACGCTCATGCCAGCCTCGCCCACCACTTCAGCGCCAGGAACAGGGGGTGCCGGGGGGAAGGCCGGCGGTCCAGCGACCAGAGCCTCCGTTTCCCGCGCTCGTCGTCCGAAAGAGGGGCGATGGCCATGTCCGAGCGGTCCACCGACCGGTCGCCCAGCGGCGCGTCGCCGACCACCTCTCGCTCCCAGGCCTTGAACTCCCGGAACCAGGACGCCCCCTCAAAGCCCATTTCCTCGTAGTACCGTGCCTGGGGAAACCATTCGGCGAACTCGCGGCCCCAGGAGGTGTCCGGCCCGGCGTTGTGGTGGGCCACCAGGGCCACGTCGAACAGCGCGGCGGCCGTCGCCGAAAGGCGGTTCGCCTCGTGCTTCTTGGGGCCGTCGATCAGAAGCGCGATCCGCCCGGTGGCGCGACGGGCTACGTTGGGCAGGATATCGAAGGCGTCACCCACCAGCAGCTCCAGGCCGTCGTACTTGCCGAGCCGGCGGCGGCAATCCGCGGCGATCGCCGCGTCCTCCTCCAGATCGATGGAGATGGCCTCGCACGGCGTCCACCGGGTGAACTCGCCGAGCATCTGCGTGGAGTAGCCGTGCCTGCGGCCGGACTCGATGATGGTCTCCACCTGATAGAACTCGCAGAGCCCCAGGAACGCCGCCATCTCTCCCGGAAAGATGCCGCTGGGAAACCAGGGGATCTCCTCCCCCATGATGTGCTGGGCCCACCGCTCGATGAAATCAGGCGCTGAAGACCGGGTCGCCGACCTGGTGGCGAGCATCGTTTACCTCCCAGTGATGATCGAACAGCATCTCCCCCTCCTCGGCGCCGGGGACATACCCCGATGGGTAGAACCCGTTGCCCTTCACTTCGATGACCGTGGCGTCGTACACCACGTCCAGGTATCCCGCCGGCCCCGCGCACATGAGCGTGAGGCCGTAGGAGCCAGGGACGAGCGGAAGCCGGGGGACCTCGCAGGAAACGGTCCCGGCGCCTTCGAGGGTCATCGGCCGCCCGAAGGTGTCGTGACTCCGGCAGGCCGCCAGGCGATGGTTGCGCATGTTCGTAAAGACGATGGAGAAGCGCAGATGTTCCATCGTCGTGCCCGGCGCGATCTCGTAACCGACGACCGCTCGAAACGGCCCGCCCGAGGCGACGGACCAATTCGGCTCGCCGGTCTCGTCCTCCAGCCGCAGGCTGGTCAACCGCAGCGGAGCGGCGAACTCCTTGGTCCTGCCAACGTGGTGAGTCAGGGACACGACGTCGCCGGTCCGGCGGTCTCCTCGCCGAGCGACCGACGTATACCGGTCGATGCATTCCTCGGCCGTGCCGATATGGGCGATGCGCCCCTCCTCCAGAAGAATCGCTCGGCCGCAAAGCTGTCGCACCGTCTCCATGTTGTGGCTGACCACCAGGACCGTCCGTCCGCTGGAGGCGGCCTCCGACAGCTTGGCGAGGCTTTTGATCTGGAACGCGGCGTCGCCCACGGCCAGCACCTCGTCGACGATCAAGATCTCGGTCTCCAGGTGGGCCGCTACGCCGAAGGCCAGGCGGACCTGCATGCCGGTGGAGTAGCGTTTGACCGGCGTGTCGATGAACCGCTCGACGCCGGCGAAGGCGACGATCTCGTCGAACTTGCGCGCGACCTCGCTCTGGCTCATGCCCAGCACCGCGCCGTTCAGGTAGACGTTCTCCCGCCCCGTCAGCTCGGGATGAAACCCGGTGCCCACCTCGAGCAGTGCGCCCACCCGCCCCACGATCTCGGCGCGACCCTCCGTCGGGTGGGTGATGCGGGCGAGGAGCTTGAGCAGCGTGCTCTTGCCCGCGCCGTTGCTGCCGATGATTCCCACGATGTCGCCGGACTCGATGTCGAAGGTCACGTCGCGCAGGGCCCAGAAATACCGGCCATCGGCTTCTTCGCTGCCGCGCCGCGCCGTTCGGCCCATCAGCCGTTGGAGACGCCGCGCCGGGCCCGCCGCAACGTTGGCCAGCCCCTCGCGCAGGAGCCCCAGCGTCATCGACTGGCCGATCCGATAGCGTTTGCCCAGCCCCTCGACTCTGATAACGGTGTGATTCACGTTGCGTCTGTCGGCCCTGTTTGTATCCACTCGGACTGTGGTTCCCCCAGTTGCGTTATCAAACTCTTACCGTGCCGGCCTGTCCGGATCCTTGATGTGCACGATGAAGCTCTCACCGAAGATACCGAAGGGCCGCCACGGGTGGAGCTCTATTTCCGGGTGATTCGACCGCCATTCGTTGAAAGCCAGCTGCTGGCCCATGGCGGGATCGGACCGGTAGTTGTGGTAGTCGTCGACGGCGAGCAGCGTGCCGTTCTGCAGAAACGGTGGAACCCACTCCAGCACATCCCTGGTGGAGCTATAAAAGTCGCAGTCGAGGAACACGATGGATGCCTTGACCTTCGCCTGCTGAAGGGTTGTTGATCGCTGCGGTGTCAATGACTCGTTGTAGAACCCTACGATCGGCGTCCAATCCGTCGGACCCACGACCTGCTCGATCAAGCCCCGGAACTCCTCCAGGGAGGTCTTGAAGTGGCCCTTGATCCAGCCGGCCTTGCCGTCCTCCTCGGTGGGCTCGGGGAAGCCTTCGAAAGAGTCGAAAATGTAGAGGTGGGGGTAAGGCCGGCCGCCGCTGCCGCGGATCTCCGCCGTGGAGCGGCTGTAGGGGTGCTTGCGATACGTCGCCGCCGAGCGCGCCGTGCGGGCGAGCGCCGAGCCAAACTCGAAGTAGTCGCCCTCCATCTGATTCGAATAGATGAACTTCCACGCCAGGCTGAACCAGTCGTGATGATTCAGGGCCCCAATCGGCATTTCGCGGTCGTATTCGGCCGTGTACGGCGGCGGCGAGGTGAGCAGGATGCGCTCGCCAAGGGTCTTGGCGGCCAGTCTCTGGACTACCCGGCGCCCCTCTCTCATGATCGATTTGGTCGATATCATCGATGACATCCTCCTCTTGCCCAGCCCCTCGACTCTGATGACGGGTTCAGCCACGCACGTACCCTCCAGGGGTGACTCCGTCCGGCCGCCGCGGTAGAACGCCCCGAGCGATCTTGGAGATCCAGCCGGATCGGAGAACGGTTCGAGGCATGTGGAGAAGCCCCGCCGGCATATACCGCCGGTAGTTGTCGGTGAGAAAACCGTCTGTGCCGGAAGCGATGTCCCGCCGGCTGCCGCCGCCAACCAGGTCTCGCAGCCGCGCCCAGTCGGCGGAAGCCGCGCTCCACTCCATCGCCGCCACCAGCTCGGCCACGCTCAAACGGCTGCTGTCCAAGTCGACCTCGGGGAAAACGTCTGGCGCCGATGGACGCCGGTAACCCAGCTGCGTAAGCAGTCCCAGCGCTTGCAGCTTGCTGAACAGGTGATGGTCGCTGTGCAAGATCGCGCCAATGCCGGCCAGCGCCCCTTCCCGGTCTCCGGAGACGATCTGCCGTCGCAAGCTATGCAAGCGTGCCTGCGTCGCATGCATTCGCGCAGCGCTCTCGCCTTGCCGGTGCCCCGCGAACACCACGCTGCGGTCTTGAGACCCCGGGTTTCTGGCCGGGAGTGCGCCGGTCGGCCTCCGGTCCCTCGCACGAGCGAAGGCCGCTACGGAGAAGCATCGCTGGCGATTCTCGGCCAGCGCTTGGAGAACGTAATATTGGTCGCGGACGCCCAGGAATGCGGCCTTCGGCACGAGAGCACGGTGCGCTTCGTCGTGTATCAGAACGTCGTGGACGAAGACCAAGCGCGGTTTGGATACCAGTCCCGAGAAGAACCACGCCGCGAAATAGGCCTCGTGGCAGCTATCCAAGAACAAGAGCTCGCAGTCGGGGATCTTGGCGTCCCGCGCGTCGCCGACGACGACTTCCAGCCGCGTGGGGTCAACCTTCGAGCTGAGGTTGGCGGCGATGAGATCGGCGATGGGTTGGCCTTGGACCTCCGCCTGAATCTCATAGCTGAACAGCTTCCCGTGGCCGTTGTCGGTCAAGGCGGAGAGGATGTAGCCGGTGCTGTACCCGTGGCAGGGCGATATTTCAACGACCACGTTCGGCTTCACCTCCCTGACCAGGAGGTAGAGCAGCTCGGCTTCGGTATCGCTGAAATCGGCGGAGTGGCCGCGCTCGATCATACGGCGGCGGACCATCCCCATCTCGGTGCAGACCGACACCAGGCCATCCCAATACTTCTCGTAGAGCGACGAGACATACCCGGCGTCGCTGTCACCGAGTCTCAGTGTGGCCGGATCGATGTCGAACGTGAGATGCATATCATTGGTAGCGGTCAGGGCGCTCGCTCTTCCAGAACGGCGTCGCTCAACATCCTCAGGCCTCTCGCCGCCCGACCCGACCGCCGGGGCCTCTCGATTCTCGGCGGGAGCACGGACGCGGACCAGATGGGCCATGCGATTGACCGCACGCACCAGCTTGAACTCGCCCTCCTCGATCACCTCGGCCAGCACCCGGCCCACGGTGTCAACGTGGCTCGTGAATACGCCATCCCCGAAGGCGTCGTCCAGCAGGACTGCGCCGCCGACCCTGGCCCGCCGGCCAAAACGCTCGAAGTCGCATCGGACCCCTTCCAGGGAGTGGTCGCCATCGATCAGCACCAGGTCCACCTCTCCCGAGTCGAAGTCGATGGTGCGGGAATCGCCCTCCAGCAGGTCCGCCCGAAGTCCATAGCGGCGCAGCGCATCGGCGACCTGCTCGTCGAAGCGTCGCCGGGCCGGCTGATTCCCGAAGAGCCGCGCTTCCTTCTCTCCGATATCGATGGACCAGAAACGCCCCTTCCCCTCCATGGCGGCGGCGATGGCCAGGGTAGAGCCGCCCTTGTATCTGCCGATCTCTATCACCTTGCGGGCGTCCATTTGACGCACCAGCCCGTAGAGATACGCCGCTTGACGGACCGTCATGGAAATGACGCCGTGGTCGAGCGATGTGCTGGCGAAGAGGCCTGCCAGGTGCTCGAAGCGCAACGGCCCTCGGACCGGCAGGTCGACGGGCATGCTGTCCAGGTCGGGCGCACGGTTCAGACGCGGGCCGATCGCCTCCATCAGCTCCTGTGGGTTGTGGTCGCATAACCGTTGCATCAAGCTCCGCCGCACCGGCTTGGGCAGCGCCGCGGCAAGGACCGACCCCGCCCAGCTCTCAAACGCATCGATCGTCCCGCGCATAACGTGTACAGTCGCCGCCACCTTCCTCATCGTGGACGTGTGAGGCGCCATCCCGGCTGCATCTCTAAGCCTCATGCCGCTCGGGGGTACTCTCGCAAGAGCCACGCCACGACTTGGGCCAAGCCATCGTCGAACGGCACCTGAGGCGCCCATCCCAAGAGCTGGCGGGCCTTGTCGATGGCCAGAGACTGGCGGCGAACGTCCTGGGCAAAACCGGGAGCGGCGACCGTCTCCAGAGCGCCGGTCATGCCGCAGAGGGCCCATATCTTGCGGGCCAGCTCGATCACGCGGACCTCCTCCACCCCCGCCAGGTTGAACGCTTCGTTGACGGCGCCCTCGCTCTCGAGGGCCATCACCATGCCTCGGGCCACGTCATCGACGTGCACGAAGCTCCGGCTCTGACGCCCGTCGCCGAAGATCTCCACGGGGCGCTGACCCGACATGATCTTGCGGAACAGGTCCGGGATGACGTGAGCGTCGCCGGCTACGCGACCGGGCCGCTCTTCCGGTCCATACACGTTGGACGGCCGAACGATGGCATACGGCGGGCCTCCCTCGCTCTCGAACGTCTCGCAGTAGCGCTCGCCGATGAGCTTGGAGAACCCGAACACCGAGCGTGGCGCCGCCATCGTCTCGGCGTCGGACTCCTTGACCGGGAAGCTCTCCACCGAGTCGTAGATCATTGAAGACGAGACGAAGACGAGGCGTCGCACTCCGGCTCGTTTGGCGGCGCCGAACGTCGCGCTGTAGATTCGATTGTTGCCCACCAGGATCTCGGCGGGATGGCGATGAACGTAGCCGATGGCTCCACGGCGCGACGCCATCGCGATGCAGGCGTCGACTCCCCGGAAGGCATCGTCCGCTGCCGCCGGGTCCCCCATGTCGGCATGGAGAAAATCGTAACCGGGCTCCACGGCGCTTTGCGGATTGCTCAGGTCGTCGGCCACCACCACTTGATAGCCTTTAGCAAGCAACTCGCTAACGACCCGATGCCCGACAAATCCTGCCCCACCGGTCACCAGCACTCGTTGAGGCGGTCGAATCTCAGCCATCTACGCCGCCCTCCCGATCGCGAATCCCTGGGGTTGCGCCACACGCGTCCCGGCCAGCCTCTCCAGCTCACCCACCACCGTCGCGCTCACCACCTCTCGCGAAAAATGCGTCTCGTACGTCCGCCGCCCGGCGCGGCCCAGACGGGCGCGAAGGCCCGGCTGCCGGCAGGCCCGCACCACGGCCTCGGCCAGACCCACGCCATCGGACGCCAGCAGCGCGTTCTCTTCATGGACCAGCTCGGCCAGGCCCGCCGCGTTGGCCCGGTGCGCCACCACGCAGCTGCCCAGACTCCACGCGTAGGGAATTCGGACGCGGATGCCCAGCTCGATGGGCGTCGGAACCAAAAAGACGTCGGCGGTCAACAGCTCGGCGACGATGTCGTCCACGAAGCCGCGCAGGCGGACCGAAGGGCGGTCCAGCCGCCTCGCCAGGCCGGCCGGAAGCTGGCCCTTGCCGCATATGTGGAGCTCGAAAGAGCGGCCCAGGGCGCGCTCCAGCGCCGGAAGGGTCTCGTCGGCCAGCAGATGGAGTCCCGCCAGGGTCGCCGTGCCCCCGACGTGGCCCATGCACACGATCTTGAGCCGCCGGCGCGTGGGTTGCGCCAGGCGACGCCTCTCCCATTGCGCGCCTCCCCAGTCCGGCACGATGTTGGGCAGGTAGCGGCACCCGTTGAGACCCTGGCGGCGAAACCAAGCGGCGTGATGGGCCGCCGTCGCCGCCACCGATTCACATCGGCCGAGGAGCCGCACCATCACCTGGGCCTGCCGCGCCGCTTCCAGCCGGGTCACCAGCCGCGACGGAGACCAGGCGTGCCGTCGGGATGCCAGAGGCGGCAAACCTCTGAACAGCCCCGGCATGTGAACCGGGTCGCCCACGAAGGCAAAGCGGGGCGCCAGATGCGTCCCATCGGTCGCGGCGATCCCCTCGTAGCCGCCCCAGAGAAAGAGAACGTCGGGCCGCGCTCGCGCCAGGGCTTCGGACATCGCGCCGGCCAACGCCACGTGGGGAAAGACATCGTCGATGCGGGGCCGGAGCAGCCTGCGTAGCCGGTCCACGCGACCCGCCGCTCGGCTCCGGATCGGCGCGTCCGGCGGGTCGCCGGACACCACCTCGGTCGGTATCCCGGCGTCCCGTAGCTCCTCCAGCCAGCGCTGGCGGGTGGCCAGGTCCGCGATGAGGCTTTGCCGCGGCAACGGCAGCACCGCCGTCACCTGGTGGCCCGCGTCTCGTATGGCGTCGATGAACAAGCGCGCCGAGTAGCTCACCGTGCTGTGCTCGGTGTTGGGGACCTCTGGCTCGATGAAGGCGACTCGCATCTGGGCTCTCTCGTTCGTTTCGATCACGCCGCCGGGGAAGGGCCAACCGCCTTGGCCATGGCGCCGAAGTTCAGGTTGCTGCCGTGGATGGCCAGGGGCCGCGACATGGCGCGGGAGAAATCCCACGCCGCGGTATTCCAGCCAATGTCGTCGGAGACCAGAAGGCCGCCCGGCGGCAGGTGCGGCCAAACGGAGGTGTACTCCCACATCATGTGCTGGTAGGTGTGGTCCGAGTCGTGATAGAAGATGTCGACTTGCCGTACTTTTGCTAGCAGCGGCATCAGCTCGGCCCTGGCGTCTCCGATGATCAGCGTCCAGCGGTCCCGCAACTCTTCCGGCGCCAGGAAGCCGGTCTCGAGCCCGGCGGGTAGGGTCCAGTCCATGCTCAGCTCCCCCGACACGGCGGGAAGGTCGATGGTGTACAGATGCCCTTTGCCGTTTTGGCGCAGCGCCAGCAGGAACAGCGCGCTGGTCCAGCCGGTGGCGCACCCCGTCTCGACCACCACCTCGGGCCGGACAATCCGGGTCGCGACGTAGTTGAACAGGATCGCGGCCACCACCACGCCCGACAGCTTGGCCTGAAAGTCCTTGCCGATGACATCCTTGTAGCGCTCCACCGACCGCCGGAGCGAATCGCAGGCCGCCACCTCGTCGAACAACTCCTGCACCATCGCGGGCGTGATCCCCCGCTTGGGGCCCAGCAACCGCTCCAGGCACCGGGCCGGGTCCGCCATCGCTTGCCGGCGCCGCACGTCCGCCCACTGGGCCATCCGCCGGTCCGGCTCGGCGCCGTTGGAGGCCGCCGGCCGCCACGGCCGGGTCAGCGACCGGGCCGACCGCCGTACTGCTCGTTGCGCTCTAGCTAAGGTCATGTCCATCGATAGTCCGTCAGACGATGTCGGCGAACTCGCGCTCCGCACGGCGAAAGTAGAAGACTCCACTGATCAGCACCGCCAGGGCCACGGCCACCGAAACGATCAGCATCGAGCCCGGCGGTTGGCCCTCGCCCAGCAGCCCCCACCGGAAGCCCTCGATCACGCTGGTCATGGGATTCATCCCGTAGATCACCCGCCACTGCTGAGGAACGGCGTTGGTGGTGTAGAGGACCGGGGTCAGGAACAGCCAGAGCTGGATGGCGAACGGAAGCGCCAGCCGCACGTCGCGGATACGGACGTTGAGGGCCGCGAGCCAGAGCCCGAAGCCCAGGGCCGTCACCATCGCCAGCATGATGAACAGCGGGATGGCCAGGGCTTCGACACCGGGGAGCACGCGATAGTACGCCATCAGTCCCGCCATCACCACAGAGGCGATGGCGAAGTCGACCAGCCCGGGCAGCACCGCCGAAATGGGCAGGACCATACGCGGGATGTAGACCTTCGTCACCAGGTTCTGATTCGAAGCCACGCTATTGGCTGCGGTGGTCAGCCCGGTGGCGAAAAGCAGCCAGGGCAGCAGGGCCGTGTACAGGAAGATCGGGCGGGGAAGACCATCGGACGGGAGATCGCCCAGCAACGCCACGATGTTGAAGACCACCATCATGGTGACGGGCTGGATAATGGCCCAGCTCGCCCCCAGCAGCGTCTGTTTGTACCGGATCGAGATCGTCCGGCGCGTCAGGACCAGGAGCAGGTCCCGGTACTGCCAGAGCTCCCGGAGGTCGACGGGAACCCAGCCGCGGGGAGGCGCGATGACGGTGGTGACGGACTGCAACGGCGCTGTCTGGCTAGCCATTCGATGTTGAAGGACGGTGCATCGTTTGGGGGCGCATCGGTCGCTGGGTCGTCGCCGGGGCTCGCAGGGGGGCGCCTTGTCGACGCGACGGCCAGGCTCCGCCCTTTTCGCACCCATCCCGCTTGCCGCGGTGGAGGCCCGAACCTGCTCGCTCCCCTATGTGCCGCCCAGTCGCCAATTCTCACTGGACTCAGACCAAATCTGTGCTCGTAACCCATGCTAGGGCGTCGGAAAGTGGCCCAATAGAGGGAGACTGCATGACGTCGAATAGTGACGACCCAGGAGAGGATCAAGTGCCAGCACCCACAGGAAGCAGGCGGGACGTTCAGCGGACGGGGATCGACGGGGCCGGGCCTGCGGCTACAGGTTCTCGATGTACACCGGCTCGATGGTCTCCGCCGGCTCGAAACGGAAGATGCGCGAGTAGAAGTAGAGCTCCGCGGCCAGGGCCCGCTGCTGCGTCTCGGCCTTGCGGAACCCGTGCTGCTCGCCTTCGAACGTCAGGTAGGCGAAGGGCACGCCATTGCGGCGCAGCGCCTCCACCATCGCCTCGGCTTGAGACGGCGGAACGATCTCGTCCTCCAGGCCCTGAAGCAGGATCACCGGGCACGTAATCCTATCGGCGAAATGGATCGGCGAACGCGCCCGGTAGAGCTCCCGCGCCTCGGGGTAAGGGCCGATGAGGCCGTCGAGGTACCGCGCCTCGAACTTGTGGGTGTCCTTGGCCAGTGTCTCGGCGTCGGCGACCCCGTAGTGGCTGGCGCCGGCGGCAAAGACGTCATGGAAGGTCAGGGCGCACAGGGTCGTGTAGCCGCCCGCGCTTCCTCCCCGTATCGCCATCCGCCGCCGGTCCACCTGACCCTGGTCCGCCAGGTAGCGAGCCGCGTTGACGCAATCGTTGGTGTCCACCACGCCCCACTGGCCGTTGAGCCGCTCCCGGTACGCCCTCCCGTAGCCGGTGCTGCCGCCGTAGTCCACGTCCGCCACCGCGAAGCCTCGACTGGTCCAGAACTGCGTTGCGAGCGACAGCGCGGCGCTGGCCGCCCCGGTCGGCCCGCCGTGGCTCATCACCAGGAGTGGCGGCAGCTCTTCCGTCGCTCCGGCGTAGTCGCGGTTGGCCGGCCGGTAGAACAGCATATGGGCCGTGAGACCGTCCGCCGTTGGAAACTCGATATGCCGGGGCTGTGAAATGAACCCCGCGTCGACGTCGGTGGCGAGACTGCGTTTGACCACCTCCATCTCGCCACTGGAAACGTCCAACGTCGCCACCGACACCGGCTCGGAGGCGGAGCCGGCGACGAACCACAGCCGGTCACCGCCGTCGCTTTTGAGAAAGGGCGCCCAGACCGAGTTGAGCGCAACATCCAACGGCTCCACCCGGCCCCCTCCGGCCGGAATCACGCCAAGCCGGCCCACGCCATCCTCGATGTAGTAGCAGGCGATACGCCCGCCCGAAAGGAAGGCATACTGGGAGAGGGCGAAGCCCCACTGAGGCCAGCCGAACTCCGCCTCCATGGGCGCCAGGGGCTCGATCCGGCCCTGGGCCTCGCGATACAGATTCCACCATCCGGACCGGTCTGACACGAAATACAGCCCGCCGCCGGGTCCCCACTCGGGCTGGAAGATGGACTCCCTCGTCCCTCCGGCGACCAGACGATGGTCCCGCAAAGTCCCGCCGGGCTCCAGCGAGGCGGTCCACAGCTCGGCGCCGTCCCACGGCATCCCCGGGTGGTCCCACACGAGCCAGGCCAGCCATCGGCCGTCGGGGCTGATCCGCGGCGACGAGCAGAAGTCGCGGCCTCCGGCGATGACCTCGACCCCGGCGGAACCGTCTGTGGCGAGCGTCACGATCTCGTTGATGACCGCTCCGCCGGCCTCGTGTCGCTCGCGCACGCACACCAGGCGCCGCCCATCCGGCGACAGCGTGGCGTCGGCGTAGCGTAGGGCGCGAGACGCAGCCGGTTCCGGCGTGATGGGCGCCGGCTCCTCACCAGGCGTCTGCCGGTACAGCCGCTGGTCGGTGAAGTTGGAGAAGAACACCACGCCGTCACCGACCATAAAGGCCCCTCCGCCGTACTCGTGGACCAACGTGCGGACGTTGAACTCGGGCGGCGTCACGTCGGCGACCTCACCCCCGGCCGATCGGCGCACCAGGACGTTCCGGCCCCCCTCCAGCGCCCTGCCCTCCAGCCAGTAGACGTCGTTCCCCGAAGGCGTCACGTCGCTCAACGCCACCCTCGCCGACGCCACCAGCGCCGGGGTGATCGGCGAGCGCCACGAACCATAGGGCGCGACGGTTGGGGACGCCACCTAGCGTCCTCCCCCGGCTTCAGGGTTGACGCAGTGAGTCGGCCGCCGGCCTTCGAGGACGTCGACAACGTTCTGGGCCGCCATCGTGGCCATCTTCAACCGCGTCGCCCGGCTGGCGCTGGCGATGTGCGGCGTCACCAGGACGTTGTCGAGCTTCAGCAACGGGTCGTTGGGAGCCATAGGCTCCGGGTCGGCGACGTCCAGGGCCGCCCCACCGAGGCGACCCGACTCCAGCGCGGCAACCAGGGCCTGCTGGTCCACCACCTCGCCGCGGGCCGTGTTGATGAGGACGGCGTTGGGCCGCATGACGCCAAACTGGGCCTCGCCGATGAGGCGCCGCGTCTCCGGGTTCAGGGGCACGTGAAGGGAGACGTAGTCCGCTTGGGCCAGTAACGCTTCCAGCGTGGGTGCATATTCGATGCCCAGCCGCGTCTCGATCTCCGGCTTCCGGGTCCTGCTGCAATAGACCACCCGCATCTCGAACCCTCGGGCCATCGCGGCGACGATCTGTCCGATGCGCCCCAGGCCCACGATGCCCAGGGTTGCGTGGCGAAGGTCCGACCCGAGGAGCGTCATCGGGCCCCAGGTCTTCCAGCGCCCCTCTCGCACCATACGGTCGCCTTGGGGTATGCGGCGGGCGAAGGCCAGCATCAGGGCGAAGGCGAACTCGGCGGTGGTCTCGGTGAGAACCCCTGGCGTGTTGCCGACGTAGATCCCGCGACGCGATGCCGCATTCACGTCGACGTTGTCATAGCCCACGGCCATGTTGCTGACGACCCTGAGCCGGGGCGCGTCGTCGAGAAGAGACTCGTCGATGCGGTCGGTCAGGAGACAGAACAGCCCGTCGGCTTCCCTCGCCTCCGCCCGGAGCCGGTCGTACGGCGGCGGCGTCTCCTCCGGCCAGACCGTGACCTCCGCCACCGTTGCGATGAGATCGACCGCCTCCTGAAAGACGGGCCGGCTCACGAATACTCGCGGCCCGGTCATCGAGGTGGGCGCGGACTATGCAACCGGCGCCGTGGCCGCCACCGCATCGCGCACCTGCGCCCAGTCGGCGGCCAGCGCCTCCCGATCGACGGCCCGCGACAGCTCGGTGAAGCCCGCCGTGGCCAGCATCTCGGGGATGTGCTCGCGAATCTGGGCCATGGACCAGTCCAGCCCGTCGCCGACGGTCGCCGGGTCCAGCTTCAAAATCTCCGGCGAGCTGGGCGGCATGTGGTAGTGCGGCGCTTTCCTGAAGCAGTCGAAACGCAGCACCTGCGTCGACTCGCCATCGACGTCGCCGTACACCTCGATGGTTGGGCCCCCGTCGTCTTGCAGGCTCCGGTGCATGACCTCGAAGCGGAGCCCGCCGATCTCGACGGTCTGCTTCTTGCTGTCTTCGTGGGTAGCCACTGACTCCTCCTCTGCCGGTAGTCGCGCCCCTCTGCCGATGGTCTTGCCCATTGTACACAAGTGCGCGAGGGTGCGAGGCCCCGGCAGGTTCGCGGCCGGTTATGCTCGTTCGCGACGGGATCCCGGCTCGCCGGGATCTCGCTGCCTTGGCTACACGAACCCTCGGATCTCGGCGGCGCGAGCCACTCGCTGGACGGCCACGGCCATCGAGGCCTGACGCATGGTGATGCTCTGCCCATCGACCCGTGCCTGGACGGTGTCGAGAGCCCCGATGATGATGCGTTTCAGCTCGACGTTGACCCGCTCTTCATCCCACCGGTATTGCTGGATGTTCTGCACCCACTCGAAGTAAGAGACGATGACGCCGCCGGCGTTGGCCAGCACGTCGGGGATCACCAGGATGCCACGGTCGTTGAACACGTCGTCGGCCGCCGGTGTCGACGGATGGTTGGCCGCTTCGAGGACCACCCGGGCTTTGATCCGTGGGGCGTTCTCTTGCGTGATGACCCGCTCCACGGCGGCCGGGACCAGGACGTCGCACGGCAGCTCCAGCAGCTCCTGGTTCGTCACCGGCTCCGCGCCTGGAAACCGGACGACGCTTCCGGCTTCTTTCTGGTGGGCCAAGAGCTGCTCAACGTCCAAACCCTTCGGATCGTAGACGCCGCCACGCACGTCGCTCACCGCCACCACGTTGAAACCGAGAGGCGGCAGCAGCCGAGCGATCCAGGAGCCGACCTGCCCAAACCCCTGAATGACCACCTGGGCCCCCTGGACCGCCATCTCGCGGTGCTTCATCGCCTCCTCCAGCACGAAGACCGCGCCCCGGCCCGGCGCGGCGGTCCGGCCGTAAGAGCCGCCCAGCTCGATCGGCTTCCCCGTAACGATGGCCGGCGAATGGCCCTCGATCTGGCCGAAGGCGTCCATCATCCACGCCATCGTCTGGGAATCGGTGCCCATGTCCGGCGCGGGGATGTCCCGGTTCACCCCCAGGATGTGGTGGATGTTGGCGGTAAACCGCCGGGTCAGCCGATTGAGCTCGTTGGTGGTGAGCGCGCGAGGGTTGCACTGGACGCCGCCCTTGGCGCCGCCGAACGGGATGTCGACCAACGCCGTTTTCCACGTCATCAGCGAGGCCAGGGCGCGGACCTCGTCGATATCGGCGTCGAGATGGTAGCGGATCCCTCCCTTGTAAGGCCCCCTCGCCGCATTGTACTGGACGCGGTAGCCAGTGAAGTTTTGCACTTTCCCGTTGTCCAGCCGCACCGGCACGGAAACGGTCAGCTCCCGCCAGGGCCGGCGAAGGATCTCTCGCAGGCTGTCGTCCAGCTCAAGGTGGTCCGCCGCCCAATCGAAAACGGAGCAGACCTCCTCGAAAGCGCTGACCTTTTCCGCCATGTTGCTCATCGTCCCCTTTCGCTTACCAAGAAGCCATCCCGTCACACCGGCTCCAGCGAGCGCATGAACGCATCGTAAGCCTGCGGCCCGGCCACGCCCCACACCCCATCATAGACTTCGCAGGCCCAGGACACCGTCGGCTCGCCTCCCTCGTAGACGTTCATCGAACGCGCGGGCTTGGCAGCGAGCTTCACCTCGGCCGCCGGCTCGAACTCCGGCCCAACCTGGGCGGCGGCCTCGCTCACGTGCGTCCGCATCGCGATGAACCGGTTCGCGTCCGTCATCGACCGCAGCGTCTCGTGGCTCACCAGTCCGGGCTGCCGCGCCATGACCGCCACGAACGTGCGGCTGTACGCCTGCCAGGCGTCGAGCTTGCCCGGCCCCACGCCGCCCGAGACGTGGTGAACATACCGGCCGGCCGGCGCGAAGGTCGTCGGCCCGGCGAGACCCCACACCATGTCCCACAGCCTGTGCTCGGTCCAGCGCGCCGGGCTCGCGTAGAACCCGCCGTCCCGCGCGGGCTTGCCCGCGAGCTGCACCTCCGCCGACTCCCGCGCCCGCAGAGCGTCCTCCTGGGTCAGCCACGTTCGTAGCGAGATGAATCTGTTGGACTCGTTGAGCAGACGCAGCACCCGGAACGAGACGCCGCCGGGCTGCCGCGCTTGGACCGCGAGATAGTTGCGAACGTAGGACGCCCATTCGGCGAGCTTGCCCGGGGCGACCTCGAACTCGACGTGCTGCACGTACACCGCGCGCTTACCCGTCGAGGCCGATGAGAGCGACCGTGGGCGGCTGAGCCGTATCAGGTGGCTGAGCCACATCGGCATTTCCGGACCAATTTTGATGCGGCTCAGCCGCTTGAGCCGCATCGACATTTCCGGACCACGCGGGAACGACTCCCGGCTCGCTGATGACTTGGGTATGCATGGCGAGGATCATGGCGCGACCGCGGCGTCAGCGCGACGCCAGCCCAGCCTCTTGAACGGCGGCCTCCATCGCTCGAACGTAAGCGGCCAGGTGCTCCTCCTCCATCGGAGCGCTCACCGAGCCGCGGGAGGTCTTCACCTGATGGATCCCGTGGCGGGGCAGAACGTTCATGATCTGCCGCAGCTTGTCTGCGTCGCCGGTGGACGCCGTCTCATAGTTGTAGACCTCGTTTGGAGTAACGTGGAAGCAGAAGAGTTGGCCCACGCCCGTGACCTGGATCGGCGCCCCCAGGTCGTCGAACAGCTCGCGGAGCATCGAGCGCAGCCGGTCGCCCAGCCGGTGGAGCCGTTGGTAGACCTCCGGCGTCATGGCCTCCTGTTGCGCCAGGCCGGCCACCATCGAGAGGGGGTGTCCGGCGAAGGTCCCGCCGTGGTTCACGTAGGGCATGCGCTTGTTCAGGTCGAAGACCTCCATCACCTCTTCACTCCCACCGACGCAGCCGATGGGCATCCCCCCTCCGATCACCTTGCCGCAGCAGGTCATGTCGGGCGTCACCCCGTAGTGCTCCTGGGCCCCGCCCGGCGCGATCCCCAGGCTGATCATCTCGTCGAACACCAGCAGGATGCCGTAACGGCGGGTGATATCGCGCAGGAACTGAAGGAAGCCGTCCCTGGGAGGGATCATGCCCGCGGACCCCATCACCGGCTCGACGAAGACGGCGGCCAGATCGTCCTTGTTCCGCTCGATGACCCTTTCGCAGAAGGCTGGATCGTTGAACGAAAGGAGCAGCGTTCCTTCGAACACCTCCGGCGGAATGCCGATCACCGCCTCCTTCACGGGGTCGTAGTCGCTGGTCGAGGGCACGCCCGACGACATGAGGCCCAGCGACGTCGAGAGCACGTCGTTGGTGCCGTGGAAGCCGCCCTGCATCTTGGCGATCTTGCTCCGGCCGGTGAAGACCCTGGCGCCTCGGGCGGCGAACATCGTCGCCTCGGTCCCGGAGCAGCAGAACCGCAGCTTCTCCACCGACGGGATTCGACGGCACAGCGTCTCGGCCAGCCGCCACTCCGTCTCGTTGTGGGCCGTGAAGAACGTCCCCTTCTCCAGCTGCCGCGCCATGGCCTCGCGGATGGCGGCGTGATTGTGGCCCAGAGGAAGCGCGAAGCTGGCGTTGATGAAATCGACGTAGCGGTTCCCATCGACGTCCCACACGTAGCAGCCCTCGCCCCGGTCGATGAAGATGGGGTAGTCGCCGGAGAAGATGCCGCCGCGGGTCGATCCCCCGGCGATGGATTGGCGCTGCCGCTCGAACGCCTCTCTCGATCCGCGGGTAGCCGACAGAAAGTCGTCGCCCTCAGGCGACAACGGCGGGGTCTGGGACCGGGGTTGCTTCTGCATCGACCTTCCGCCTCCTACAAGCCATGCCGAAAATGGGGCCGCCAGATTGGGATCGCCCTCTCCCCGAGGGAGAGGGGATTTTGGGATTGCCTCCCGGCGCCGGCCCGCCTGCGTGGGCTAGGGTAATCACCGGCTCCGCCAACTTGGCTCCGCTCCTCGACGGATTGGCGCTATGATAGCGGCCCCGGCCCCCTTTGAGAAGCGTCGCTCTTGTCAAACCGTCGCGGCCCCGATAGGATGAGAGACCCGTTCCAACAGGGTCATATCCTACTCTTGGAGCCGCTGATGAGCCCGGTTGCCGACAAAGACCTGTTCCGCAAGACGTGGGGTTGCTTCCCCACCGGCGTCACCGTCGTCACCTTTTACGAGGACGATGGGATCGTTCACGGCCTGACGGCCAACTCTGTATCCTCGGTGTCCTTGGACCCATTGCTGGTCCTGGTGTGCGTGGACCATACGGCCCGCAGCTTCCCCATCATGAGCAAGCGGGACCGGTTCGTGATGAGCATCCTCGCTCGGGACCAGGAGGCGGCGTCCAGCTTCTTCGCGCGCAGCGACACCGAGGGTTCGCCACCCTTCGAATTCCAGGACACCGGGTCGGGCAACCCGTACCTCAAGGGGGCCGTGGCTTACATGGACTGCCAGGTCTACGCCAAGCACGTCGCTGGGGATCACACGATCTTCATCGGCAAAGTCGACGAGATCGAGATCTTCGGTGGAGAGCCCCTGGTCTTCTGCCAGGGCAAGTACACCGACATCGTGCCGCCCGGCAGCTAAGCCGGCCTCACGCCGCCTCGACACCGAGCCTATTTCTCCGCCGAGCCGCGCTTTGGCGAAGCAGCCTTCCCCTTGGACTTTTTGCCGCCGTTGGCCTTGACGTCATCGGAGTCCGGCTCGTCCGGCTCGTCGTCCTTGCGGCTGTCGAAGGAGGCGATGGAGGCGACAGTGTCGCCCTTGTCCACGTCCATGATGCGGACGCCCTGGGCCGCCCGGCCCGTGACTCGTACCTGACGAAGCGTGGTGCGGATCATGATCCCATTCGTGGAGATGATCATCAGCTCCTCGTCGGGATGGACGACCCGCGCGGCCGCCACCGGCCCTGTCCTGTCGGTAATCTTGAGCGTGAGCACGCCGCTGGTGCCCCGGTGGTGCGGCATATAGTTCTCCAGCCGCGTGAGCTTCCCTAACCCCCGCTCTCCTATGACCAGCAAGTAGGCGCCCTCTTTGACCCGCTCCATATCCAGAAGCCGGTCGCCTTTGGCCACGCGGATTCCCCGGACGCCGCTGGAGTTGCGGAGCTGCGGCCTCACGTCCTTGGTGGGAAAACGGATCGCCTGGCCTTGCTCCGTGATGCCGATGACGTCGTCGCCGTCCTCGACGATGCACGCCGAGACCAGCTCGTCGCCCTTTTGCAGGTTCATGGCGATGATGCCCGGTGTGCGCGCCACCACCGATGCGAACTCCTTGATCAGTGTCCGCTTCACCTTGCCCATGCTGGTGCTCATGAACAGATAGCTCTCGTGATCGAAATCGGTGGTGGCCACGACGGCGGTGACTCGCTCTTCGGGCTGCACCGGAATGAGGTTGACCAGAGGCGTGCCCTTGGCGGCGCGGGTCGCCTCCTGAGGTATCCGGTAGCACTTCGAGTGGAGCACGCGCCCTCGATTGGTGAAGAATAGCAAGTGGTCGTGGGTATCGGCGATGAGCAGATGCTGGACGACATCCTGCTCGCGGGTCTTCATGCCCTGCACGCCCTGGCCGCCACGGCGCTGGATGCGGTAGGCGTCGATGGGGAGGCGCTTGGCGTAACCCCGGTTGCTGATGGAGACCACCACGTCGAGGTTCGGGATCAGCTCTTCGTCGGTGAAGGCCCGGGCCTCTTCGTCGCTGATAACGGTGCGCCGCTTGTCGCCGAAGCTCTCTTTCAGCTCCAGGGTCTCTTCCTTCACCACGCCCAGGATCTTCGTGGGGTCGCCCAGGAGGTCGATGAGATTCGCGATCTTCTCGGTCAGCTCCTGGTGCTCGTCCATGATGCGCTGGCTTTCCAGGGCGGCCAGACGCCGGAGCTGCATGTCGAGGATCGCCTGGGCCTGCTCTTGGGAGAGGTCGAACTGCTGGATCAGGTTATTCCTGGCCGCCTCGACGTCCTCCGACCCGCGAATCGTCTCGATCACCGCATCGAGGTTTTCCAGGGCGATGATCAGTCCTTCAAGGATGTGGGCCCGCTCGCGCGCCTTGCGAAGATCGAATTCGGACCGGCGAGTGACGACGACCTGGCGGAAGTCGACGTACTCGCGCAGGATCTGCCGGAGGTTCAGCACCCGCGGCTGCCCGTCGACCAGGGCCACCATGTTGACGTGGACGGCCGACTGCAACGGCGTCATCTTGTAGAGGTTGTTGAGGACCTGGGCGCCGGTGGAGTCGCGCTTGAGCTCGATGACGATGCGCAGGCCGTCGCGGTCCGATTCGTCGCGAACCTCGCTGATGCCTTCGAGGCGTTTGTCGCGGATCAGATCGACGATCTTCTCGATCAGCGCCGCCTTGTTGGTCTGGAACGGCAGCTCGGTCACCACCACCTGCTCGCGATTGCCCTTCTCCAACTGCTGGATCTCGGCCTTGGCGCGGACCACCACCTTGCCACGTCCGGTGTGATAGGCGCTGGCGATCCCCTCGCGGCCCATGATCGTCGCGGCGGTGGGGAAGTCGGGGCCATGGATGAACTGAGCCAGGTCGTCGATGGTGGCGTTCGGCTGGTCGATCATGTGGACGATGCCGTCGCAGACCTCTGAGAGGTTGTGCGGCGGAATATTCGTCGCCATGCCCACGGCGATCCCAGTGGTGCCGTTGACCAGCAGGTTCGGCAGCCGCGCCGGCAGGACCGTCGGCTCCCGCAGACTGTTGTCGAAGTTCATCACCCAGTCGACGGTCTCGCGGTCCAGGTCGACCAGGGTCTCCTCGGCGATGCGGGCCAGGCGGGCCTCGGTGTACCGCATGGCCGCCGGCGGGTCGTTGTCGACGCTGCCGAAATTCCCTTGACCGTCCACCAGGGGATAGCGTAAGGAGAAGTTCTGGGCCATCCGCACCAGGGCGTCGTAGACCGGAGCGTCGCCGTGGGGATGGTACTTCCCCAGCACCTCGCCGACGATGCGGGCGCACTTCTTGTAAGCGGTGTTGGGCCGAATGCCCATCTCGCCCATGGCGTAGAGGATGCGACGATGGACCGGCTTGAGGCCGTCCCGAGCATCGGGCAACGCCCGAGACACGATGACGCTCATGGCGTAGTCCAGGTAGGAGCTCCGCATCTCCTCTTCGAGCTTGACGGGCCTGATGGTTCCTATTCTATCGGTGACCACCGGCTTCCCTCCTGAAGCAGGATTTGCCTCCTACCGCTCATCACCGGCCCGCGCCTTCCCCACCGAAAAGGCCGGGCGGAACGCTCCACAAAAAGAAGGGCCCACAGGCCCCATTCGTGCGAAATCTTCCTGACGAATGCTTGAGATTTTAGTTTGACAGTTGCCGACCGTCATGCTTGCTCACGCGTCTCGCTTGCCACCGCCACCAAGCGGGCGAAGAGCCTTTGAAAGTGGCGCGCGACCTCGCCCCGCCGCTCTGGATGCCACTGCACCCCCACCACCCACCGGTGGCGATGCCGAGGGCTATCGAGCGCCTCAATTATACCATTTTTCAGGGCGTATGCCGAGACCAGCAGGTCCGGCGCTTTCTGCGCCAGCGTGAGCCCTTGATGGTGCAAACTGTTCACTTTCATGAACCCGCCGATGCCCATGATGTGGGTCAGCCGCGACCCCGGCGGGACGAAGATCTCGTGGAAGACCGGCGTCTCGTCGTCCTCGGCGGCGTGGCCCGGCACGTCCTGAAGCAGCGAGCCCCCCAGAGCGACGTTGAGGGCCTGCATGCCCCGGCAGATGCCCAGCACCGGCAGGTCCCGGTCCACGGCGGCCCGAATCAACGGGAGCTCATGCTCGTCACGCTCCAGGTTGAGATCGAGCTCGATCGACGGCAAGGGCTTCTCGCCATATCGCGATGGGTCCACGTCGGCGCCCCCGGTGAGCAATAGCCCGTCGATTTCCGTCAGCAGCCGGTCCACATCGCACGGCCCCGCCATGCTGACGACCCTCGGCCGCCCGCCGGCGGCCTCCACCGCCTCAACGTAGGGCTCGACAGGCTCCTCCTCGGACTCGGTGATGGCGATGGTTGGATCGGGCACGGCTGGCTCTCCTTACGTCAGGCACGATGCCAGAATAGCATCGCGCTACGCCACACAGAAGGGGAAGCCCGGAATCCGGGGTTCCCCGATCGACCTCTACACCGCCGGCCTGCGGGTGTGCCAGTCGGTGGCCTGCTCGTAAGCGTGGCCGATCTTGAAGAGCGTGGCCTCGTCGAAGGGCCGGCCGATCAGCTGCATGCCGACGGGCAGTCCATCCCCGGTGAAGCCGCAGGGCAGCGACAGCGCGGGAAGCCCAGTAAGGTTGAAGGCCCCGGTGCACCGTCCGATCGCGCTGATTCCCTCTCGCGTCATCGGACGCTCGCCCAGCAGATGCGGCAGGATGGGCACCGTGGGCAGCACCATCGCGTCGACCTGCTTGAAAGCATCGCGGAACTCGTTCATCAGCAGCGACCTCAACCGCTGCGCACGCAGATAGGTATCGGCGGGAGTGAGCAGGCCCTGCATGAACCGGCCCCAGATGGCGTCGGAGAAGTCGCCGGGCCGGTCGCGCAGGGCCTGCCAATGGAAAGCGCCGGCCTCACAGGGCGTGATGACCGACACCGCCGCCATTGAGTCTGAGGCGTGGGGTATCGAGACCCGCTTGAGACGCGCGCCGAGCCGCCGGAGCGACGCATGGGCCGCGTCCAACGCCCGCTCGACCTCGCTGTCGAGCTCGTCGTAGAAGAAGTCCTGAGGGACGCCGATCGTCACGTTCTCGAGCTGTCTTGGCAGGCCTCGAGCGTAGTTGGGGACCGGCCGCGCGCTGGAAGACGGGTCGCGGGCGTCCTGGCCGGCGATCGCGCGGAGCACCAACGCGGCGTCGCGCACCGTGCGGGTCAGCGGGCCGGCGTGGTCCAGCGTCCAGCTCAGCGGCACCACGCCGTGCCGGCTGACGCGCCCATACGTCGGCTTCAGACCCACGACGCCGCAGAAAGCCGCCGGGATGCGGATGGAGCCCCCGGTGTCGCTGCCCATCGACGCGTAGCTCATGCCCGTGGCCACGCTGATGGCCGAGCCGCTGCTGGAGCCTCCAGGGGAACGAGCCGGGTCCCAAGGATTCTTCGCCGGGCCGTACTCCGGGTGGACGCCGCCGTAGGCGAACTCCGGCATGTTGGCCTTGCCCACGATGACCGCGCCCGCCTGCTTGAGTCGCGTGACGACGGTAGCGTCCTGCTGGGGAACACGTTGGGCCATCAGGCGGGACGCGGCGGTGGTGCGGATCCCCCGGGTGTCGTAGAGGTCTTTCAGCGAGACCGGGATGCCGTGAAGCGGGCCCAGCGGGCCGTCGGTCGCCAGGCGCCGGTCCGCCTCTCGCGCGGCGTCGAGGGCCTCGTCGTGAAGCACCGTTATGAAGGCGTTGAGCGTGGGGTTGGCTTGGTCGATGCGATCGAGCGCGGCCTGGGTCAGCTCCAGGCAGGAGACCTGCCCGCGCCGCACCAGCCGGGACGCCTCGGCGATGGTGAGGAAGGACAGCGCGCCGTCAGTCATTACTCAGCCGAGGGCACTCGGCCCAGGGATCGGGACGATAGACGAACGCGGGCTCCGTCTCGCCGAAGTCGATGGCCTTCAGCGCGGCGATGTTGCGGACCAGGGCGTCGACGTCGGGGGCGATCTTGTCCAGCTGCTCGTCGGTCAGGTCCAGGCCCACCATCCGGGCCATCTCCTCCAGCGACTGGCGGTTCGGCTTGCGCTCTTCAGGTCCGGCCATGGCTCCCTCCGTTGGTCGTTGCGCTGATTTGGGGCCTGATCGAGCGCCGCGAGCTACCCCGGCCTCCAGAAGCCGTAGACCCGCTCCGGCTCTACCCGGATAACGGCGCGGCGCTCATCCTTCATCACCCGGTCGTACTCGTCCCAGTTGGAATGCTCCCCGTCGCCGCAGGCCACGAAGGCCTCGCGCAGAAGGAGACGCAGCTCCTCGGCGTCGGTGTTGTCCCACCCCCGAATCGAAGCGGGCCCTTCGACGGTGACGTAGCCCGACCAGTCGGGGTTGACGGTCATCACGGCGCACCGGGGATCGCGGCGCAGGTTTCCCAGCTTGGCGGTGTTGCCCCGCACCACGAACACCACGCGCCCATCGCGCACGCCGCTGACCAGAATGCTCATCTGGGCCGCGCCGTCGCGGCGAAACGTCGTCACCACACTGGTGTGGTGCGCGCGCAAGAACGGCAACGCGTCATCGAACCTCATCGGCAAGTCCCTCCTGCGAACGGCCCAAACCTGTAGCCTCGGCCCGGTGGCGAGGCCCTCAGGGTTTCTAGGACCCTTAAGGTTTCTAGGAATTGTACCAGGACAGCGTGGCGCTGCGGGCAGAGGGCGCGGCAATCCCAGGCAATCCTTCAAGGCAATCCTACAACGCGTCGCTTTCGTATTCGGATGATAGAATGAGCGCGCGCCCCCTTGGAGGGGCATCGGCGCCCAACCTGACGCGTCGCCTGCCCGAAGCGAACGGAGCAACGCCTTGCAACGAGCCCGCATCCTGGTGGTCATTACCCTGGTCATCGTTTTCTTTGCTCTGGCAACAGGGTTCCCCGTCTTCCACCGGATGTACTACATCTTCGGACTGCTGCTGGTCGTCGGCCTGGCGTGGACCTGGCTCCTGGTGGGAGGCATCGACATCGAAGTGCGGCGTCCTACCCTGAGGAGCAGCGCCGGCCAGTCCATTCGCGAGCGCGTCGTCGTCCGGCGTCGAAGCCGGTTCCTGCGCGGGTTCCTGGAGATCCAGGAGCAGACCACCATGTCCGTCGACGCTCCGGGCGCCGTCGTGAGCCTCGAAGGCTACGATCCCGAGCCCGTCGAGCTGGAGATCCCATGTCCCCAGCGTGGCGTCTTCGAGATCGGCCCGGTGGGCGTGGCCGGGTCCGATCCGTTAGGGCTCTTCCGGCTTCGACGTAGCTCCGGCCCGGTCCAGCGAATCGTGGTGCATCCCGCCACCATCGATCTTCCCGGCTTCGTGCTGCTGCCCGCCGACCTGCCCGGCGAGGGGCCGGTGCACCTTCGCAGCCAGCATGTGACCAACAGCGCCTACAGCATTCGTGACTACATCTCCGGCGACAGCTTGAACCGCATGGCGTGGAAGTCCACGGCTCGCTTTCAGAAACTGATGGTGAAAGAGTTTGAGATGGAACCCGCCAACAACATCTGGGTCATCGCCGACATGGACCGCCGGGCGAACACCGGCCCCGCGGGACGGGCCATCGAAGAGACCACCGTCACCATCGCCGCGTCCATCGCCAAACGATACATCGACGGCGGTTTCCCTGTCGGCTTCTTCTCCTACGGCAACGAGCGCTTCGCCATCTCGCCGCAGCGCGGACCGGGGCACCTGATTCGCATCCTGGACGCGCTGGCCGAGCTCCGGGCCCAGGGGAACAGCCGGCTGCTCAACGTCATCGCCGACCTCCACACCCGCGCCGGCAGGTACACGTCCGTCGCCATCGTGACGGCGGCCCAAGACGACGAGTGGCTGGACGGCGTACGCCACCTGATGCTGCGCCGGTCCAGGATCACCGTCGTGTGCATCGACGGCGACCCGTCCAACATGAGCTACCCCGAGATCGCCCATCACGTCGCGTCGATGGGCATCCCATCGTACACCGTCAAAGCAGGGACCGAGAGGACCGCAGGGCTCGTCTCCCTGGCGCCGCCGGCCCTGGCTTCCGAGAGAACGCCGGCCCGAGCCAGGCCGGCGCGGGCATAACCGACATGGCCACCAAAAAAGCTTCGGGACACGACGCCGCTGCGGAGGCCACGACCACCCGAAAACGGTCGGGCTTCCTCGACGTCCGCAGGTCGGCCCTCACGCCCAGCGAAGGTTGGATCAGCGCTGCGCTGCTCCTATCGGCCCTGCTGGTCGTCGTCGTCGCAGTCCAGACCTCGGATTGGGCCGACCCCATGCCGCGCCTTTGGCTCGTGGCGCCCCTGGGTTTCCTGGTCGGCCTGGGCGTCGCCAAGATTCGAGGCCCGTGGCCGGCGCAACTGCTGCTGATCGTGGTGGCCCTCGCGGCGGGAGTCGCCGTGGCCTTCTGGGAGACGGCCGGCACGCTCTCCCAGGGCGGCCTCGCCGATCGTTTCGACGAGACCGTCACCCGCCTCGAAGACTGGGGCCGCACCATCGGCGGACAAGGGATCAGCAACGACCGTCTCCCCTTCACGATGATCCTTGGCGCCCTGACCTGGATCATGGCCTTCTCGTCCTCATGGTTCCTCTTCCGCCTCCGCTGGGGTTGGGCGGCCATCGTCATCCTGGCCCTGGCGATTCTGACCAACCAGACCTATCTGCCCAACTCCCACTACCCGCTGCCTCTCACGTTCTTCCTGCTCTTCAGCGTTTTGCTCATCGCGCGGGTCCATTTTCTGGACCGCGTCGTCGCCTGGAGAGAGCTCCACCTGGACGCCCGTGCGTCCCGCACGGGCTTCGCGCTCAATGCGGCCGCGATGATCGGCATCGTCTTCGCCCTGGGCTGGGCCATTCCTACCCAGAAGATCGTGGTCCAGGAGATCCGCGACGTCTATCAGACCGCCCGCGAGCCCTGGGCCGGGATGGAGGACGACTTCGAGCGGGTCTTCGCCGGCATCCCCTCCAAGAAAGCCACCCCCCTGCACAGCTTCGGCGCGGCGTTACCGCTGCGAGGCCGCATCAGCCTGGGCACTGCGCCCCTGTTCACCGTCACCACCGACATCCCGGCCTACTGGCGCGCCCAAAGCTACGACGTCTATCAGGGGCAGGGCTGGATCGCGACGGATGACCAGCGGGAGACGCTGAAAGGGAAGGACGTCTATTCGGCCTCCAGCGACACGGGCTACCGCAAGCGCGAGTTCCTGGCGCAGAAAATCACCCTGAACAGCGCCACCAACGTCATCTTCGCTGCCGGCCAGCCCTTCGAGATCAACATCTCGTCCGAGGTCGACATCGCCACGCCCAGGGAGTTCGAGATCAATCTGGAAGGCGAAGCGCCGTCATCGCTCCTGCCAAACGACCTGGCCCAAGCGGCCGAACGGATCGCCGAGGCTCGGGGCAGCCTTTCCGAGACGGAGCGCCTGCTGCCCCCGGAGACGCAGATCGTCGAGGAGCGTGATGGAGCGTTGGTGGTGACTCGCGACCCGCCCGCGGTCCCCGACATCCTGGCCGTCCGCAGCGGAAAGCGACTCAAGGAGGGGAGCTCCTACGAGGTCGTCTCGTCGATCAGCATCGCCACCGCCGACGACCTTCGAAACGACCGCGCGGCCTATCCGAAGTGGGTCACCGACAACTACTTGCAGCTTCCCGATTCGCTGCCGGAACGCGTCTCGCAGCTGGCGGCCGACCTCACGGGCCAAGCTGACAACGCCTACGACAAGAGCCTCGCCATCGCCGACTACCTCAGGCAATACACCGAGACCTTTCGCATCGAAGCGCCGCCGATCAACGTCGACGCCGTCGACCACTTCCTCTTCACTCAACGGGCCGGGTACAGCGACTACTTCGCCTCGGCGATGACGGTGCTGCTGAGGGCCGCCGGGGTGCCGACGCGGCTGGCCGCCGGCTACGCGCCGGGCATCTTCGACGAGGCGTCCAGCACCTTCACCGTTCTCATCTCCGACGCGCATAGCTGGCCGGAGGCCTACTTCCCCACCTACGGCTGGATCCCCTTCGAGCCATCCCCCAGCCTCGTGGCGATCCCCCGGGGGTCCCTGGAGGAGCAAGCGGCCTTCCTCGATATCGAGGAGGAGATCGACCCGGCCTTCGACTTCTTGCTCGAAGACCTTTTCGGGTTCGACGACTTCCTCCAGGATGACTTCGTGCTGCCTGAGCAGGCAACGGATGTCGGCGGCCTGTTCAAGTCCGTCGCCATCAAGATCGGTCTTGCCGTGGGCGCGCTGTTTGGCCTCCTGGTCTTGCTCTACGTCGTGGTCTTCATGCTCTGGCAGGTCAACTTCCTGGGGTTGCCCTACGCCATGGGCATCTACGACCGCATGGCGAAACTTGGCGCCATGCTGGGCATCTCGCCGAATCGCTACCAAACGCCCGGAGAGTACGCGGCGTTGCTCGCGTCGAGAGCCGATCTGCCGACGGAGCAAACCTCGACGATCGCCCACGGGTTCATGAAGGCGCGGTACGCCGAGCAGGGGACCACCGGTGAAGACCAGCTGCGGATTCAACAAGCCTGGCGTCCAGTGCGCGCCGCCTTGGTGAAGCGACTCCTCTGGCAAGTGAACCCGCGGCGGCTGTTCAGCCGTGGCGGCGGCTGAGCCGCGGCAGCATTTCCGGCCCTCGCGGCCACGAGCAGGCGGCTGAGCCACATCGGCATTTCCGGGCCTCGCGGAGGCGGCTGAGCCACGGCAGCATTTCCGGCCAACGCGGCGGCTGAGCATGCCGCCGCGTCAGTCCGAGACCAACGCGCCGTCCTCCAGCTTGAGGACACGATGGGCCACGTCCAGCACGGCCTGGTCGTGGGTCGCCACCACCACCGCCAACCGGTCTTGCACCACGATCTCGGCCAACAGCGAGAAGATCGAACTGGCGGAAACGGAGTCCAGCTCCGCCGTAGGCTCGTCCGCCAGGATCAACGGGGGTTTGTTGACGATAGCTCGGGCGATGGCGACCCGCTGCTGCTCGCCGCCCGACAGCTCGTAAGGCCGGTGCCGCACCCGGTGCAGCAGCCCGACCGTGTCCAGCGCCACCCGAGCCAAACGCTCTCGCTCGCTCCGGGATGCGCCGGCGATGCGCAGCGGCAGCTCCACGTTCTCCTGAGCCGATAGCAGCGGGAGCAGGCCGAAGGTCTGGAAGACGAAACCAAGGTCGGTGCGCCGCATCTGCGCCAGCTCGGATGCCGAAAAAGTGGACAGGTCTCTGCCTCTCAGATACACCACGCCTTCCGTTGGCGTGTCGAGGCCGCCAAGGAGATTGAGCAGCGTCGTCTTGCCCGACCCAGACCTTCCCAGCAGCACCACCACCTCTGCGGGGAAGATGTCCAACGAAACGTCGCGCACGGCGTGGACCACCTCGCCGCCGACGGCGAACTCGCGCCCCACGCCCCGGGCCGCGACGACCGCGTCTTCTGGGATTTGATTCATTCGTGCTCCGACCGCAGGATAACCCGGTCTCCTTCCAGGCTCACCTGCACCCGGTCGGACAGCCCCACCTTCTCCAAAATCTCCCGTGGAATTTGCAGACGGCCGGAGCTGTCCAGGATCGCCAGCTCGTGGATCGTCTCTTCATCCGAAGCCCGCTCTTCGAAGGCGCGGCGACGCCTGATCTCGGTGCTGGTCTTGCCGTCGGCGATCGCAACCACCCGTTGGACCTGGCGCGCAACGTTCATATCGTGGGTGACGACCACGATGGTCGTGCCGTACTCGGCGTTCACCGAGCGGAACAGATCGAAGATCTCCTGGCCTGTGCGCGAGTCCAGCTCCCCGGTGGGCTCGTCCGCGAGCAGCAGCGGCGGATTGTTGGCCAGGCCGGTGGCGATGGCGACTCGTTGCTGCTCCCCGCCGGAGAGCTTGTCGACCCCATAGTCGATCCGGTGGCCCAAGCCAACGAACTCCAACAGCTCGGCCGCCCTTTGATGCCGGGCCTTCCTCGGTCGGGCCGCCAGCAGCATCGGCATCTCCACGTTCTGCCGGGCCGTGAGGTACGGGATCAGGTTTCGGCTGACCTGCTGCCACACAAAGCCGATGCCCGACCGCCGGTAGTCCACCAGCTCGCCAGGCGACATCTTCAGAAGGTTCCGGCCGGCGACGGTGACCGCGCCTGCCGAAGGGGCGTCGTACCCGGCCAGGATGTGCAGCAAGGTGCTCTTGCCGCTGCCGCTGGGGCCCACGATAGCCATCACCTCGCCCCGGTCCACCCGAAGGTCGAGGCCCCGCAGGGCGACCACTTCCAGATCGGCCACCTTGTGGATCTTGAAGAGATCTTCGCATTTGATGTAGGGCTCCAACGAGGCCTTGGGCCCTCTTCGCTGATCCATCACTACTCTCCGAAGCGCAGGACGCGCTGAATGGCTACACGGGAGAAAAATCCAACCAGGCCGACCGTCGATCCCAGGAAGACCGCGGCCATAATGCCATACGTTGCGATTATAGCAGGCCAATTCATTCGGGTTGCGAATGGGGGCAGCACCCGGCTCCCCTCTTCCGTCAGGTCAAGAAACGGCATCAGGATCGAGGTGAACTGGTAGCCTATCCAGCTCCCCAGGGCTAGGCCCACGACGATCACCACCGTCTGCTCCAGAATCACGATGCCCGCCAGCCCGCGAAGCGAGATGCCCATGCCGCGAAGCAAGGCAAACTCGACTCGCCGCTGTTGCGCCTGGACATAAGAGTAGATCCCAAAACCTATAAGGGTCACGAAGACCACCGCGCCGAACACCAGGTTCAGAATCCCCTTCCAGCCGGCGGCGATCAGCGGATCGGCCTGTAGCAAGGTCTCGATGGCGGCCCGATCGATCACGTCGAGGCCGCCTTGGCCGTCCACCGATTCGACGAACGCCGCGCGCTCCTCGCCGTCGAGGCCGGTGGCCAGCCAGATCTCGTTGGGCTGCCAGTCGATGGATAGGTCCAGACCGTTGATGCGATTCAGCAACAACGGCAGGCTGGTGATCAGGAAGCCATCGTCAAAGGGGTCCATGGTCGGGAAGAAGTCCACCACGCCGATGATCCGGCTAGGCACTATATGGCTGCTGATCGACAGAAGCGGCTCGCTGCCCAGGGTCTCGCCCAGGCGGTCCAGCGCGGCACGGCTGGCGATCACCGGCAGCGGCGGCAGCCCGTCTCGGCCCGTGCCAAAGAGCAACCCTCGGGTGGACAGCAGCGACCCCGTCCCCCAGATGAACAGCCCGGCCGTGCCCCTGCCATCGCGGGTGACGGAGGCGCTGATCTCCAGGCTGTCCGCCACGGCGCCGGGGGAGTCGTTGGCCACGGCGAGCTCCGGCTCCTCATCGAAACGCTCCAGGAACACCGGCTCCGATTCCGGGCCGGACCCGACCTGAAGATCGTCGATGTAGACGGCGCCGGGATTCAAGCTCATCCCGCCCAGCTGGCGAACCGTCAGCGAGATCAACCGCAACGGCGGCTGGGGCACAAACGACTGTCGTCGAAACGTCCCCTGGCCCGTCGACTCCAGCGACACCTCCAGGAACTGCCAGTCCCCCTCGGTCAACCGGCCCAGTTCGAAATCGGCGTGCCGGCCGTTGACATCCACCAGCCGCACGCGGAGCGAGATGTCGCGCCGCGGCGTCGCCGGGCGGGCCCAGACGCCCAACGTCGTCGCGCCGGCGGGCAGCGCCAGTCCGGGAAGCGGCTCGCTTTCTGATTCCAGGGACCGCATCAGGTCGGTCAAGGACGCGGAGGAGAAGTCGCCTCGATACCACGCCACCTCAGCGAACCGTTGGGGGTCGACGGCCAGGAGATCGAACCGGGTCGACGAGAAGATCTGCAGGGCTTGATAGGCGCGTCCCCGATAGGCCGGACTGAAGCGCGAGTCGCCGATCACGCCACTGAACCGGTCCTCGAATGAGACCGAGTCCCCGCGCCGGCCCAGGGAAACGCCCTCCACCAGCAGGTCGCCGCCCGAGCGATACAGGGCCCGTTGCTCGTAGCTCTTCTGGATCGTACCGCCGAAGTTCGCGGCGAACATGGCAACGCTGGAGGCCAGCATCAGCAGCAGGATGGGGCGCGTATACGGCACCGGGTTGCGTGCAATCTGCCACAGCCCCAGAACGAGCCAGGCGCGGCGGAAGGACGACGCCAGCCATCCCATCCCTCTGGCGACCAAGGGGAAGAAACGCAGGAGCAGGAGTCCGATCGCCAGCAGGAATATGGCCGGGGCGGCCAACAACACATGGTCCACGCTCCGCTCGCCAGAGAAGGAGCTGGTGACCACCGTGCCTCGCTGCGTCAGCTCCCAATACAGCAGGCCAGCGATGATGCTGATGAAGATGTCGACGTAGTACCGGGTCAACAGTGGCATGCCCGGCGGCCGCGCCAACCCCGCGCGATACCGCAACGGATTGAGCCGCGAGGCCTGGATCGTCGGCACCAGTAGAGCGACAAAAGCGATGGCGGCCCCGCCCAGGGCCATGGCATAGGCGTTGACGGTGAGCGTCACCGGCAACGCCGCGCCTCCCGTCAGGTCCGAGAACGCAGCCGTATACCCCAGCAGCGCCGTCGCCCCCAACGCAATGAGCGGGCCCAGGAAGAACGCCAGCGTCACAATCATCGACGTCTCCCACAGGTACAACGCCATCACCTGCGACCCGTCGGCGCCCCGCGAGCGCAGAAGAGCGACCTCACCCTGATGCCGGTCCACCACGACCTGGGCGACCATGACCAGGAAGTAGGCCACGATGCCCAGGATCATCATCACGATGACCAGCAGAGGGATTCGTCCGAACAGGTCCTTGGTCTTGAACTGGGCCAGGACCGTGTCCAGCTCGGTCCGCTCGTTGAACGTGTTGATCCGGCTCCGAAGCTGGCTGTTCATCCGTTGCAGGCCGAACTGCGCCCGCTCCACGTTCCGCACGTCGATCTGCGACATATCGACGAACAGGCCCCAGGAGTAATCGGACAGCATCTTGGGGAACAGCGTCCCGACGCCCCGTATGAACGTCTCCTCGGGCACGAACAACGGAATGAAGTTTTGGTTCTGGCTCCGAGTGACGTACCGCTGGACGTCGGAACGCCACAGACCGGCCTCCGGGTCGTTCCGGCGAACGATGCCGGCGATGCGGGCCACCGCATGCGTGGAGACGTCTTCCCAGTGCGGCACCGCCAGCAGCCGGTCGCCGATGCCCAATCCCTGCCTCAGGGCCGTCTCTTCCAGGATCACAACCGGGATCTCCGGCGCGCTGGTGGGCCGGCCCTGGACATCGGCGCCGACCACCACCTCCCCGGGCACCTCTCCGGCCACCAGCGTCGTCTGCTCTTCGAACTGCGTCTGGAAGAAGAAGAACGCCCGCCGTCTGGGGGCGGCCTTCACCGCTTCGTCGCCCTCGATCGCTTCGGGAGAGGTGTCGAGAGGCCGACCGGCCGCCGCCGACCGGTTCACGAAGAAGGTGGAGCCCTCCATCGACCTGGTGCTGTCCTCGACGAACCAGGCCACGTTGTGCTCGATCGCCGATTCGACCTCACCTCGGATCTCGCGGTACGCATCGGGCGTCGTCGGGGCGTAGTAGGCGATCAGATCGATGTCCAGCTCGGCGGGCGTCCGCTCATCGATGGCGAAGTCGAGCCCCAGTTGGCGCACCGCGTCGCCGTAGATGAACGTGCTGGACATCAGCGCCACCGCCAGCACAGAGCCCAACGCCAGGGGCACCAGCAAGCGCCACCGGGCCATCGCCCTGCGCATGGCCAAGGGCCACAAGCTGAGAAAGCCGGGCAGCATCAGCTCTCTCCCCGGCGCAGCACTCGCCAGATCGGCGTGTGGGCGAATCGAAACCAGGCCCAAAGCATCACCGCGCCCAGGGTCACCGCCGTCGCCAGGAATATCCAGCCAATGCCGGTCCAATCGGTCTGCGGCGAGAACGGCGGGACGACCGCCCGGCCTCGCTCGGTATGCTCAAGGAACGTGATCATCATGCCGTGGGTCCGGACGCCGATCCAGGCTCCCAGCAGCACCGATCCCACGATGATCGTGCCGTGAATGAGGGCTTGAGTCGCCAGAAGACTCCTGGATGTCAGGCCCAGGGCTCGCAGGATGGCGAATTCAAGCGGCGAACGATAGGAAGAGACGTAGTAGTAGCCCAGGTATCCGCCGATGCTGACCAAGATCAGAACGATCATCACGGCGAAGAAGATCCCACTGCTGCCCGCCCCGATCAGCGGATCGGCGGCCACGTTGGTGAGCACCGACAGACTGTCCGGCGAGACGAAGGCGCCGAGGCGGCTCGCCCGCAGGCGAAGCAAGAACGCGGCCCTGGCATCGACGTCGTCGCTCAACGATATCCACACCTCGTTTGGCAAGGCGGGACTGCTCGCCCGAAAGAGGTTGGCATAGTGCAGCAACGTGTCCAAGTTCCCGATGAGAAAGGCCCGCCCGGGGTCCATGGTCGGGAAGAACGCCACCGTGCCGGCGATGGTGACCGGCATGGGCACCCCCGCCACCGTGATGTCCACCACGTCGCCTTCCTTGCGGCCCGTTGCCGAGAGAAATCGCTCGCTGGCGACGACGGGCAGGGGCCCGGTCAGATTGCCGGGGAAAATGCCCCGTTTGCCGGTCCCCGTCGAGTTGGGCCAGGAAAACTCCAGGGTCGGCCGGTCGTTCCGGGTCACTTCGCGGTCCGTCTTCAACGTTTCGGTCAGCAACGTGCTGGTCGCCATCGGCGACCACCCACCCGCGCGCTCCAGCGGATCGATCACCGTGCCGTCGGGGTGGTCGGGCGTGACGACGGTGAGGCCGCTGAAGTTGTAGTCGCCTTTGGTGGTGTTGCCCAGGCTGATGGTCCCGATTGGGAACGGGGCGCCGGGAAAGTCCAGCTCCCACAGGAAGATCGACAGCAACGCCAAGGGACCTTCCAAAGGCACGTCGGAAAACGTGGCGAGATCGGTCTGCAAGAAACGCCACTCTTCAAAGTCCAGGCGGCCCAAACGGAAACGCCAGTCCTTGCCGTTCACGTCCCGCACCTGCATCCACAGCGAGACGTTGGGAGCGGGCAGCGCTGGTTTGACCCAGACGCCCACGACGCTGGCGCCTGCCGGCAGGTCCCGCCCGCGCACGATGGGCCGCCCTCGGTCGAGCCGTCGATAGAGAGTGAACCGGTCGGTCTCCGAGAAATCGTCGCGGAAGAAGCTCACCCGGTTGAACTTGATCGAATCGACGGCCAGCAAGTCGTAGTTCCGCGACGAGCTGGATGAGAAGTTGGGCTCGAACCGGTACACGGCGCTGGCCCGCGCGACCCCCGGGTCCTCCTCGAACTGAGCGGTGAGCTCGTTTTTCGTGCCGCTGAGGAACGCCGGCAGGCCCACCAGTCGCACGTCGCTGCCCGTGGCGAACAGGCCCCGCTCGCGGAAACTCCGCTCGACGGTGTCGGTGTAGCTGGCGGCGAACATCGCCATGCCCGCAACCAGCATCAACAGCAGCATCGGGCGCATGTAGTGGACCGGGTTGCGTCCCAGGTCCCACAGGCCAATCACCAGCCACGTGCGACGGCTGTAAGACGCCAGGAATCCCAGAAGCCGCAGCATCCACGGCACGGCCCGAAGAATCAGCAGCGAAATCGAGACCATGAACAGCACCGGGGCGACCAGCAGCACGAGATCGACGGAGTCGCCGCCGAAGAGCCGTTTCGTCACCAGGGAGCCCCGCTGCGTGAGCTCCCAGTAGAGAATCCCAGCCAGGGCCAACAGAAACAGGTCGATGAAATATTTGTGGAAAAACGAGGTCAGGGCCGGCCTCGCAGTGATCGCCCCGGCGTCCAAAGGATTGAACCGGGCGCCCTTGAGCGCCGGGAAGAACAAGGCCAGAAAGCTCAGCCCGGCGCCGAGCAGCGCATACCAGAAAGAGCTGGCCGTCAGCCCGGTCGGCAGGTTGGCGCCTCCGGTAACGTCGGCGAATGCAGGCGCCTGGCCCAGCAGCGGCACCAGCAGATGCGCCAAGAGCGGTCCCAGGACCGCCGCCCCCGCCGCCAGGAACAAGGCCTCCCACAGGTAGATGCCCATCACCTGAAGCCCATTGGCGCCGCGGGACCGGAACAAGGCGATTTCGGCGAGATGCCGGTCCACCACCACGTTGGCCACCATGACCAGGTAGTACAGAACGATGGCCACCACCACCATCAGCATCAACAGGACCGGGATCCGGCTGAAGAAGAGCTTTTCTTGATACCTCGTGAGCGTGTTGCCCAGGCCCGACAGCACCAGGGTCCCCGGCAGATCGTCGGCGAGATCGTTCTCCAGCGCGATCATCGATTCCTGGATCACGCTGGCTTGCTCCGCTTCGATCCGCGTAGGATCGACATAGAAGAACCACCAATAGTTCACCACCATGCCGTGGAACCGCGTCGCGACGTTGGAGAGGAAGCTCTCTGGCGGGATCAACACCGGCAACAGCGGAATGTCTTGGCCCGTCGACTGGTCGAGCTGAATCGAGAACGGGTCGATGGTAAAGGTCCAGTACTGCTCGGTGATGTCGTTGGCTTCCAGGATGCCGACGATCGTGAGCGGCAGCGTCCGCGTCGGGTCGCCGCCGATCGGCACGATCTGCAGCGTATCGCCCACGTTCAGCTGCAAGAAGTCGGCCGCAGAGCGGCCGATGGCGGCTTCGATGCCGTCGCCGCTTCCAACTGCCCCGGTCTCAACTCCGGGGAACCTGCCTTCGACCACGGTGCTGTGCCACTCGTAGTTGGAGTAGGACTGGACGGAAGCCCGGATCGCCAAGCCGCCGCCGTACCGCGAGCTCGGCGGCAGGTTCACCACCAGACCCGGCGTCTTGATATGCGCCACTTCGCTGTCGACCAGCGGCCGGATCGACTCGCCGATCCGGGCCTCTACCAGTTGGCGCGTCCGCTCATAGCCGCCCTGGTCCAAGGGCCGGGAGGGCACCAACACGGCGGTGTCCAGCACGCCGGTCCTCTCGAATCGCAGGGCGTGACGCAGCCCCAGCTCGCTCATCGCATCGAGATACAGGGGCGTGCTGGCGAGGAGAGTGGTGGCGACCAGCATCCCCGCAAAGAGGACTGCCAGGAAACGCCAGTTGGACCTGAAGCGCCTCCAAATCAGCAGCAATGGTGCGGAAAAAGCGGTCATAGATTGTTTGTGGTGGGTACGTCGCCGCAGCGCCAGTCGCCATCGAGCTAATGGGCCGGGCAACGGCGGGAGTATAGCACAAGGTTCACAAGCGGCTGGCCGCCCAGTCTCTAATACGCCGCCGCGGACAGGCCAGTTCCGTGGACCGCCTGCCCCGGAAGCCGGTTTGGCCCGGATCCCCCCAGCCGGCGTTCGCTAGCGGCCCCCGAGACCGGCCCCGGCGCCCAAGGAGAGGACCTGGTTCCAACCGTTGGGGACCGTCGGCGAGCTCATCGAACAGCTTGCCGCGTGCCAGCGCATCTCCCAGTGCGAATCCTTCGCCGTGGGACTCGGAACGAGGGACAGCCCGGATGCGTAC
>JACZVV010000083.1 GCA_022572465.1 Chloroflexota bacterium
CGCCGGGTCCAAGTTCGACAGCACGACGCCCGACGGCCAGTACACCCTTCGGGGGCTGCAGTGCGCCGGGGCCTGTGCCCTGGCCCCGGTGGGCAAGTTCGACGGCAGGCTGATGGGACGGCTGACCGAGGAGCGTCTGCGACAGGTCCTGGGCTCGCTCAACGGCCGCAAAGGGGGCAGCCGTGGCTGAGACCTACGAGGCGCTGCGCCGGCGCGCCGACCAGACGTGGGCTGCGGTCGAATCGCCGTCCCAGCCGCAGCTGTTCGTGGGCTACGGCATCCATGGGCTGGCGGCCGGCGCGCCGGAGGTCCTGGATGCGATTCGTCAGGCCCTGGCCGGCCGGAAGATCGCCGCGGACGTCCACCAGGCCGGCGGGTTGGGGCTGGACTATGCCGAGGTCATCGTCAGCGTCGTCAAGCCCGGTGGGCCGCGGCTCTTCTTCGGCAACGTCACTAAAGAGAACGCCGTCCGCATCGTGGACGAGTACATCGCCGGCGACACCGTGCCAGAGGACTTGATGCTGGGGGCGTTGGGCGACCTGGAGGGGACCGGTCTGCCGGACCTGTTCGATCGGCCCGAGTTCAAGCTGCAGCGCCGCGTGGCCACCTTCTCCTGCGGCATCATCGACCCGTCCAACGTCTGGCACGCCATCGCGCGCGGCGGTTACGAGGCCCTGCACAAGGCCCTCACCGAGATGTCGCCCGAGGATGTCATCGCCGAAATCGAGAAGGCGAACCTGCGCGGCCGTGGCGGCGCGGCCTTCCCCTGCGCCATGAAGTGGAAGTTCCTTGCGGGGGCGCCCGGCCCGCCCAAGTATCACCTGTGCAACGCCGAGGAGGGCGACGCCGGCGCGTTCAACGACAAGCATCTGCTGGAGAGCGATCCCCATCGCGTGATCGAAGGGATGATCCTGGGTGGATACGCCACCAAGGCGAGCGGCGGCAAGGGTTTCGTCTTCATCCGCATCGGATGGGACCTGCCCATCACGCGAGTCCAGAAGGCCATCGACGACGCCTATGAGCTCGGGCTGCTGGGGAAAAACATCCTCGGCTCCGATTTCGAATTCGACATCGAGCTCTCGTTTACCGGCGAGTCCTACGTCTCCGGCGAGGAGACGGCGCTGATGGAGGCGGTCGAGGGTAAGCGAGCGATGCCCCGGTACAAGCCGCCGTTTCCCGCGGCCTTCGGCGTATGGGGCAAGCCCTCCAACATCAACAACGTCAAGACCTACGCCTACGTGCCCAGCATCGTGCAGAACGGCGGCGATTGGTTCGCTTCCATCGGGACCGAGGGCAGCAAGGGGACGGCGCTGGTCTGTCTCTCGGGCCACGTCAACCGGCCCGGCCTCTACGAGGTGCCCTTCGGCGTGACGCTACGCCAGGTGGTGGAGGAGATCGGCGGCGGCGTCCCCGGCGGCAAGCAGGTCAAGCTGCTCCAGACCGGCGGTCCCCTGGGCGGGTTCTTGCCGGGATCATCTCTCGACATGGCCATCGATTTCGACGCCATGATCGCCGCGGGGGCGATGTTTGGCTCCGGCGGCATCATCGTCGGCGACGAGACGGTGTCGGTGGTGGAGCTGGCCGCCGTTCTCGCCGAGTTCAACGCCGAAGAGTCGTGCGGCAAGTGCTTCCCCTGTCGCATCGGCACCCGCCAGATGGCCGACATTCTCGAGCGCATGCACGAAGGTCACGGCAACCGCCGCGAGCTCGACACCGCCCTGTCGATCGGCCAGACGATGAAGTCGTCCCTTTGCGCCCACGGCCATCTGGCGGAGAATCCCATCAAGTCGGGGTACCGCTATTTCCAAGAAGAGTTCGAGGCCAAGATTCAGGCAGGGGCCGATCGCTCGGCCAGACCGCCGGTGGGCTCCGGCGCCGTGGGAGGCTAGATGACGACGGACAAAGTACGCCTCACCATCGACGGGGTCGAGATCGAGGCCCCTTCGGGGCAGACGGTCATCGAGGCCGCCCGGCAGGCTGGAATCTACATCCCGTACCTGTGCTGGCACCCGATCCTGAAGCCCTACGGCGCGTGCCGCATGTGCGTCGTCCAGACCAACAAGACCCCTGGTTTGCCTGCCTCGTGTCACACCACCGTCATGGACGAGATGGAGGTCATCACCACCTCCGACGATATCGAAGAGGTACGCCGCGACATTCTGGCCCTGACCCTGGTGAACCATCCCCACGGCTGCCTGACCTGCTGGCGCATCGAGCACTGCGGACCCACGGACGTCTGCCTGCGCAACGTCACGGTGACTGACCGCTGCGTCGTTTGTCCCCAGAACGAGCGGTGCGAGCTCCAGGACGTGACCTACTACGTCAAGCTCAACGAGGTGCCGCTGCCCTACAAGTACCGGAACATTCCGCTGGAGACGCGCAATCCGTTCATCGACCACGACATGAACCTGTGCATCGTCTGCGGTAAATGTGTCCGGGCCTGCGACGAGCTGGAAGGCGCCAACGCCATCACATTCGAGGAGCGGGGCAACGACACCATCGTCGGCACCGCTCTCAAAGGGACGCTGGCCGACTCGGGATGCACGTTCTGCGGCCTCTGTGTCGACGTCTGTCCGGTGGGGGCGATTACCGAGAAAGACAGCAAGTGGGCCGGCAGAGCCGACGAGTTCGTGACCACGGCCTGCGCCCACTGTAGTGTCGGATGCTCTCTGGACCTCAACGTCAAGAACGGCAAGCTGATCCGGGTGACCCACAACTACGAAGCGTCGCCGGGGCTCGGCCAGGAGTGCGTCCAGGGCAAGTTCGGCTACAAGTGGATCTCCAGCGACCAACGCCTGACGAAACCGATGGTCCGGCGGGATGGCGCTCTCCAGGAGACGAGCTGGGACGAGGCGATTCAGACCGTGGCCGACGGGCTGAGCCGGTTCAGACCCGATGAGATCGCTCTCGTGGGGTCGCCGAAGGTCGCCAACGAGGACAACTTCCTGCTCCAGAAACTTGGCCGCGCCGTCCTCGGCGTCTCCAATATCGACTTTATCGATCCCCTCTGCCCGCCGTCGGCGCTGGCGGGATTGGACGAAGCGTTCGGCGCGACCGCCGCCACCGGGTCGTTGACCGACCTGCGGGAGGCCCGGCTGGTGTTCGTGGTCGATTCCGACCTCACGTTCGAGCATCCCGTCGCCGGTCTCCAGGTGAAGGAGGCCGTCCGGCGCGGGGCCCACCTGGTCGTGCTGGACCCGAGGGATACCGAGCTGGGTCTGCAGGCCAGCGAGAAGATGGTCTGTCGTCCCGGCGCCGAGGTGGCCGTGCTGGGCGCCATCGCCCGGGCCATCGTGGACGAAGGCCTGGCGGACGATGAGTACATCGGTTCCCGCTGCGAGCAGCTCCACGCGCTGCGCGACTCCCTGGGCCCCTTCACGTTGGAGGCCGCGGAATCGCTGTCCGGGGTCCCGGCGGCCCAGATGACCCAGGTGGCCCGGCTGCTGGCGGCCCACAAGCCCGGCGTCTTCGTGTTCAGCCCTTCGCTCACCGGCGAATCGCCGGCCCTCAGCGTTGCCGTGGCCGACCTGGCGCTGCTGACCGGAAACGTGGGTCGACCGGGCTCTGGGGTGTTTCCCATGCTTGGCGAGAACAACAGCCAGGGCGCCGCCGACATGGGGTGCCGTCCCGCGATGTTCCCCGGCGGCGTGCCGGTGACCTCCGCCGGCGCTTGGCTGCGTTTCCGCGAGGCGTGGGGCGACCGCGTCCCCAACACACCGGGCCTGGGGCTGCCGGAGACGCTCGCGGCCATCAACGCCGGCAAGATCAAGGCGATGGTGCTCCTGGGCGAGAACCAAGTCCTCCCCGACCCCGACGGCGAGCTTGCCGAAGCCCTGGGCAAGCTGGAGTTTCTGGTCGTCCACGAAGTGTTCCTGCGAGACCTGGCGTCCCACGCCCATGTGGCGTTGCCGGCCACGACCTTCGCCGAGCGCGACGGCACCTACACCAGCTTCGAGCGACGGGTGCAGCGGGTTCGCCGGGCCGTCGAGCCCATGGGCGAGGCGCGGCCCGCGTGGCAAGTCGTCTGTGAGATCGCTCGCAAGATGGGCGCCGAGAAGTTCGACTACGCTGGGGCGTCGGAGGTCTTCGACGAGATCGCGCGTCTGGTCCCGGCCTACGGCGGCATGTCCTATCGCCGCCTGGAAGCCGATGGCCTGCAGTGGCCCTGCCCCGACGCGGAGCATCCGGGCACGGGCAGTCCCTATTCCCAGCGGTTCCCTCGTGGCCGGGGCCGGTTCCGCCCGTTAAGCTGGCCTGACTCAGCCGGCCGCCCCGACACCCTCATCGCCCTCGCCAGTGTCGCCCGGGAGATCATGGGCGTGAAAGAGCTGGGGTACCAGAACCTGGCGGAGCTGAACGCCGCCGACGCTCGACGCCTGGACGTCGCCGACGGCGAGCGGATCAACCTGGTCAGCGCGATGGGCACGCTGGTGGCCAACGCCCGCGTCAACGGTCGCGCGCCCGAAGGGACGGTGCTGGTGACGATGCCCCAATACAACATGGTTACCGACGTCTGGAACCAGAAGACGCCTGGACCGCTGGTCATGTTCACGCGGGCGAAACGCTACCCTGTCCGCATCGAGAAGGCCGCCGGCTGAGCGGGCCAGGACTGGGCATCCCCTTGGCTTACGACGCTTCCATGCGGCTGCCGGCGCCCTGCGTCGCGGCGTGTCCCGCGGGGATCGACATCCCCCGCTACATCGGCTACGTGGAGCAGGGGAAGTTCACCGAAGCTCACGCCGTCGTCCGCGAATCGATACCGTTGCCCATGGCCTGCGGGATGATCTGTTACCGGCCGTGCGAGTCCTGGTGCCGCCGCGGCATCATGGAGGAGCCGGTGGCCATCAACGCGATCAAGCGGGCCGCCGTCGAGCACGGCGACGCCCGGGATGGACGCGACGGCCGGCCCAAGCCGGTGGCGCGGGCGACGGGCAAGCGGGTCGCCGTCGTCGGTTCGGGCCCCGCGGGACTGACGGCTGTCTACTACCTGTCCAGCCGGTTGGGCCACGCGGTCACGCTGTTCGACGCCATGCCTGAGCTTGGCGGACAGCTTCGCATCGGGCTGCCCGAGTACAAGGTCCCGCGGGACTGGCTGCGTGAGGAGGTCGAGGAGATCACCGCGACCCGGGTCGAGCTGCGCGCCGGCGTGCGGGTCGAGTCCCTCGACGCGTTGGCCGGGGAGTTCGACGCCGTGCTGCTCGCCATCGGCCACGGACTCGCCCTCCGCCTGGAGATCGAAGGCGAGGACCTGCCCGGTGTCGGCGCCGCTGCCGACTTCCTTCGGGACGTTAATCTGGGCAAGCCCTGGACGATCGGGCGCCGGGTCGTCATCTTCGGCGGCAACAACGTGGCGATCGACAGCGCGCGCTGCGCCCTCCGCCTCGGCGCCGAGACGGTGCGGGTCATCGTGCCGGGTCCCGAGGATGAGGCTGCCGCCCACGACTTCGAGATACGTGCGGCCGTCGACGAAGGTGTGGAGGTGTTGGCCATGCAGCGCCCCGTGAGCATTGCCCTGGCGGCTCCTTCGCCATCGCCGGCCTCGAAAGAGGCGATAGAATTCCTGTTGGTGAGCATGGAGCGCCTGGCGGTGGTCGAGACCGACGCCTACGGTCGATCGCGGATGACGCCGGAACCCGGTAGCGGCTTTACGCTGGAGGCCGACACCGTGCTGGTCTCCGCCGGCCAGCGGCCCAACGTCCCGTCGGCCTGGGGCCTGGCCCTCGGTGGCGACGGATTTCTGAAGGTCGACCGCGAGACGTTGATGACGAGCCGCGAGGGGATTTTCGCCGCGGGCGACGCCGTCACCGGCCCGGACAGCATCGTCGAGGCCATGGCCCAGGGAAAGAAGGCCGCGTCGAGCATCGACCGCAGGCTCGGCGGCGACGGCGACATCTCCGAGACCTTCGCTCCGGCGCTGGGAGCCGAGATGGCGATGCCGGCCGCCTTGGCGGGTCAGGGCAAGGGCGCTCGAGCCATGCCCCGCATTGCGATCGACGGCCGGCCCAAGAGCTTCGCTCTGGTGGAGCAGGGGTACGGCAAGGAAGACGCCGTCGCCGAAGCCCGACGCTGCATCCGGTGCGATCTGTGGCGTACCGGCGCTCCCGAGGTCTGGAGCCGCCAGGAAGGTTGACAAACCTTCTCGGGGGTGTCTATAGTCCGGTATTCTTTCTCATGAAATCGCCGTGGGTCACCGACTCAGGAGGGCCAACTATGAGGAAACGAGTACCGGTCGCGTCGATTCTCGTCATTTTCGCCGTGGTTGCCCTGGTAATCACCGCTTGTGGCGGTGGGGGCGAGCCCACGCCTACCAAGGCGCCGTCTGTTGCGGCGACGCCTACGGCAACCGCCGTAACTCCCACGCAGGCTCCCGCGCCCACGGCAACGCAATTGCCGACCCCAACGCCCCAGCCTACCGCGACTCCTATTCCCGAAGAAGACCGGCCCCTTCGTGGGGGCATCCTGTTGGTCCGGTTGCAGCAGGGCATCACCCAGGGACGGGGCTGGGACTCCCATTGGGCAGGCGGGATGATTGAAATCAAGGTCATGCCGACGATGCTCAACGGCTCCTTGATGCTGGACGAGCTGGAACCGTCCAAGTTCAAGGCGGACCTGGCGGAGAGCTGGACCATTAGCGACGACGGTCTCCTCTACACCCTCAATTACGCCAGCGGGATCCGTTTCCACGATGGGACGCCGTTCAAAGCCTCCGACGTCATTTTCTCCTACGATCGGATCCGGGGCGTCATCGACACCGGGTACATCAGCCATCAGAAAGACACCTTCGCTCCCTACGTGGAGAGTATGGACGCGCCTGATGACCGGACGCTTCGCATCCGCCTGCAACGGCCTGCCGGAGCGTTTATGAACAGTCTGTCCTCCCTCTTTGCCGTCATCTATCCAGAGCATCTCGGCCCGCTGTACCCCAAGGATCCTCAGAACCCGCCGGTGGGCACCGGCCCATTCCGCTTCGAGGACCACAAACCGGACGTCAGGATACAGGTCCGGCGAAACGAGGACTACTTCAAGACCGACAAGTTCGGGGGCAAGCTGCCCTACCTGGACGGCATCGACTTCGAGATCATCGTCGATTCCTTCACCGCGTTTGCTGCCTTTCGCACCGGTAGGTTCCTGGAGGCGGACTACCTGGACCCGGGCATCCTGAACGAAAGCATTGACCGGATCAAGGAGCAGTTCCCCAACTACACCTACGGCACGGGCTTCGGCTCATGGCGCATGTACGGCTTCAACAACAAACCGCCCTTCGATGACGTGCGGATTCGCCGAGCCCTGGACCTCCTGGTGGACCGGCCCGGCTTCATGCTCACCCGGTACCCCGGCTACGGCCACTCGGGGGCTAGCCCGCTGTTGCCGCCGTCCCTTCAAGGACGGTGGGGTCTGACGGACCAGGAGACCAGCGAGCTGATCAACACCGGGCCCGTGACCCCGGAGCGTATAGCGGAAGCGCGGGCGCTCTTCGACGCCGCGGGGGTGGACTACGACTCGTTCGAGTTCAAATTCATGGTCCTGACAATCCCGACCTACCTGGACGATGCCGTTTTCCAACAAGAAACGTGGAGGCAGGCCGGGCTGAAGGTCGAGTTGGACCTTCCCACCCTGGCGGAGTTTACCCCCCGCCGCCGCAGCGCAGACTATGACCTCTACGCCGTCCCGGCATCGGCCATCGCGGACGACCCGGACTTCGTCCTGGGCCGTTACTACCCAACCGGGGCCGCTGAGAACTACGGCAAATTCAGCGATCCCAAATTGGATGAGATGTACCTGGAACAAAGCAGTACGACGGATCCCGTGAAACGCAGGGAGATCGCTCTAGATCTCCAGCGGTACATCCTGACCACCGCCAACTGGTATCCCAAGATTGGCTGGGCCGGGGCTTGGACGGCATGGTCGCCTCGAATGCGGAATTACAGCGCCATATGCCCCGGGGCCTACTGCTACAGGGCCAGACTGGAGATCGTCTGGCTCGCCCCCGAGGAAAACTAACGCTTCTTGGAGGATTCAGCGTAGAGGGGGCGTCCCATGGACGCCCCCTTGTTTTTTCGTGTCACCAAACCGTTCCTTCCCAGGGGTGAGTGGGTTACAATGGCCCCGCACCCGGCGCGGCCATGTCCATCTCGCCTCTTCGACGGCAGTATCTTCAGATCAAGCGGCAGTATCCTGAAATCCTGCTGCTGTTCCGTCTCGGCGACTTCTACGAGACCTTCGAAGACGACGCCCGGATCGCATCCAGCGTCCTCGGCATCACCCTGACCTCCCGGGGGATGGGCAAGGGCAAGCGGGTGCCCATGGCGGGCATTCCCCATCATGCGCTGGACAAATACCTGGGCAAGCTGATCGATGCCGGCCATAAGGTCGCCATCTGCGAGCAGACCTCCGATCCCACGGAGGGCCGGGAACTGGTCGACCGCGAGGTGGTGCGGGTGGTGACCCCCGGCACCGTGGTCGAGCCGGGCCTGCTGGACCAGAACGCCAACAACTACCTGGCGGCGGTGGTGGCGGAAGACGGCCAGGCCGGCATCGCCCACGTGGACATCACCACCAGCGAGTTTGCCGTCGCGCAGCTGCCCGCCGATGAGCTGGAGCTGGAGCTAGAGCGCATCGGCCCGGCTGAGCTGCTGGTCCCCGCGGGCCTGGAGCCTCTGGACGGCCGCGACGGAAGGCCCACCACTGTGCTGGATGCCAACCTGTTCGATCTCGACGAGGCGCGAGAGCTGCTGATGCGTCACTTCGGTGTCGCTACGCTGGAGGCCTACGGCTGCGAACGGCTTCCGTTGGCTATCCGGGCCGCCGGCGCCGTGGTGGCGTACCTGGGCAACACGCAGAAAGCGGCCCTGGGGCAGATCTCCAGCCTCTCCACCTACTCGACCAGCGGCCACATGACCCTGGACCCTCAGACGCGGCGAAACCTGGAGCTGTTCCAAGGCGGACGGTGGGGCGCCGCCGACCAGTCGCTCCTGAGCGTTCTCGATGTCACCAGGACGGCACTGGGCGGACGCCTGCTCCGCCGGTGGCTGAGTCAACCCCTGCTGGAGCGCGAGCCCCTGGACCGGCGGCTGGACGCGGTGGCGTGGTTCGTCGACGCGCCCCTTCCGCGAGGCAAGGCGGCCTCGCTGGTAGCCAAGGTCTCCGACCTGGAGCGCCTGATCAACCGCATCCGCTCGAACATCGCCGGCCCTCGCGAGGTCGTGGCCCTTGGCCACAGCCTGGAGCTGGTCCCGGACCTGCGGGCGGCGCTGGAAGAGGGTGCGTCCGGCCCCCTGGAGCATGTCGTGAGCCGGCTCAAGCCCTGTACGGAGACCGTCGACTTGATTCGTGAAGCCTTGGCCGACGACCCTCCGGCCTCGATTGCCGACGGCGACGCCATCCGGCCGGGATTCCAACAGGAGCTGGACGATCTGCGGAACGCCTCCCGCGACGCCCGCTCGTACCTCGCCAACCTGGAACGCCGGGAGCGAGAGCGCACGGGCATCAAGTCGCTTAAGGTGGGCTACAACCGGGTCTTCGGCTACTACATCGAGGTCAGCAAGGCCAACATGCCCCAGGTCCCAGACGATTACGTGCGTAAACAGACCCTCGTTGGAGGCGAGCGGTACATCACGCCGGAGCTCAAGGAGCAGGAGTCGCTGATCCTCAACGCTCAGGAGCGGATGCAGGAGCTGGAAGCGAGCCTGTTCCGCCAGGTCTGCCGGCAGGTGTCGGGCGGGGCCGAGCAGGTGCTGTCGACGGCCGCCGCCGTGGCGGAGATCGACCTCTACGCCGCCCTGGCCGAGGTGGCCGTTCGGCAGAACTACTGCCGCCCGGTGCTGAGCGACGGCGACGAGATCCACATCGTCAACGGCCGCCACCCCGTAGTGGAGCGCAACGTCGATCTGGGGACGTTCGTCCCCAACGACACCGACCTGTCCAACAGCGAGGCCCAGGTCATCATCCTGACCGGGCCCAACATGGGCGGGAAATCGACCTATCTTCGCCAGGTTGCGCTGATCGTGCTCATGGCCCAGATCGGCAGCTTCGTGCCCGCCGACGCGGCCCGCATCGGGATCGTCGACTGCATCTTCACCCGCGTGGGGCTCCAGGACGACCTGGCCACTGGCCAGTCGACCTTCATGGTGGAGATGGTGGAGACGGCCCACATCCTGAACGCCGCCACGGCCCGTTCGCTGATCATTTTGGACGAGATCGGCCGTGGGACGAGCACCTACGACGGCCTCGCCATCGCCCAGGCCGTCGCCGAGTACGTGCACAACCACCCCAGGCTCGGGTCCAAGACCCTCTTCGCCACCCACTATCACGAGCTCACGGAGCTGTCGCGAACACTGCCACGGTTGCGCAACCATCACGTGGCCGTGGCCGAGGAGGGCGGAGACGTTGTCTTTCTCCACAAGATCGTGCCCGGCGGCGCCGACAAGAGCTACGGAGTGCACGTGGCCCGGCTTGCGGGGCTGCCCAAACAGGTCGTGGCGCGAGCCCAGGACGTCCTGAGCACCCTGGAGCAGTCCCGGCCTAAGGGCCGTGGCAGGGCGGCGAAGCCTCAGGCCGCCCCGGCGCCCCAGATACCCCTCTTCGGCGGACGCTCCGAGCTGTCGGAGGCCCTGGCCGGACTCGACGTCGCGTCGCTGACGCCGCTCGAGGCCATCACCAAGCTCTTCGAGCTCCAAGAGAAGGCCCGGAACGGTGATGGCTAGAGGGAGCGCCGGCGCCATGTCAATCCAAGGGCTGTCCGCCGACGTTGTCGCGCGAATCGCCGCCGGCGAGGTCGTCGAACGCCCGGTCTCCGTCGCCAAGGAGCTGATCGAGAACTCGCTGGACGCCGGCGCGGCCAAGATCGTCGTCGAGGTCCGCGCGGGCGGCGTGGGCCTGATTCGGGTGGTCGACGATGGCGTGGGCATCCCCGCGGACCAGATCAAGGCCGCCTTCGAACGCCACGCCACCAGCAAGATCAGCGACTACGATGACCTGGAGCGCGTGACGACGTTGGGCTTCCGGGGCGAGGCGCTGGCCAGCATCGCCGCTGTGGCCGACGTCGCCATGGTCGCCCGGACTGCCGAGGCCACGGGCGGGGAGTGGGTCCGCGTGGTCAACGGCCGCGTCGAAGAGGAAGGGCCGCGGGGCGCCCCGCCGGGAACGTCGGTGACGGTGCGCAACCTCTTCCGGGACGTGCCGGCGCGCCTCAAGTTCCTCAAGTCCAACGCCGCCGAGGCCAGCCGGATCACCTCCGTTGTGAGCCACTACGCCCTGGCCTTCCCCAGCGTCGGCTTTGCCCTGTCCATCGATGGCCGCCGGGTATTCGCCACCCAGGGCAGCGGCGACCTGCGCGACGCCCTGGCCCAGCTCTACGGCCTGGAGACGGCCCAGGCGATGCTGGAGGTCGACCACCGGGAGGGTATCGGCGACGTCGCCGTCGAGGTCACGGGGATGACCAGCCCGCCGGGCCTGACCAGGGCCAACCGCAGCTATATCACGCTGTTCGTCAACCGGCGCCTGGTCCAGAGCCGGCCTCTGACGTTCGCGGTCATCGATGCGTACGAGGGCCTGCTGATGGTGGGCCGATACCCCATCGCCGTCCTGGATTTGAGCATCGACCCCTCTCAGACCGACGTCAACGTCCACCCGGCCAAGGCCGAGGTCCGGTTTCGAGACGAAGGGCTAGCATTCTCGGCGCTGCGCCACGCGGTGCGCGGCCGGTTGCACGACGCGTCGGTGGCGCGACCGGTGGCTGATTCCTTCGATGCCGGAACTCCCGGCGAAGCCCAGGCGCAGGGGCCGACGGGCGCTTTTGGCGGAGCCAAACGGCTGCTGCATAGTGGCTGGACGGAAACGCTTGAAACTCAGATGGAAAACGAAACCCAGTCCATTGCCGCACGGGCCAAGACCGAGGATGGGCGAGAAGGCATTACAGCTTTCCTAGAGAAACGCGCCCCCAAATTTAATGGGAAATAGATTATAGGGACGAAGCATTCACCTCCGCCCGGAGGAAAGAGCGTTCGACACAGAGACCGGAATGCTACGCCCTTGGAGATAACGCTATGGCTCAACCCTATCGCCTCTTTGGTGTGGAATTGTCGCCCTACTCATTAAAGGTCCGGGCGTATTTTCGGTATAAGCATATCCCGCACGAATGGATTGCGCGCGATTCGAGCAATCAGGCAGAGTTCGTGACCTGGGCGGATGAAGCCGTGCGGATGGACGTTGGTGGGGCGGCTAAGGTTGATGTGGCGGCGCGAACGGTCGTTTCACAACTACGGTTAGATGGCTCTGGCGTCGGAAACGAAACTCAACATTCAACAGAAACGTCAGGTTTCTGGGGTGACGTGACGGTGGGACACGCAGCCTTCCTCAGCGAGGGCAAGCACGACATATCCTTACAGGGCAGAAATTCATCTGGCGCTGATACCTCGACGTGGGAGGACTTACAGCTTCGGGCAATTACGAGAGGATAAGATGGCTTTAGGAGAAACTTTCGGAGACGAGATAAGGGCGGCGGGCCTCGGCGGGCTGCCTTTTACCTGGGACGCGGACGGAAGGATAGGTGGACGCGAGAATTTGACGGCGGCGCAGAACGCGGCCCTCGACAACGTGATCGCGGCGGATGATCCGACCAAGCTGACCCCGGTGATACACCCGGTTGATGAGCGCATGGCGGACCCGGTGTTCGCCGCGCTGATCGAGGAGCTCGCCGCAGCAAAGGGGATAACGCGCGATGACCTAGTCGCGAACATGAAGGCGAGAGTGCCCTGATCGCGGATTAGAAACTAAGCAAAGACAAGATCGCGAAGAACTCAGAGTGTAAGCGCTTCCTCACCCAAGCCGACGTCGGCGACACAAAGGCCACGATGTCCTGAAACCAAGAAGGATTTGCCATGCGCCCTCCGAGACGGCGCCCTAAAAACCATCGACTTCTGGGGCTCCCATTGCTGGCGGCCTTCGTGGCCGCCTTTTTCATGCTCGGCCTCCCGGCATCCGCCTCCCGGCACTGCTATGCCAACCGCCAGGACGTCGTCGACTGGTTGGCGGGGCGGTTCCAGGAAGCCCGGGTGTCCATGGCCCTGAGCGAGGATGGCTTGGTGCTAGAGGTCTTCAGGAACGAAGACGGGTCGTCCTGGACCATCATCGTCACCACCGTCGCCGGCCCCACCTGCATCATCTCCCACGGTCGGGCGTGGGAGGACATACCCTTCAGCTTGTTCAGAGGGACACGCATATGAGCGAGTTGGGTACCGTCAGGAACGGGACCGCGGCGAAGATTTTGGCGACGTTGTTGGTGG
>JACZVV010000084.1 GCA_022572465.1 Chloroflexota bacterium
CTCAGCCTCTGGCGTCTCTTCCTCGGCCGCCTCGACCGGCTCAGCCTCAGCCTTTGCCTCTGGCGCCTCGTCCTCTGCCGCCTCGACGGGCTCAGCCTCAGCCTCCGGCGAACGGACGGGAGCGGCGATCTGATCCATCTCCTCGATCAGCGTCTCGCCGACCTCTTCTGGCCTGATCTCGACGACCTCGCCGCGCGACAGGATTTCGGAAATGCGCCAGCGTACGTCACGAGAGAGACGCCGTGTCTCGACGATACGGACGGTGTCGCCCTCTCGAGTCGAATTCTCCTCGTCGCGGGCCTTGAACTTGGTCACTCGCCGCATTGCCCGTTTGTAGAGCCGGTGGGTGCGGCTCCAATGCACCGCCACGACGCGCGTCTTGTCCATCTTGTCGCTGACAATGATGCCGACCCGGGTCTTCCTTCGGGTTCGCTGCGTCGTCATGGCGTGGCGGCCTCTTTCTGGGCGTCTGCCTGGGCCTTCGCGGCCAGCTCGCGCTCTCGAAGCACGGTTTTGATCCGCGCGATGTTTCTCCTGGTCTTCCGAAGTCCCGTCGTGTCGCTCAGCTGCTGCGTCGCCTTTTGAAAGCGAAGGTTGAAGAGCTCGCGTTCCGAGCCCTCCAGCTCTTGGAGCAGGTTGTCGGTGCCGATGTTACGGATCTCTTCGATACGCATCGCTGCTTATCCCGCCCAAACCCCTTGATCGGCCCGGGTCACGAACCGCGTCTTGATCGGCAGCTTGGCGCCGGCCCTCCGCATCGCCTGCCTGGCAATATCCTCGCGGACCCCGGAGAGCTCGAACATCATCCTACCCCGCCTGACCACGGCAACCCAAAAATCGACGGCGCCCTTGCCGCTCCCCATACGGGTCTCCAGCGGTTTCGACGTGACCGGTTTGTCCGGGAAGATCCGGATAGCGATGTCGCCTCCCCGGCGAATGTGGTGGGTGATCGCACGCCGCGCCGCCTCGATCTGCCGCGCTGTGATCCAGTGCGACTCCATCGCCTTGAGCCCGTACTCGCCAACCATCAGCGTATGGCCGGAGCGGGCCATGCCCCGGAGTTTGCCCCGGTGGACCTTTCGATGCTTAACTCGTTTGGGCTGAAGCATCAGCCTGCTCTCCTACTGGTTCCTCGCGATGCTCCATGGCGCCCAAGCCAGTGTCGCCGGGCTCGAGCTCGGCCTCGCGCGCTTTCGGTTTGGGCAGAATCTCGCCTCGGTTGATCCACACTTTGACGCCGATCTGGCCCATGGTGGTCCGAGCTTCCGCCAGGCCGTAATCGATGTCGGCCCGGATGGTGTGCAGCGGCACCTGACCGTCCAGCGCCTTCTCCCGGCGGGCGATCTCGGAGCCGCCCAGCCGTCCGGACACCGCTATCTTGATGCCTTTGGCGCCTGCCTGCATCGTCCGGGTCACCGCCTGTTTGACCGCCCGCCGGTACGAAAGCCGGCGCTCGATCTGGTCGGCCACGTTTCTCGCGACCAGGAAGGCGTCCAGCTCGGGCTGCCGCACTTCCATGATGTTGATGCGCACGCGTTTGTTGCTGGCGGTCTCCAGGTCCCGGCGGATCTCTTCGACCCGCTGTCCGCCGCGACCGATCACGATGCCAGGCCGCGCGGTGTGGATGGTCACCACCACCTCGTGGGCCCCACGCTCGATCTCGATGCGGGCGATGCCGGCATCGTGGTACTTCTTCCAGATACTGGCGCGGAACTTCACGTCCTCCAGCAGCATCTCGCGGAAGTTCTCTTTTTTAGACGCGAACCACTTGGCCTGCCAGTCGCGGATCGTCCCCAATCGGAAGCCGATGGGATGTACCTTACGACCCATTCTTGACCTCCTCGTGGTCCACGACGACCGTGATGTGGCTGTGGCGTTTGTGCACGCTGCCCGCGCGGCCCCGCGCCATGGGCTGGAAACGCCTCAGCTTCATGCCTTCGTCGGCCGTTATGCCGACGATGCGCAACCGCTCCGGGTCCATCTGGAAGTTGTTCTCCGCATTCGCCGCCGCCGACTTCACCACCTTGGCCACTTCATGGGCCGCTGGCGACGGTAGGAACTGCAAGATCAGCAACGCCTCGCCGACGGACTTGCCACGGACGGTGTCCACGATCCGATGGAGCTTCTTCGGCGACACCGAGATGTTCTTGGCTATGGCTCGCACTTCCATCGGCCCGTTACCGCCTCACGCCCGACGTGCGTTCGGACCGGGACCTGGCGACGTGACCTCGAAAGGTCCGCGTTGGGGCGAACTCGCCCAGCCGGTGGCCGATCATGTTCTCCGTGATGAAGACCGGAACGTGCCGCCGCCCATCGTGCACCGCGATGGTGAGTCCCACCATCTGCGGCATGATCATCGATGGACGGGACCACGTTTTGATCACGATCTTCTGCTGAGACCGCACCGCGATGTCGACCCTTTTCTGGAGCTTGGGATGAACATAGGGGCCTTTTTTGGTCGATCTGGTCAACGAACCCCCCTTACTTCCTGCGTTTCACGATCATCGCAGAGCTCTTTTTCTTCCGGCGGGTCTTGTAGCCCAGCGTCGGCTTGCCCCATGGTGATTTGGGGCCGGGCATCCCGATGCCGGAGCGCCCCTCGCCGCCGCCGTGGGGATGGTCGCGCGGGTTCATGGCGACTCCCCGGACGTGAGGCCGTCGACCGCGATGACGGGTCCGGCCGGCCTTGCCCAGCTTGATGTTCTTGTGGTCCAGGTTGCCGACCTGCCCGATGGTGGCGATGCACTCGGCGTCGAAACGCCGCGTCTCGCCCGAAGGCAGGCGAAGCAGGACGTGACGGTCCTCCTTCGCCAGGAGCTGGGCCGACGTGCCGGCCGACCGCACCATCTGGCCACCCTTGCCCCGGTACATCTCGATGTTGTGAATCCGCGTTCCTGTGGGAATGAGCTTCATCTGCAGAGCGTTGCCCGGCTTGATCTCCGAGCCGGGCCCGGCTTGCACGTTGTCGCCGACTCCCAGGCCCAGGGGCGCGAGGATATATCGTTTGTCGCCATCCACGTACTGGACCAGGGCCAGCCGCGCCGAGCGGTTCGGGTCGTATTCCACGGCGATGACCCGCCCGGGCACGCCGAGCTTGTTGCGCTTGAAGTCGATCACCCGTAGCTTGCGGCGGAAACCCCCGCCGCGATGGCGGACGGTGATCTTCCCGCGTGCGTTGCGCCCGGCGTGGTTCTTCATCCTCGCCTTGAGCAGCGACTTTTCCGGCCAGCTTTTGGTGATCTCTTCGAACGACGCGGCGGTCATGTTGCGCCGGGACGGCGAAGTAGGCTTGAATTTTTTAAGCGCCATGATCTACGTGCTCTCGAACAGATCGATGGTGTCGCCCTCTTTTAGGGTCACCACGGCCTTCTTCCACGAACGCTGCGCCGTGGGCTTGCGGCCAAAGCGCTTCATCTTGCCTCGGACCCTCATCACGTTGACCTGCGTCACCCCGACTCCGAACGCCACCTGCACCGCTTCCTTCACCTGGGCTTTGTTCGCGTCGGTGGCCACGTCGAACACATACTTGCCGCCCTCGGCGAGGTTGGTGCTCTTCTCCGTCACGATCGGCCGCCTGATGACCTCGAAGAGCCTCATTCCTGGGCCTTCTTTCGCGCGCTACGGCTTCGTGTGGCGGTCTTTCGAGCCGGTTTCGGCGCGTCGGGTTGGTCCGGCTCGTCAGTTGCTTCGGCCTTGGGCTTTCGCGCCGTTGCCCGGCGCCTGGCTGGAGCGGGCTTCTCGGGCTTATCCGCCTTGTCGGCTTCAGCGGCCTCGGGTTCTCTCGCCGCCTTCCGGCGTCGCGCCGGGGCACGCCTCGGCGCCGGGGCCTCCTCTGTCTTGAGAGCCTCTTCCACTGCCGCAGACGCCGGCTCCTCGACGGCGACGGCCGCTGGCGGGGACTCCTCCGCGACAGCCGGCTGCGCCTCTTCGGCGGGCGGCGGCTCTTCCGTCAGGACAGGGCCCGCCGCTTCGGGGATGCGCTTGCGGTCGATGCCCACGCCGTCCCACAGCTCTTCGACGACGCGGACCGCATCGACGGTCATGATCAGGTGATGATAGCGCAGCAGATCGCCGGTGTTGAGCAGGCTGGCGCGGAGGGTCTTGACGCCCTTCAGGTTCTTCGCCGAGCGGATGACGTTCTCGTTGGACTCCCGGGTGACCACCAGCACGCTGCCGCTGACGTCGAGTGCGGCCAGCACTCCTTTGAAGTGCCGGGTCTTGCCGTCCGGAAGGTCCAGGCCTCGAAGCACTTCCAGCTCGCCGTTCTCACGCTTGCTCGAGAGAAGGCAGCGGATGGCGAGGCGGCGCATCTTCCGGGGCATCTTTTGGGAGAAGTCCCGCGGACTGGGACCGAAGACGACGCCTCCATGACGCCACAGGGGCGACATTCGGGTGCCGACTCGGGCACGGCCGGTGTGCTTCTGACGCCAGGGTTTGCGGGTCGTCCCGGCTACTTCGCCCCTGGTCTTGGCGCTGGCGGTGCCCTGCCGCGCGTTGGCCCGCTGCCAGACCAGGGCCTGGTGCACCACCGCTTCATTCATCGATACGCCAAAGACCGACTCCTTCAGATCGATGGTCTCGACCTCGGCGCCTTCGATGTCCTTGACCTGCACCTTGATAGCCATGACCCCTGCTACGCCTCTTTCCTGGGGGCTTTCCGAGCATGGCGGATCATGAGGAGACCGTTTTTCGCCCCGGGAACCGCTCCCCGGATCAGGAGCAGGTTTCGCTGGGCATCCACCCGGACAACCTTCAAGTTCTGGGTGGTCACCCGTTCGTTTCCCATATGGCCGGCCATGCGGAGTCCCTTCAGCACTCGGCCCGGCGTCGTGCCCGCGCCGATGGACCCCGGCGCTCGATGACGGTCCGATTGGCCGTGAGTCTTGGGGCCGCCGTGAAAGTGGTGGCGTTTGACGCCCCCGGCGAACCCCATGCCGCGGGACTTGCCCGTCACGTCCACGATGTCGCCTTCGGAGAAGATGCTCACGTCGATCTGCTGGCCCACTTCATAGCTGCCGAGATCGTCGACCCGAAACTCGCGAAGGGTCCGGAACGAGCCCAGTCCCTTGAGGTGGCCGGTCTTCGGTTTGTTCAGCCGCTTGTTATACCCAAAGCCCAGCTGGACCGACTGATAGCCATCGTTCTCTTGGGTCTTGACCTGCACGATGGTGCACGGGCCCGCTTCGATGGCCGTTACCGGCACGGCCTGGCCGTCCTCCGCGAACACCTGGGTCATGCCCAGCTTCTTGCCGATGATTCCCGTATCCATGGCGTTGCTACAGCTTGATCTCGATGTCGACGCCGGCCGGCAGGTTGAGCCGCGTGAGAGCGTCGATGGTCTTCGAAGTCGGCTCCAGAACGTCGATGAGGCGCTTGTGGGTGCGCATCTCGAACTGCTCCCTGGAGTCCTTGTCGACATGGGGCGACCGGATGACGGTGAAGCGTTTGATATCGGTGGGCAGCGGGACCGGTCCGATGACCGACGCGCCGGTCCGCTCGGCGGCCTCGACGATCTGCACCGCAGATTGGTCCAAGATGCGATGGTCGAAGGCCTTGAGCTTGATTCGAATCCTGATTCGTTGCTTCGTCGTCATGACCTAGCTCCCGAGTTGCTCAGAACCTTCACCTTGCCCATGATCTCCTCGGCGAGAGACGCGGGGACTTCGGCGTAATGGTCGAACTCCATGGTGGAGGTGGCGCGGCCCTGGCTCAGCGACCGTAGCGCCGTGGCGTACCCGAAGGTCTCGGCCAGGGGGACATTGGCCTTGACCACCTGCGTGTCGCCATGGCCCTCGATGTTCAAAATCCGCGAGCGGCGGCTGTTCAAGTCGCCCAAGATGTCGCCGAGGGCATAGCCGGGCGATACCACCTCGATGCGCATGACCGGCTCGAGAATCCTGGGATTGGCCCGCCGGACCGCTTCCCGGACGGCAATGGAGCCGGCGGCCCTGAAGGCGATCTCCGAGGAGTCGACCTGGTGGAACGATCCGTCGAACAGGGTCACCCGGACGTCGGTGAGGGGATAGCCGGCGACGACGCCCGATTCCAGAGCCGCCCTGGCGCCCATCTCCACCGGCCGGATGAACTCCCGTGGGATCTTGCCGCCGACGATCTTGTTGACAAATTCGAATCCCTTGCCACGCTCCAAAGGCTCGACCTCGACCCAGACGTGGCCGTACTGGCCATGCCCGCCGGTCTGCCGGACGAAGCGTCCTTCGGCCACCGCTCGCGAGGTGATCGCCTCGCGGTAGGCCACCTGAGGTTTGCCGACCCGTGCCTCGACGGTATACTCCCGGCGCATGCGTTCGACCAGCACCTCCAGGTGCAGCTCGCCCATGCCCGAGACGATCGTCTGTCCCGTCTCCTCGTCCTGCCTCACCTGGAACGTAGGGTCTTCGTCGCCCAGCTTGCGCAAGGCTTCGTCCATCTTGTCCTGCTGGGCGCGTGTCGCCGGCTCGATGGCCACGGAGATGACCGGCTCGGGGAACTTGATGGTCTCGAGAAGGATCGGATGCCTGGGGTCGCACAGCGTGTCGCCGGTCAGAGTCCGCTTGAGCCCCACCGCGGCGACGATCTCTCCCGGGAAGATCTCGTCGACCTCCTCCCGATGATTCGCGTGCATACGCACCAGCCGGCCCAGCCGGTCCCGCTCATCGCGGGTGCTGTTCAGCACGATGGCGCCGGTCTTGGCGCTGCCCGCATAGATTCGAAGGTACACCAGGCGGCCCACGAAGGGATCGGACGTCACCTTGAACGCCAACGCGGTGAAGGGCTGCTCGGCCTCCGCCGTCCGCTCCATGGTCTCCAGTGTCTTCGGGTTCACGCCCTGGATCGCTCGAACGTCGACGGGCGAAGGAAGATAATCGATCACGGCGTCCAGAAGCGTTTGAATGCCCTTGTTCTTCAGGGCCGTGCCGCAGAGGGCCGGCACCAGCGCATTGCTGATGGTCGCTTTGCGCAGGGCTGCCTTGATCTCAGGGACCGTGATCTCCTCACCCCGGAGATACTTCATCGTCAGCTCATCGTCGGTCTCGGCGATGCGCTCGACAACCTCGTCACGAAAGCGCTCGACGTCGGCCGCCATCGAAGCAGGGACCTCGACCTCCTGGACCTTGTCGTCTTCGTACTCGTATCCCCGCCTCTCGATGAGGTCGACGACGCCGCGGAAACTGGCCTCGCTCCCTATGGGCAGATGGATGACGGCGACCTTGGTCCGCAGCCGATCGGTGATCATATCGACGGTACGGAGGAAGTCGGCGCCCAAACGGTCCATCTTGTTGATGAAACAGATACGCGGCACGCTGTACCGCTCCGCCTGCCGCCATACCGTCTCCGTTTGAGGCTGGACTCCGGCGACGGCGTCGAAGAGGACGACCCCGCCGTCCAGGACACGCAGGCTCCGCTCTACCTCGGCGGTAAAGTCGACGTGCCCGGGCGTGTCGATGATGTTGATCCGATGGCCGTCCCACTCCGTGGTGGTGGCAGCCGCGGTGATGGTGATCCCCCGCTCTCGCTCCTGGTCCATCCAGTCCATCACCGTCGTGCCCTCGTGGACCTCCCCAAGCCGATAGGTCCGGCCGGTGTAGTAGAGGACGCGCTCGGTCAGCGTCGTCTTGCCGGCGTCGATATGGGCGATGAACCCGATGTTCCGGGTCTTGGTTAAGGGTTTTTGCGCTTCGTTCATCGTTACAATTCCGCTTGTCCCGCGAGCCGTTCGGACTTTGGTCTCCCCGATCACCACCGGTAGTGGACGAACGCCCGGTTGGCTTCGGCCATCCGGAACAGGTCTTCACGCCGCTTGACGGCCGCGCCCTGCCCTCTGGCAGCGTCGAGGAACTCGGCCTTGAGCCGGTCGGCCATGGGCCGCCCGGTACGGGCCCGGGCCGCGTTCACCATCCACCGCATCGCCAGGGTGGCGCGAATTTCAGGCCGGATCTCCACGGGCACCTGGTACGTAGCGCCGCCAACACGCCTGGGCTTCACTTGCACCACCGGTGTCGCGTTCTTGATTGCCTGCTCGAAGACCTCCAGCGCTGGGCGTCCCGACTCCTGTTCCGCCTTTTCCAGCGCTGTATAGACGATGCGCTGGGCTACTGACTTCTTACCGTTGAGCATCACCTTGTGGACGAAGCGCGTCACGTCTTCCCGGTGATACTTCCAGTCGGGTGTGACCTGTCGTCGTACCGCTCGTCGTCGCCTCATCGCTCCCCTCGATCTTCTTTCCTCACCATGACGTTCGCCACGTATCGCCCCGGCTACCAGGACACGGCAGGGCCTTTTGCCACAGAAAACTTGAACTCGGGCGCAGGATTGCAGCAGAGATTGGGACCCGGACCGGGCGCCTATGCGCCTCCGCCCGAGCCCGTGCGCCGTTTGGACCCGTATTTGCTGCGACTCTGTTTCCGGTTTTCTACCCCGGAGGCGTCCAACGTCCCACGAACGATGTGGTATCGGACCCCTGGAAGGTCGGGCACCCGGCCACCTCGAATCAGCACCACCGAGTGCTCCTGGAGATTGTGGCCTTCACCAGGGATGTAGGCCGTCACCTCCATGCCGTTGGTCAGGCGAACCCTCGCAACTTTGCGCAGAGCCGAGTTGGGCTTCTTAGGGGTAACAGTGCGAACCTGGGTACACACACCGCGTTTCTGCGGCGCACCCTTGCCGCGCTTCTGTTTCTTACGAAGCGCGTTATACGTAACGCGCAGGGCCGGCGCCTTCGTGCGCTTCACCGCGGGCTTGCGCCCTTTACGAATGAGCTGGTTTACGGTCGGCATTTTCTTGTTCCAGCGACGTGCGGGCACAGCAACGCTGAGCCGCCCATCGGCCAAGGGGAAAGTCTATCAGCCTTCAGTAGGCGTGTCAACCCAAACCAGAAGCACGACTCGGCGATTTTCGCCCCCGCGATGGCCACGGCGGCCCGCCTCCAAAGCGGGTATCCGCGGGCTCGACGGCTGGCGACCGAATCGCATCCAGGCAGGGTTGCATTGCCGTTGCCTTCCTGCGAGGATAGGCCCATGCGGATAGGCGCATTCGAAATCAATGAGCCCGTGCCGGATCTCCAGGAGCCCCACGCCCTGACCATGATCCGTCCTTGGGTCGATGTCGGCAGTGTCGGCAGCCTCGCTTTGACCCGCCTGGAGCGTCACTTCGGCGCCACGGAGCTCGGGAAGCTTGCCCGGCCGGGCAATTTCTTGGATTTCACCCGGTACCGCCCGGTGATATCGATGCGCGAGGGCCGGCGCCAGATCACCGTCCCCAACAGCTTCATCAACTACGCCATTCGAGAAGACGGCCACGACTTCCTGTTCCTGCGCCTCCTGGAGCCTCACATGTTCGGTGAGGACTACACCGACTCCATCGTGGAGTTGCTCAAGACGTTCGGCGTCAAGCGTTACGCCCTCCTGGGTGCGATGTACGATGCCGTACCCCACACGCGGCCCTTGTTGGTCACCGGCTCCATGGCCGGGCAAGACATCCGGCAGCGAGCGGACGCCGCGCGAGTCGAGCAGAGCACCTACGAAGGGCCGACGACCATCAACTATCTGGTCTCCAACCAGTTAGCGGAGCTGGGGATCGACACGGCCAGCGTGATCGTTCACCTGCCTCAGTACGCCCAGCTCGAAGAGGACTTCACCGGCACGGCGCGCCTATTGGAAGTGCTCCAATCCTTTTACGGTCTGCCCGACCACCTCATCGACTATAAAAAAGGCGAGCACCAGTACCAGGACCTCACCAAGGCGATGGCCCAGAACCCTCGTTTGAAGCCGGTGATCCAGCAGCTGGAGCGGAACTACGACGCCCGGGGCGCTCAGGGAACGAAGGACGAGCCGTCGCTTTTGGCGCCAGAGGTCGAAGACTTCCTTCGAGAGATGGACCAGCGGTTCGACGCCAACTGATCCTGGGTGTAGCCCTGGAACGATCGCTGGCTACGACCCGGCAGCAGGCTTGCTCGCGCCTCATCGATTGGCAGCGATCGCTAGGTCCCGGGGGTACTCGTCGCCGCGGCAGGCGCCCTGGTGACTCGAAGGGGGATTCGAATGATCTCCTGCCCCTGCAGCACCACGTGGATCGCGTACTCGCCGAACTTGGTGAAACGAACGCCGTTGAGGCCAAGCGCCAACCGGGCCACCGTCTCCGTGAGTCCTTGCGGTGGAGGGGACACGTTGATCTTTACCGTGACCGCTGGCATCACGTCTCCGCCGTCGGCGTCGATCAGCCGGATGACCAGCTCCTTCTCGCCGGTCTCGGCAACGCTGGCGCGGAATTGGGCTACGAGATGAAAATGCGGATGCGTGACCGGGACCTCGCGGGCCATGATGGTGTCGAAACCGATTCCGAGCGCCGCGATCTTGACCCCAGCGTCGGCGTAGTCGCAGATGAAGGCGAATTCAACTTTCACAGAGGGTGGCGCCTCGCTTTCGTTGTGTCTGACCGGCTCTCGGGTGCCTTCCATAGCATAGCACCGTGCCGGCCCCCGCCACACCCGGTCGCATTCCCGGCGGGCAGCCCCGCTCAGACCCCCATCGCCTGGATGCACGCCCGGCCGATGGCCTCGTCTCGCTCGACGGTGGACGCGCCGCTGACCCCGACTCCGCCGAGGCAGAGGCCGTCGCCCGGCCGCTTGATGACGAAACCGCCGGCGCCGGACCTTGCCCTCGGGCCCAGGTGCTGCTCCATCGTCCTGCCGGTGCCTTTGAGCACCCGTTCGGTATATTCGCCGGTGTCCGATTGGCCCAGGGCGGCGGTGTAGGCCTTGCGCAACGCCACCGATTTGGACATCTCCAGGCAGCGGTCCTGGCGAGCGTAGGCGACCAGGTCGCCCTGGTGGTCGACGATGGCGATCACCGCCGGCCAGCCTCCGGCGGCGTCGGCAGCCGCCTCCGCCATGCCTGCCTGAAGCCCTCGCAGCGCCTGCTCAAGCCCCAGCTCCGTTCGGTCGAACATTGCCGCCTCCACGCCCAGGAAGTCGTCGGTCACGCTACCCCGGAGGGCCGTGCCGAACGCTCCTGCAGCATTTCCTCCCTTTGCCGGATCCAACCATCGGGATGATCGGTGACGATCGCGTCCAGCCTCATCGCGCTCAGCGGCCGCAGGTCCCCGCCCGTATCGACGTCCCACGCCATGACTGGCCTGCCCTCGCGGTGCAACGCCTCAAGCAGCTTGGGGCTAAAGGCGGCCATATCGGGGTCCATCCAGCGGGGTCGCGCCACGGGCACGAACCAGCGGCGTCGCAACGGCAGCGGATGGCGCGCGGTCCACGCGTAGCCGCGAATTATCGATGGCTCGATCCGAGCGACGGCGGCCAAGGCCAACGGGTTGAAGCCGGCCACGACGGTGTGGGCGAATCGCCGGTGGCGTCGAACACTTCCTGCAGCGACGGCGCCCGGGCCCCTTCGAACTTCTTGTCGAACCAGGAGCCGGCATCCAGGGACTGGAGCTCGGCCAGCGTCAACGTCCCAACAGGGCCGCGTCCCGTGGTCGTCCGGTCGACGCGGCGGTCGTGCATCACCGCGACGTGCCGGTCCTTGGTGAGCCGCACGTCCAGCTCCACGCCGTCGGCGCCGAGATCCAGAGCGAGCTGAAACGACTCCAGGGTGTTTTCCGGGGCATCGCTGCTCTACCCTCGGTGGGCAATGATGAGCGGGACGTCTCGCGAGCCCGGCGCGACCGGCCAGCCATCGACCGTCCGCGGGCGCGGACCGCTCATCGATGGCGCGGCCCGGAGGCGTCGACGCCCAGGAGGCTCATTCCCCGGGGGCCGCGCAGCGTCGTCCTGGTCGACGCCGCGCGGTCGCCGAACCTCGGCGCGCCCGTCGAGGCATCGAGCATGATCAGGGAGCTCTCGTCGTAGCACGACACATACAGCGTGTCGTCCCTGGGATCGACGATCATGGCTCGCGCGCCGCTTCCGACGGGGACGGACGACGACTCCGGCGACCCCAGCAGGTAATCGCCGGTGCGACCGTCTCGAAGCTCGACGACCTGCGGCCCGAAACACGAGAGATAGACGATGGGCTTGGTGGGATGCGCCGCGACGGCGAAGGGCACCGCGCCGGTGGCGAACACCGAGTTTTCGCGGCTTCCGAACAGAGGCTCGCCCGACAGGGCGTCGTAGAGGGCGAACCCATCGGCGTCACCCAACGCCTCGGGAATGTACAGCACCTTCCGGTCGGGACTCAGCGCGATCCCTCGCCCGCGGCCGGTCTGGAAGGTCGATGCTTCCAGGCTGCCCCGCAACGGGGCCATGCTGTCCGCCCGGAGCATGATGACCGCCCCCTCACGCATGCGAACGTAGAGGATGCCCTGGCTCTCGTTGAAGGCCATCACTCCCGGCTGGCCGTCCACGTCGAAGGCCGATCGCTCCAGCGACCCGAAGGCGTACTCGCCGGTCCCCGCGTCGAACACCGTGACGCTTCGCGACTCGGAGTTGCTGACGTAGAGCAACGGCTCGTCCGGGTGGGCCACGGCGTAGAGCGGCATCTCACCCGTCATTCGGGTAGAGCCGGCGGCGTCCCCATTCAGGTACGAGCCGTCCTCCAGCGAGAGGAACGTCACGCTGCCCGACTCGTAGCCGACCACGGCCACCGTGCCCGCCACGTGGGACGTCTCGACGGCGATAGGCCGTCCCGGCACCGGCACCGTGCTGTGCTCCAGCGTGCCGCCCAGGTAGCCGCCGGTGTTGCTGTTGAAGAGCGCGAGGCCGTCGCCCAGGAACCCGGTCACGGCGAGGGCGTCGGCCATCGGGGCGTTCAGACGCAGGGCGGCGTTCGAGGCCGGGCCGGGCCCCTGTTGCTCTCCACCGTCGACCAGGCCGGCCCTTCGCAAAGCCGCCAGCAGCTCGGGAGGCCGGTAGCCCTGCACCTGCTCCTCGCCGATGATCGTGACGGGCGCCTGGTACCGGCCCAGGCCGTCCAGCGCGCGCCGGTGAACCGGGTCGGTGAGGAGCCGCGTGTCGAACCTGATGCCCTGGCGTGAAAGGAACTCTTTCACCAGCTCGCAGACGCCTCAGCCGGGCATGGCGTAGACGGCGACGCGGGCCTTTTGCTCCACGACCATCGTGCTCCACCTCCATTCACTGACGGCTAAGCCGGTGGCTGAGCCACGTCGGCATTTCCGGCCCAAGGTTGCGCCCAGTATAGCAAGCTGCTAATCAGCACCCCCAACCCCCCTCAAGGGGGTTCAAGGTACCCCCTTCGGGGATTGTTTCTTGAAGGGGGACACCCCCTTCGACCCCCGCCAAAGGGGCTCCGCCC
>JACZVV010000159.1 GCA_022572465.1 Chloroflexota bacterium
CGTGCCGCCCAGGATCGCCCCGAAGGCCAGCGGCATGAAGAGGCGCGACGGCGCGATGCGCGCCTGCTTCGCCAACGACGCCACCGCGGGCATCAACACGGCGGTAGCCGCAACGTTGTTCATGAACGCCGACAGAATGCCGGCGACCAGCATCAGGCAGACGACCAGAAGCTTTTCGCGCGGCCCGACGAGGTCGTAGATGGCACGCCCCGCGCTGTCGGCCACGCCGGTGTGGAGGAGCGCTCCGCTGATGAAGAACACCGAGAGCATGGTGATCACCGCAGGCGACGCAAACCCCTGGAAGGCCTCATCGGGCTCCACGTAGCCAGTGAGCGCCAGGACCGCCAAACCGGCGAAGGCAGTCAGTTCGACCGGCAACCTCTCGGTCAGGAAGAAGAGGACCATGACCGCGATGATGGCGAATAAGAAGCCGATTTCGAAGGTCATGGTGGCGGCGACACCCGGGTCGCGCCGCTCCACGCGCGCAAGATGACGGCTCTGCTGCAAGCGGAAACCGCGTCGGGGCACCCTGTGATCTTGATGTAGGACACCAAGGCCGGCGACTCGGGTGGCCGCCCGGTCGCTGCGGTCATCGATGAGCTGGGCGCCGAGCTACGCTTCTTGCTCCGGCAGGTCGGTATCAAGTAGCTACTGGTCCATCGCGTTGAGACGGGCGATCAGCTGATCGGTGATGTCCGCGACCATCCGGGCGCCGGTGGCCCCGATGGGGTGGCCGCACGACTTCAGGCCCCCGCTGGTGTTGACCGGGAGCTCGCCGCCGAGGGCGATCCTGCCTCCCTTGAGCCAATCGAGCCCCTGGCCTCTGGGGGCGAAGCCGAACCCTTCGAGGCCCCACAGCACCGATACGGAGAAGTTATCGTAGACCTGGACCGAATCGACGTCCTGGATGGAGAGGCCGATGGAGTCCAGCAGGTCGGCCCTCATCGAGCCACACGCGTCGTACCAGAAGTCCTCGGCCACGTAATGCTCTCGCAGGGTCGCTTGCTCGGCGAAGCTGGCGATATAGACCGGCGGATGGCGCAGGTCTTTGGCCCGCTCGGCGGTGGTGACGATGTAGGCCACGGCGCCATCGTTGATGAGACAGTAGTCGAACAGCCGCAGCGGACGAGCGACGTACCGCGACTGCATGTAGTCGTCGATGGTGATGTGCTGCTGCAAACTCGCGATGGGATTCAGGACGCTGTGGTTCCGAATGGCGACGGCGATTTCGCCCAACTGCTCTTCCGTGGCGCCGTAGAGGTGCTGATAGCGGGTGAACGCCAGAGCGTAGAGGGCGCCCGGCGATGCCATCCCCGCGATGGCATCGTACAGGTTGCCCTGGGGCGGGTTGCCGCCCTGCGCCGGGCTGCCGCCGAAGCGCGCGCCGGCGGAGCGGAACACGACGGAGTTGAACATCACCACGTAGTTGGCCAGGCCATGATGGACGGCCATGGCGGCGTGGGCCAGGGCGATGGCGCACATGCGGCCTCCCGAGGGGTAATCGGCCAGGAACCGCACGTCTTTCAGACCTGACCGAAACCCAAAAGGCTCGTAGTGGCCGACGCCCGCGGTGATCAGCCCATCGATGTCATCGAGTTTGAGGCCGGCGTCGTCCAGCGCGTCCCGGACCGCCGCGACCGCCAGATCCTCGGCGGTGCGCTCGGGGTCGCGCTCGCCGTAGAGCGCGCGAAAGTCGCTGGAGCCGATGCCGACGATGGCCGTCTTTTCGCAGATCGCTTTGTCGCTCATGGGCGCCCCGTCATAAGGGATACCATCCGGCCGCACCTCCAACCGTCAAACGGCGTACCGAGCCTATCCCGCGCCCGTTGGGGTGTCAAGGAGAGGGCGCGGCGGGGCGAACGGCCGGTCGCCCCACCACGCCCTCTCCTGTTGACGGGTCTCGCCGGCGGCCCGTATACTACCCATCGCCACCCGAGCCTCGGACCCCGTGGAGCCGCCCCGATGTTCAACCGCGTTCGTGACCTCCCCATCCTTCGGAACCCGGACTTCCGAGCCGATTGGCGGCGACACTACGAGTCCCGCTTGGTCGATGCCGAGACGGCGGTTGCTGGCATCAAGTCCGGCGACCACGTGGCGTTCTGCCGCGGCCGGGAGCCGCAGGCGTTGGGCCTGGCGCTGGCTGCTCGGCGCAACGAGCTCCAGAACGTGCGGGTCACCCTGCCGCAGCCGGGCCGGGACTTCGGCTGGTACGACGACGCCACGTGGGTCGACTCCTTTCAGGTGGAGGTGGGCATCACCACCGGACTCTCGCGGGAAGGCGTCAACAACGGCTGGGTCCTGTTCCGCGTCAACCTCGATATGGCCGAAAGCACCCCCGATCTCGGCGCCAACCCCAGCTACTGCGCCGACGCCTACCTGGTCGAGATCTCGCCGCCCGACGAGCACGGCTTTTGCAGCTTCGGCGCTTCGGTCTGGGACAAGCCCATGGCCATCAAGACCGCCAAGAAGGTCATGGGCGAAGTCAACCCAAAGATGATCCGCACCTATGGGGAGAACTACGTTCACGTCACCGAATTCGACTATTTCGTGGAGAACGAGGCTCCCACCGGCTGGACGATCTCCAAGACCCCGACGAAGGATATCCCCCCGTTGGCGAAACGGTTCGCCGAGCTGGTGGGCGGGCTGGTCAACGACGGCGACACGATTCAGCTTGGCCTGGGGACGATCAGCGAGTGGCTTCCCC
>JACZVV010000007.1 GCA_022572465.1 Chloroflexota bacterium
GCATGGCCGAATCGGCCTGGGACATGCCGCCCACAATGGCGTGGGCCCGTCTTTGCGCCTCGTCAAAGCGCGTCCCCGACCTCTCCTGGACGGTCATGCTCGCGGAACGGTCGAGCAGGAGGACATGCCTTCGGCCCCCCAGGACGTCCCGCGCGAAGAGCGGCTGGGCGAGGGCGAGGGTCAACAGGATTACGAAGAGAATCTGGAGTAGAAGCGAAAGGAGCTTGCGCAAGCGGGCGAAGGAAATGGAACTTTGTTCGTCGTGCAGGACGCTCTCCCAGAACAAGAGCGTCGACACCTCGACCGAGCGTCGGCGCTGCTTCATTAGGTAGAGCATCGCGATGGGGATCGACAGCCCGAGAAAAAGCAAGGCCAGGGGTTGCGCGAAGGCCATGGTTCAGGTCGACCACGCGCGCATCACTGGAGCAACTTCCCGCGCCGCAAGAGTTGTACGACGGTGTCCCGGAAAGGGACATCGGTTCGACAGCGGAAGTACCCGATCCCTTTGGAATGGCAAAATGATTCGATCGAATCGCAATACCCGTCAAAGGCCGCGCGATAGCGCTCGAGTAAGTTCTCGGTCAGCGTCACGTCGCGCGCGCGCCGGGTCTCCGTATCCATGAGCCGGATATCGCCGGTCAATTCGGGCGCCACCTCCTGAGGCGACACGATCTGAATGACATAGGGGTCGAATTTCTGAAAGCGGAGGGTGTTCAGCGCCTCGGTAAGGCCGGGATCGTCGAAGAGATCCGAAATCAACACGACCAGCCCGCGTTTGTACTTGCTCATCGACAGGGCCGTGAGCGCCGCCTTGAGATCCGTGGGCCCCCGGGCCTGGCGTTCCTCGAGAAAGCTCAAAAGGCGAAACACCTTTCCCTTCCCGCGGAGCCGCAACACGTCCGCCGCCGACCGCGCGAGGGTTTGAGCGAAGGGTATTACCGTGACGCGGTCCAGGCTCACGAGACCTAAGTAGCCAATCGCCGCGGCGAGACGACGGGCGTAATGAAACTTGTACGGCGCCCCGAAGTCCATGGATTTCGAACAATCCAGGAGAATGTAGATCTGGAGATCTTCCTCTTCCTCGTAGAGTTTCAAAAAGAGGTGTTCCGTTCGAAAGAACACGCCCCAATCGATATGGCGGAAGTCGTCGCCCGGCGCGTAGGACCGGTGATCGGCGAATTCGACGCCCATCCCCTTCTGGCGACTGCGGCGCTCGGCGTTCAACTGGCCCGTGAGGATCTTCCGCGCGACGACGTGGAGGTATTCGAGTGTCTCGAGAAAACCCTCGCCGAACAGGGCTTCGTCCCGTGGCGTTACCGGCGCCTCATAGGCGGCGCACAGGAGGTGCGGTTTCAGGACGTAGGGGTTGGCCGGGGCAATCAGGGCGTTCTCGTGGGACTTGCCGAAGAAGGCGTTCGGATGCCGCATCAAGTACTGGTCCAGCGGATTGTCCGCGGCGATGAGAATGCTCAAGGACCGCTCGCCGTGCCTGCCGCTGCGCCCGGCCTGCTGCCACGCGCTGGCCTGGGTTCCGGGATATCCGTTGAGCACCGTGGCATCGAGGTCGCCGATGTCGATCCCCAGCTCCAAGGCGTTGGTAGCGGAGACCGCGACCAGCGAACCCTCGAAAAGCTCCCGCTCGATCCTGCGCCGGTCTTCCGGCAGGTAACCGGCACGGTAGGGCTTGACTCGCTCCGCCAAGGCCGCGTCGTCCTCGCGCAGCCGGTCCCGCACGTACACGTAGACCAGCTCGGCCAGCTTCCTCGTGCGGCTGAACGTGATCGTTCGGACCCCTTGGCGCGCCAGCTCCGACATCGCGTGGGTCGCCTCAGAGTTGTGGCTGCGCCGGGCCGTCTTCGCCTCGTCGATCAGCGGCGGGTTCCACATCACGAAGTCTTTGCCGCCGTAGGGTGCGCCGTCGTCGTCGATCACCTCAAATGGAAGCCCGGCCAGATTCTCGGCGTGCTCGCCGGGGTTCGCGATGGTCGCCGAACACATGACGAATTTGGGAGCGGCGCCATACAGGGCGCAGATGCGGCGCAGGCGCCGAATCACGTTGGCCACGTGGGAGCCGAACACGCCCCGGTAGACGTGGGACTCGTCGAAGACAACGTACTCCAGGTGGCGAAAGAAGCCTCGCCACATCTGATGGTTGGGCAGAATTCCCAGGTGCAGCATGTCGGGGTTGGTCAGCAGCACCTGGGCCGACCGCCTCACTTCGCCCCGCTCCTCCGGCGCCGTATCGCCGTCGTAGGTCGCGCACCGGAGGCCGCCTGGCAGAAACGCGCCGAGCTCTTGGAGCTTGCGGAGCTGGTCCTGGGCCAACGCTTTCGTGGGAAAGACGTACAGGGCGCGGGCGCTGCGGCTTTTCCGCACGGACTCCAGGACCGGCAGGTGGTAGCACAAGCTCTTCCCGCTGGCGGTGGAGGTCGCCACGATCACGTGGCGGCCGGCGCGCAGCGCGTCGATTGCCCGGGCCTGGTGGCTGTAGAGCGGCAGCAGACCCAAGCCTTGAAGGTGACGCTCCAGGTCTGGCAGAAGCGGCCGCTCCGAATCGCGATAACGAGCCGGCCGTTCCGGTATATCCTCGACGTGGACGACCTGGCCCCGATACCAGTCTTGACTCCGGAGGTGTTGCAGGAACGCGCCGGTGTCCATCAGATGCTATCGTTCATGAGCTGGCGAGTCCGTTGACCGGCCGCCGGTTGCACTAGGGTCCGTCCAGAATCTCGATCTCGTAGTCCAGAATCTCGATCTCGCCGTGAGTCTTCTCGACGAACCGGATCACGCTGGAGATCATCGAGTTGGCGTGCCGCCCATCGTTGCTGACACAGGTGACGCCCAACGTGATCCGCTGCCACGAGTCCATGTGGTCGACTTCCGCAACCGACACGTTGAACTTGGTCCGGAGGCGTGAGACGACCGAGTGAACGACCCGTCGTTTGCCCTTGAGGTTGTCGTTGCCGGGCAGACGCAGGCTTAGTCGGAGGAGACCGATGTGCATGACGCACCATTATAGAGGAGCCTGCACCGTCCGAAGCAAGGCCGCGGCGGCAGTGCCGAGTTCGTGCCGAACGCGCTGTGGAAGAGGGGAGCCGGCGAGTCTACGTTGACGCTCCCGAGGGAAGTCGCTAGAATTGTGACAACTTTTACAATCTTTCGTCTCCTCCCGTCGAATTCATCAATGCAATTTCGCGATCACCACGACAAGACCCGCTACGTGAACCGGATGTTCGGTCGGATTGCGTCGCGGTACGACTGGGGAAACCGGGTGCTGAGCCTGGGCCGCGACCAGTCTTGGCGTCGACGCGCGGTGGACATGTTGGACCCGACACCCGACCACTGGGTCCTCGATGTTGGGGCGGGGACCGGCGACCTTTCACTGTACCTCGCGCGCCGGGCGGGAGCCGTGGTGGCCCTGGACTTCTCCCAGCGCATGATGGGGATCGGCGTGGGCAAAGCCGCCACGTCGGGTGTCCAAGACAGAGTCTGTTTCGTGGCCGCCGACGCCTTGCGCCTCCCCTTTGCCGACGATAGCTTCGACGGAACGGCGGTCGCGTTTACGATCCGAAACTTCGTGTCCCTCGACGACGGCTTGGCTGAGATTCACCGGGTCCTCAGGCCCGGTGGACGCCTGGTGTGCCTGGAGTTCACCCGCCCGCCATCCTCCCTCCTCAACTGGCTGTACCAGCCGTACCTCAAATATCTCGTCCCCCTCATCGGTGGGGGGATCAGCGGCGATCGCGATGCGTACCGATACCTGGCGGCGTCGATCAATGCCTTCCCGGTGGCGGAAGAGCTGGCAGGGGCAATGCGCGATGCGGGATTCATGAAGGTGGAGTGGCGTTACCTGAACATGGCGACCGTCGCCATCCACGTCACCCACAAGGATGCCTCGCCCGTTCCGCAACCGCAGGCAGGGACGCCCTCGTGAGCACAGCGGCCGGCGGCGGATCGGTTCCCATCCCGGAGGTGGTGATCGTGCGGCTGCCCCTGTATGTGCGGGTATTGACCCAGTTGCGAGACGGGGGGACCGAGGTCGTAAGCTCGCGGGAGCTGGGAACGCGGCTGGGGGTAACCCCGGCGCAGATCCGCAAAGACCTCAGCTATTTCGGCCGCTTCGGCAAACAGGGCCGCGGGTACAACGTGAGCTTTCTCGTCGGCGAGCTGCGACGGGTCCTGGGCTTGGACCGGGAGTGGAATACCGCCGTCATCGGCGTCGGCCGGCTAGGACGCGCGATCATCAACTATCCTGGTTTCGAGCCCGAGGGATTCCGGGTCGTCGCCGCTTTCGACGCCGATCCAGACCAGGTGGGCCGTCACTTTGGAAACGTGCGAGTCCGGTCGACGTCAGACCTGGATCGAGCGATCGTGGACGAGGCCATCGACATCGCCATCGTTGCCGTTCCGGCGGCCGAGGCCCAGGACGTCATCGACTCCCTGGTCAAATGCGGCATCAAGGCCATCCTCAACTATGCCCCGATCGCGCCCCAGGTCCCCGACGAGGTCAAGGTGAGGAACATCGACCCCGTTCTCGGTCTGCAGACGATGACCTACCATCTCAAGACCATGGGGTCTGACCGGACGTAACCGGCGTGCCTCCGGAGGACGGCTACCCGCCGCGGGAGACGGGCGGGGCGCCTGCGGTCCGGCGCCTGCGGGCTACCTTCACCCGGACCTGGGCCCGATGGAGGGATTGCACGGCCCGTTCCAGGTCGACAGCCGAAGCCCGCGACTGAATGCGTTCCCGAGCGAGCGTGACGGCCTCTTCCGCGCGGGCGATGTCGATCTCGTCGTCGCGCTCGGCGGCGTCGGCGAGGATGATGACCCTGTTGTTTCGTACTTCGAGAAACCCGCCGCTGACAACGATCGTTTCCTCCTCCGCCGCGCCATGCTTGAGCCGAATCGCGCCCGGCGCCAGCGCGGTGATTAGCGGCGCATGGCGAGGAAGGATGCCCAGCTGCCCCTCGGCGCCGGGCGCGATCACCATGTCGGCCTCTGTCTCCAGGACCGTCCGCTCGGCCGTCACGATCTCCACTCGAAGCGTTGCCATGATCAACCGTCCCCAGCAGCGTCCGCTGCGCCGCTACCCTTCGCTCTGCAGCTTTTGGCCCTTCTCCACCGCGTCTTCGATGTTCCCAACCATGTAGAACGCCTGCTCGGGCAGCTCATCGTGCTTGCCCTCCAGGATCTCGTTGAACCCGCGCACCGTCTCGGCGATGGGCACGTAGCGCCCTTCCTGCCCGGTGAACGCCTCGGCGACGAACATCGGCTGAGAGAGGAACCGTTGGATCTTGCGGGCTCGCGCCACCGTGAGCTTGTCCTCTTCCGACAGCTCCTCCATGCCGAGGATGGCGATGATATCCTGGAGGTCCTTGTATCGCTGAAGCACCTCCTGAACGCCTCGGGCGGCGCGATAGTGGTCCTGGCCCACGATGTTGGGGTCGAGGATGCGCGACGACGACGTCAGCGGGTCCACCGCCGGGTAGAGGCCCTGCTCGGCGATGGAGCGCTCCAGAGCGATGACCGCGTCCAGGTGCCCGAAGGTGGTGGCCACGCCCGGGTCGGTGTAGTCGTCGGCGGGCACGTAGATGGCCTGGAAGGAGGTGATGGACCCTCGCTTGGTTGTGGTGATGCGCTCCTGGAGGTCGCCCATCTCGGTGGACAGCGTGGGCTGATACCCCACGGCCGAGGGCATGCGTCCCAGCAACGCCGAGACCTCCATCCCCGCGAGAATGTAACGGTAGATGTTGTCGATGAAGAGCAGGACGTCCTGGCCCTCCTCGTCGCGGAAGTACTCCGCCATGGTGAGACCGGTGAGGGCGATCCGCAGGCGCACGCCCGGCGGCTCGTTCATCTGACCGAAGACCAGACACGTCTTATCGATCACGCCCGAATCCCGCATCTCGTGCCACAGGTCGTTGCCCTCGCGGGAGCGCTCGCCGACGCCGGCGAACACCGAAAAGCCGCCGTGCTCCGTCGCGATGTTCCGGATGAGCTCCATGATGATGACCGTCTTGCCAACGCCGGCGCCGCCGTAAGCGCCGATCTTCCCACCCCGGGTGAAGGGAGTGATCAGGTCGATGACCTTGAGCCCCGTCTCCAGCATCTCGGTGGTGGTCACCTGCTCGTCGAACGGCGGCGGCGCTCGATGGATGCTCCAGCGGTGGTCGGTCTTGACCTCGCCGAGGTTGTCCAGCGGCTCGCCGACGACGTTGAACAGCCGGCCCAGAGCGCCCCGGCCTACCGGCACGGTGATAGCCTGGCCGGTGTCGGTGGCCTCAGCGCCGCGTTGCAGTCCCTCGGTGGGGCCCAGGGACAGGCAGCGGACCCAGTTGTTGCCGACGTGCTGCTGCACCTCCAGCACCAGCCGGTCGCCGTTGAAGGCCAGCTCCAGGGCGTTGTAGATGGGCGGCAGCTCCGCTGGCGGGAACTCGACGTCCACGACCGTTCCGATCACCTGCACGACTTTTCCGGTTGCCATGGTTGCCTCCGCTACCCTGCGCCTCGGGCGCTGTCACCAGAACCCCCTCGTCGCTCCGTCGTCTCAAATAAATCCGATTCTGCGGTTGGCTTTCTTCAACCTTCCCCGGTCTCGACCAACGTCTGCTTTCAATCAATCACGATCCATTCGATGGAGAGCCTTTCGGGATCGATGGTTGTCGACGATCGAGCCCCGGCAATATTCTTTCGTCTTCCACGCCTATCCCTCCAGCGCCGCGACGCCTCCCACGATGTCCAAGAGCTCGCCGGTGATCATCGCCTGCCGCGCTTTGTTCAGCTCCAGCGTCAGGTCTTCGACCATCTCGCTGGCGTTGTCCGTGGCGGCGCGCATCGCCACCATGCGGGCCGACTGCTCACTGGCGTTGGCCTCCAGCATCGCCTGATAGATCTGCATGTCCACGAACCGGGGCAGCAGCGTCGCCAGCACGGCCAGGCTGTCGGGCTCGTAGATGTAGTCGACGCCCGCGCTGGCTTCGTCCTTCGCAGCCTCCACCGGGATCAACTGACGCAGGGTCGGCTGCTGGTTCATCGTCGAAACGAAGAGGGCGAACATGACGTAGACCCGATCGACAGCGCCGGACGTGTAGTCGTCGACCACGAGACGCGAGATGGGCAGGATGTCGCCCACGGTCACGTGATCGGCGAGATCGGTGAACACGGCTCGCACGTCCTGCCCATGGCGCACCATGAAGTCCCGGCCCTTCTTGCCGATGGTGATGACGTTGACCTTGACCCGTTCTTCCAGGATGAACTGCGTCGACCGCCGGTTCAGGTTGTTGTTGAGTCCGCCGGCGAGGCCACGGTCCGGCGTGATGTGCAGCAGCTGGATGGTGTTGACCTCGCGCCTCTCCTGCAACGGATGGCTCTCGTCCAGGCCCTGGGTTTGAGCCGTCAGATTGCTGAGCACTTGCCGCATCTTCTCCGCGTAGGGCCGGCCGGCCAGCACCTGCTGCTGGGCGCGGCGCATCTTGGACGCCGCGATCATCTCCATGGCCCGGGTGATCTTGGCGGTGTTCTCGACGCTTCGGACGCGCCGCCGTATGGTCCTGATGTTAGGCATGGGCTAGTAGGGCACCGACTCCTTGAACTCGCCGACGGCCTTCTTGATGGCCTCTTCGGTCTCGGGAGAAAGGTCGCCGGACTCCTCGATGGCCTGCCGAATCTCAGGGTGGTTGGTGCGCAGGAACTCGGTGAAGGCGGTGTCGAAAGCGGTGCACTTCTCGATCGGCACGTCGTCCAGATAGCCGTTGACCACCGCATAGAGCAACGAGACCTGGTCCCCCAGGCGGTAAGGAGCGTACTGCCCCTGCTTCAGAATCTCGGTGATGCGCTGGCCTCGCTCCAGCTGGTTGCGCGTGACGGCGTCCAGGTCGGAGGTGCCGAACTGGGCGAAAGCCGCCAGCGCCCGGAACTGGGCCAGGTCCAGGCGCAGGCCGCCCGAGACCTTTTTCATCGCCTTGGTCTGGGCCGCGCCGCCGACCCGGGAGACGGACAGGCCAACGTTCATCGCCGGCCGGATACCGGCGTTGAACAGGTCGGTCTCCAGGTAGATCTGGCCGTCGGTGATGGAGATGACGTTGGTGGGGATGTAGGCCGACACGTCGCCGGCCTGCGTCTCGATCACCGGCAGGGCCGTCAGCGAGCCGCCGCCCTCCTCATCGCTCATCCTGGCGGAACGCTCCAGCAGACGGCTATGGAGATAGAAGACATCCCCTGGGTAGGCCTCCCGGCCCGGCGGACGGCGCAGCAAGAGCGACATCTGCCGGTAGGCCCAGGCGTGCTTGGACAGATCGTCGTAGATGATCAGGGCGTCCTTGCCCTGCTCCATGAAGTATTCGCCGATGGCGCAGCCGGCGTAGGGCGCCATGTACTGGAGGGCGGCCGACTCCGCGGCGTTGGCGGTCACGACGATGGTGTGCTCCATGGCGCCGTAACGATCGAGGGTGCCCACCGTCTGGGCGACCTTCGACGCCTTCTGGCCAATGGCCACGTAGATGCAGATCAGGTCGCCGCCCTTTTGATTGATGATGGTGTCGATAGCCACGGCGGACTTGCCCGTGGAGCGATCACCGATGATGAGCTCGCGCTGGCCCCGCCCGATGGGGATCATGGCGTCGATGGCCTTGATCCCCGTCTGGACCGGCTTGTCCACCGCCTGACGCGCGATCACGTTGGGCGCCACGCGCTCCACCGGCCGCGAGGAGGACGCCTTGATCGGCCCGCGTCCGTCTATCGGTTCACCCAAGGCGTTGACCACCCGTCCGATCAGCTCGTCGCCCACCGGCACCTCGGCGACGCGGCCCGTGGTCCGGACCTCGTCCCCTTCCTTCACCTCCTCGTCGGCGCCGAAGATCACCGCGCCGACGGTCTCCTCCTCCAGGTTCAGCGCCATGCCGATGATGCCGCCGGCGAACTCCACCAGCTCCCCATAGCGCACGCCGGCAAGCCCGTGAATGCGGGCGATGCCGTCGCCGACCTCGACGACGGCGCCAACGTCCACCATCGCGGCGGAGACGCCGTAATGCTCGATCTGCTGCTTGATGATCGCAGCGATGTCCTGTCCTTTGACTGCCATGACCTTTGCTCCCTCACTCAGTCCGGGGGCCGCACCGGTTACGCCAAATCCTCGACCAGGCTCCGGCGCAGGCCCCGGAGCGTGCTCTGAACGCTCCCATCGAGGACCCGATCGCCGACCCGGATCACCATCCCTCCCACGATTTCAGGGTCGACCCGCTGGGTGACGCGGACGTCTTTGCCGGTCGCCTCGGCGAGGGCCTTGGTGAGCTGATCGACGCGATCCTTGGTAAGCTCCACCGCGGTGACGACGTCCGCCCGCAGGATGCCGTGATGCCCGTCCATCAGCCGGCGGAACTCCTCGGCCACCAGCGGCGCCAACACTTGAAGCCGCCCTTTGACCATGAGGATCGTCGCCAGATTCAACGCGCCGTCGCTGATGCCCGGCAGCGTCTCGGCAACGATCTTGCGCTTCTCCTCCACCGCCAGCCGTGGATTCTCCACCAGCGCCAGGAACTCGGCGTTGGCGGCAGCCTCGGCCAGGCTGTCCAGATCGTCCTGCCACTGATCGAAGCGGTCGGCCTCCTGGGCGATCTCGAAGACCGCCTGAGCGTACCGTTTGGCTGAAGAGCCTCGTGCCGGCACCAGCTACTCCTTTGCCTTCCCGTTCCCCGGGCTATCCGCAGATCCGACGGCGGTTCCTCGTTCCGGCTTCTCCGTTCCTCCTCGTCAGTTCCTGCCGATGTTGCCGCTCTCCTGCAACACCTCGTCGATGAGCTGCCGGTGTCGCTCGACATCCAACGACGTCCGGATCACGCGCTCCGCGGCCGAGACCGTGAGGTCGGCAAACTGACGGCGCAGCTCCTCCATGGCCTCATCGCGCTCTCGCTGCACCTCTGCGCGCCCCCGTTCGATGATCGCATCGGCCTCGGTCCGGGCTTGGGACCGCGCCTCCTCCCGCACTCGGTCGGCCACCTCGGTTGCCTGAGCAACGATGTTGCGACCTTCCTGGCGGGCGGCGTCGATCTGCTGCTTCACCTGCTCCTCGGCCTGAGCGCTCTCTTGCTGGAGCTGCTCGGCCTGCTCCAGGCTATCCTTGATCCGCTGCGACCGTTGGTCCAGCATCCGAAGGACCGGCTTGTAGAGGACCACGTACAGGATCCCCAGCAGCAGGCCGAAGTTGATAATCTGGGCGATCAGGCCCGGAAGGTTAATTCCCAGTCCCAACGCGCACCCCTTTCCATCCGGACCGAGTTCGGGGCCCAGGGCCTCGAACCGGTTCGGCAATCATCGCCGGGCCGCTAGATGACAAACGCGATGATGATGCCGACGATGAGAGCGTAGATGGCGATAGCCTCAGCGAAGGCGATGCCCAGGATCATGTTGACCCTGATGGCATTCTCGGCTTCCGGGTTCCGGCCCAGCGCCTCCATGGCGCCTTTGACCAGCATCCCGATGCCCAGGCCAGGGCCGATGGCCCCGAGGCCGATCGCCAGTGCGGCGCCGATGGGCTTCAGGTCGATGGGCTCCGACACCGCCTGTGCCAACGTCGACAGTAGTATTTCCATTATCGCGTCCTCCTCTTGTGAACCCTACAGACTCTTTGCTTCCACGTTCGTTGTGCTCGGAGTGGCTGTCATAGACCGGGCCGGGTTGGACAGGCGCCTAGTGGCCCGAAACGCCCTCCTCCTCCGCCTGTCCATTGTGCGAGGTCACGGCGATGGTGGCAAAGACCACCGTCAGCACGGCGAAGATCACGGCTTGAATGAAGCCCACAAATACTTCCAGCAGGAAGGGGAAGACGAAGACGCCGGCCAGAACCGGCAGGAGGAAGACCATGGAAAAGATGAGCACCTCTCCTGCGAACATGTTCCCCAAGAGTCGGACGGTGAAGCTGATGACCTTGGCGAACTCGCTGATGGCCTCCAGGCCTCCCACAAAGACCCCGATGGGCCCCTGCTTGAAGTTCGCAAAGCGGCCCACATAGCTAAAGAAACCGTTGGCCCGAATGCCCCAGAACTCCACCATGAACATGGCGATGAGGGCGATGGCCAGGGGATTCATGATATCGGTGTTCATGCTGCGAAAGTAGGGAAGCAGAATGCCCACCGTCTTCCCTTCGAGGTCGACCTCGCTTTCGTCCGAGACGACGACTCCTCCGGTGATCTCGGCGCGGGGCCTCCAAGCATTGAAGTCCCAGTACTCATTCAGCCTGATCTCTTTGACCTTCTTGTAGCCGATGGGAATCATGAGCAAGCTGCCGGAGCCATCGAAGATCGCTAGCCGGTCGTCGCCCGCCTCGGCGTCCAACACTCGCACGACCTGCTGGAAGATCGCCTCCGGTGGCCTGGGCGGAGCGGCATCTCGCCCGTGGGTCTCTTCGTGCTCTTCCAGAACGGCCTCATAGGCCACCAGCTCGCTTTCGAGCGCCGGGAAGTCCTCTTTCAGATCGCCAAGAACCTCCCCCAGCTCTTCGGTGAGGACGAACTCGGCCGAATCGACCTTGCCGATGGTGCCGAAAATCGGGAGCAGGGAGAGCCAGTTGCCGATGAGGATGAAAAGGAAGATGGTGGCCACCAGGGGGAAGAAGCGCCGGCCGTGTTCCTTCCCCGCGATGCCCTCGACGAGGCCCAGGAGCCATTCCAGGGATGCCTCGACGAGGTTCTGCATGCCGTGGGGCACCAGCGCCATCTTGCGGGTCGCCAGCACCGCCAGCAGCACGATTACGGCCATGGCGACCCAGGCCGCGATCAGGCTGTTGGTGATGTTCCACCAGCCGAAGATGTCGTTGCCGACCGTCTCCGCGGCGAACGAAATGTGGGAGATGGGGGCGTTGAGGAAGAGTCGGCCGAGAACCGTCGCCACGAGGGCGACGAGGGCGATGAGGATAAACTTCTGCTTACCGGTCACTCAGACGATCCCGGTGGACCGCCGGTGCGGTGGTCGCGTACGCGGTACAGAGGCATGAGCATCTTGAACAAGCCGTAGAATCCCGTAATCGTCCCTAGAAGCAAGCCCCCCAGGATGAACCCCGGCTCGGTGTCCAGCCACCGGTCCAGGGCTATGCCGCCGCCGATCCCAACGCCCAGACACGCGCCAAAGTACCAACCAAACCCCAAGAGGCGTAGAACATCGACCGTTCGGACGAGCTGCGGACGCTTGCCGGCGGGGCCGTCGGCCTTGTGCATTTTATCACAGACCCTTGTGCTGTCAATCGAAGTCACGGGCCGGTTATGAATAATCGCCCCAGGCGTCTGGGGCGATTTGCTCTCGGTGGGGCGGTGGCCTCGGCGCACCGAGGCCGGGTGATGGCGTGGGGCCAGCCAGCGTTGCGCGCCCCGGTCTGCCCCGCGGGCGGACCCGTTGGCTACTTTTCGCTGTCGCCTTCTTCTTTGTCTTTGTCCTCGCCTTCCCGCTTGCTCCGCTCTTCTTTCCCCAGATCGCTGAGATCGAGGGTGTCGATGAAGTCTTTGAAGGCTGACAGGCGCTTGATCTCTTCCTCGTCCATCTTCCCGCCCGCGCGGCCTTCGGCAAGCCGCGTCTCGGCCGCCGTAATCGTCTTGCCCGTTTCCTTGTCCAGGAAGATGGCGGCTTTGGAGAGCACCGACTCCTCGGCGAAGATCGGGACGTTGACCCGGACCGCCAAAGCCAGAGCGTCGCTGGGCCGGGAATCGATCGTGATCGAGGAGCCATTGGCGTCCAGCATGATCTTGGCGAAGAAGGTGTCGTTCTGGAGGTCGCTAACGATGATGGAGCTGACGCTTCCGCCCAGATCGCCGATGACCTTGCTGAGGAGGTCGTGGGTAAGAGGCCGGGGCACCGAAACGTCCTGGAGCTTCACGGCGATGGCGTCGGCCTCGGCGGGACCGATCCAGATCGGGAGATACCGGTCCGCGTCCTTTTCCTTGAGGATGACCACCCGCTGGTAGTTCATCAGGCTCACGCGAATGCTGTCGATCGTCATCTCGATCATAAAAGCGACCGCCTTCTCCTCAAGAGCGTATGGTTGATTCTAAACCACCCTCTTTCCTGGTGTCAATGGAGAGAAACCCGCAACCTGCCAGCCGTCCGTTAACCGGCGCCTGCATCGATGTCCACGCTCTTCACCCGTCGGGCCAGGTCGCTCCGCTGCATCAGCACCCGGCGGCCGCACCCCAGACACTTGATCCCGATGTCGGCGCCCAAACTCACCACTTCCCAACGATTCGCTCCACAGGGGTGGCCCTTCTTCAGCGTCAAGACCTGGCCCATCCGGACGTCGAGGGTGCGATGGCCCGCAGCCACGGCTATCCTCCGGCCGAGGCCAGCGCCCGCCGCATCTCGGCGCGAAGATCGGAGGCGGCACGCCGGGCCGCCTCGGCGAAGTCCGGGCCTCGTGACGCATACAGAACACCGCGCGAGGAGTTGATAATCGCCATCCGGCCGTTGCCGTCGACCCCGTCGCGGACCGCCTTCTCCAGGGCCCCGCCCTGGGCTCCGACTCCGGGCACCAGGATCGGCAGATCGGGGCACAGCTCGCGCACGCGGCGCAGCTCGTCCGGATAGGTGGCCCCCACCACCAGTCCCAGATTGCCCGTTGCGTTGGCGCGCTGGACTCGACGCGCGACCTCTTCGAAGAGCGGCGCCCTTCCCGAGCCAGACGTGCTATCGACGTCGAGCGCCTGGTAGTCGCCGGACCCGGCGTTCGACGTGCGGCACACCACCAACACGCCCTTGTCTCGATACTCGGTGAAAGGCTCGACGGTGTCCATGCCCAGGTACGGGTTGACCGTGGCGGCATCGAAGCCCCAGACCTCGAACAGGGAGCGGGCATACATCCTGGCGGTGTTGGGGACGTCGCCCCGCTTGCCGTCGGCGATGACCGGGATGTGGCTGGGAACGGCGGCCAGCGTCTCTTCGAGGGCGCGCCACCCGTCGATGCCCAACGCCTCGTAGAACGCGAGGTTCGGCTTGTAGGCGCAGACCAGGTCCTGGGTCGCCTCGATGATGGCCCGGTTGAAAGCGCCGACCTTCATCGCTGGCATCAGCTCCGGGTCGGGGTCGAGGCCGACGCAGAGAAGGCTCTCGTTGCGAGCCGAGGCGCTCACCAGTTTCGCGACAAAGCCGGTCACGGGCCAATTATACCGCGTCGCCCATGATTCAACAGGGGTGTGCGGCTCGCCATGAAATTGACCCGCTCAGAAGCGGCGTGCTACACTTTCCAAGAGCAATTCAAAGGTGTAAGCACCGTGTCTGGCCTCCGTTTCCTGACCTCCGGCGAGTCCCATGGCAAGGGCCTGACCATCATCGTCGAGGGCATCCCCGCTGGCCTTCCGTTGACCGAGGCCTACCTGGCCCGGGACATGGCCCGGCGTCAGAAGGGCTACGGCCGCGGCGGCCGGATGAAGATCGAAAAAGACGCGGCAGAGATCCTCTCTGGCGTTCGGCACGGGCTCACCCTCGGCAGCCCCATCGCGCTGTGGGTCCAGAACCGCGACTGGGAGAACTGGCGCGTCTCCATGAGCGTCGAACCGGTGGACGAGCCGGTGACGCCAGTCACGCGCCTGCGGCCCGGCCACGCCGACCTCCCCGGCGCGGTCAAGTATAACCATACCGACGTTCGCAACGTGCTGGAGCGCGCCAGCGCCCGCGAGACGGCGGCCCGCGTCGCCGCCGGTGGCGTGGCCCGGCGCTTCCTTGAGGAGTTCGGCATCGCCGTCCACGCCCACGTCCGCTCGATCGGCAATGTGACGGCCAACGTTCCCGACCCCATCGACTGGGAACGCGTGGAGGCATCGCCGGTGCGCTGCGCCGACCCCGAGGCAGAGCGACCCATGATGGATGCTATCGACGCTGCCAAGGCGGCCAAAGACACCGCGGGCGGCGTTTTCGAGGTCATCGCCACCGGGGCGCCCATCGGCCTCGGCAGTCACATCCAGTGGGACCGGAAGCTGGACGGAAGGATCGCCCAGGGGCTGATGAGCATCCATGCGGCCAAGGGCGTGGAGATCGGTCTGGGGTTCACCCAGACGACCCTCCCGGGCTCGAAGGTGCACGATATCATCGAGCCGTGGGCCGGGTCGGACCGCCCCAAGTGGCAGCGCAGGACCAACAACGCCGGCGGCCTCGAAGGCGGCATGACCACCGGCCAGTCCGTGGTGGCCAGAGTCGCGATCAAACCCATCTCCACCCTGATCAAGCCGTTGCCATCGGTCGACCTGCTCACCGGCGAGGAGGTCCTAGCCCATTACGAGCGGAGCGACGTGTGCCAGGTCCCCCCGGCTTGCGTCATCGGCGAGGCGATGATGGCGCTGGCGTTGGCCGACGCGTTTCTGGAGAAGTTCGGTGGCGACCACATGGCCGAGACCCGCCGCAACTACCAGGGCTATTTAAAGCAGAGCGGGCAAGCAGACTAAACTGTCCCTATGCCCAACAACATCATCCTCATCGGCTTCTCCTACACTGGCAAGAGCGTGGCCGGCAAGGCGCTGGCGGTCAAATTGGGGTGGGAGTACGTCGACACCGACGCCCTCATCGTCGAGGCGGTGGGCAAGTCCATCGAACGAGTATTCGCCGACGACGGCGAGCGGCGCTTTCGCGATCTCGAAAGGGAGGCCCTCAAGAACGCCTGCGCCCGGCAAGACGCCGTTATCTCCACCGGCGGAGGCGTCGTGATCGTTCCGACCAACCGCTCGCTGATCGTCAAGTCTGGCTTCGTCGTCTGTCTTGAGGCCTTTCCAGCGACCATCTACAAGCGGCTTCAGGAAAACTCCGACGACGGGGATTCCGAACCGGTGCGGCCGCTGATCGAGGGCGGCGATTTCCAGGAGAACATCAAGCTGCTCAAAGAGCGCCGCCAGCCCTTATACGCCATCGCCGAGTGGACCGTCCACACCGACAAGCTGACCATCGACCAGGTTGCCGGCGAGATCGTGCGGGCCTACCGGCTGACGACCCTTGGCACCGCCGAAATCCAAGACACAACCGCCAGCCCGTTTCGAGACGCGGACTACACGGTATTCAGCGGCAGCCAGCCCTATCCCGGCTACGTGGGATGGGGCATTCTGGACGAACTGGGCCCCCGGATGCGAGACCTGGGCATCTCGGGTACGCTCCACCTCATCGCGGACACGCCCGTCTTCGCCCTGTATGGGCAGCGGGTCGTCGCTTCGCTCGAAGAGGCCGGGTTCGACGTCGGCCATCACCTGATCCCGCCCGGCGAATCGACCAAGACGCTGGCCACCGCCGAAACCATCTACGCGTGGCTAACGCAGCGGAAGGCGGAGCGGGACGACACCGTGGTTTGCCTGGGAGGCGGGGTGGCGGGCGATCTGGCTGGTTTTGTCGCCGCCACCTATCTGCGGGGGCTTTCCTTCGTCCAAACGCCAACGACCCTCCTGGCCATGGTGGACGCCTCCATCGGCGGCAAGACCGCGGTCAATCTCAAAGCCGGGAAGAACCTGGTCGGCGCGTTCCACCAGCCGCGGCTCGTTTTGGCCGACGTCGCCACGTTGAAAACGCTACCCCCCCGCCAACGGACCGCCGGCTGGGCCGAGGTCGTCAAGCACGCCCTGATTCTGGACCACATCCTGTTCGCCCACATCGAGGCCAACCGCGAAGCGCTCCAGTCGCTGGACGCGGAGATTTCCACCGACGTCATCAAGCAGAGCGCCAACATCAAGGCCCACGTGGTCAGCGCCGACGAGCGGGAGACCCTTGGCCCCCGGATGTTGCTCAACTACGGCCACACGGTGGGCCACGCCCTGGAAACAGCCCTGGGCTACGACAGCATCGTCCACGGTGAGGCCGTGGCCATCGGGATGATGGCCGCCGCCGATATCTCCCACCGCATGGGCATGCTCAGCGCCGAGGGGCTCCAACGGCAGCGCGCGCTGCTGACGTCCTTCGGCCTGCCGACGAAGGCGCCGCCGGTGGACCCCACCGCGGTGCGCGAGGCCATGGCGTTGGACAAAAAAGTAGCCGGCCGGGTCAACCGCTGGGTCCTGCTGCAAGACATCGGCGAGGCGACCGTTCGCGACGACGTCCCCGACGTCATCGTGGACGCCGCGCTCAAAGAAGTTCTGTCGGGGTAGCGCCCAATGCCCCAGATCGTGTACGACGACTTCGCCAAGATCGACATTCGAGTCGGCGTCGTCGTCAAAGCGGAAGCATCGCCCAAGGCTCTCAAACCAGCCTACAAGATGTGGATCGACTTCGGCGATCTCGGCGTGAAAACGTCCAGCGCCCAGATCACCACACGTTACAAGCCCGGCGATCTCGTCGGACGCTCGGTCCTCGCCATCGTCAACCTTCCACCGGCGCAAGTGGCTGATTTCGTGTCCGAAGTCCTGGTGCTCGGAGCGGTCGTCAACGTCGCCGATGTCGTCCTCGTCGGTCCGGACACCGACGTCGCCCCCGGGGCCAGGATTTGGTGACGCGGCGACCGCCTGGAAACCGGTAGCCATGCTCCGTTTCACTGTCCAGGCCACCGACGCCCGCGCCAGGGCGGGCGTCATGGAGACGGCCCACGGCCCGATACCCACGCCGGCGTTCATGCCCGTGGGGACCCAGGCCACGGTCAAGGCGCTGAGCCCCGAGGACCTGCGCGCGACGGGCGCCACAATCGTCCTGTCCAACACCTACCACCTGTACCTGCGGCCCGGCGTCGACCTGATCCAACGCCTGGGCGGCTTGCACCGGTTCATGAGCTGGGACGGCCCGATCCTGACCGATAGCGGCGGGTTTCAAGTCTTCAGCCTGGGCCACCTGCGCCAGCTCTCCGACGACGGCGTCCTGTTCCGCTCCCACATCGATGGCTCGGAGCATCGGTTGACGCCGGAGCTGGCGGTCCGTTGCCAGGAGCAGTTGGGCAGCGACATCGCCATGGTGCTGGACCATTGCCCCGCCTATGGCGAGTCGGAGGAGGAGATGCGGGCCGCCGTGGAGCGCACCCATCGTTGGGCCGAACGCTCGCTCCAGGCACGCCAACGCTCGGACCAGGTCTTATTCGGCATCGTCCAGGGTGGCTGGTCCGCCGAGCTCCGGCGCCAGTCGGCGTCGTTCCTCGCGTCGTTGGACTTTCCCGGTTATGCCATCGGCGGCGTCTCCGTGGGAGAGCCCAAGCGCATGATGTACCAGGTCGTCGATGAGACGGCGCCTCGTCTGCCGCCCGACAAGCCCCGCTATCTCATGGGCGTCGGCTCGCCGGAAGACCTGGTGCGATGCATCGCGATGGGGATCGACCTGTTCGATTGCGCCCTGCCGACGAGGGTTGCCCGCAACGGCAGCCTGTTCACCCGGCACGGGCGGGTGGGCGTGGGAAACGCCCGCTTCCGGGACCTCGACGGACCCATCGAGGAGGGGTGCGATTGCTACACGTGCCGCTCTTTCTCCACGGCGTATCTCCACCACCTGTTCAAGGCACGCGAGCTGTTGTACTACCGCCTGGGCACGATCCATAACCTGCGTTTCGTTCTCCGCCTGATGGAGCAGGCGCGCGAGGCCGTGCTCGCCGGAGGCTTCGACGCCTTCGCGGATAGCTTCCTCGACGGCTACCGCTCGACCAACGAGGAGACCAGGCTGGCCCAGCGGCTGAGCCGCGGCAGCATTTCCGGCACACGCCGCTAAGCCAGTGGCTGAGCCACATCGGCTTTTCCGGCCCACGCAGGCTGCTGATCAAGGGGGTTCAGCGAGGGGAGGTCCTTGGGCGTTGGCTGAGGTCGCTGAGCGACATCAGCATCTCCGGCAAATACTGGTGCGGCTCAGCCGCCCGGCCAATATTGCAGCGGCTCAGCCGCCGGGCATCAGCCGCCGGCCACGGCCGGCACGATGCTGATCTCATCACCCTCGCTCAGCGCGGTGGCCAGCCCTTCGAGAAACCGGACGTCTTCGCCGTTGATGTAGATGTTGACGAATCGATGGAGCTCTCCCTGGGGATCGATAATGCGCTCCTTGACCCCGGGGAACCGCGCCTCAAGGTCGTCAAGGCCTTCCCCTACCGTGGTCCCGTTGACATCGACGGTCTCTTGACCGTTGGTGACCCGTCGAAGCGGCGTGGGAATTCGTATGACGCTGGCCATCAAGCTCTCCTTGGCGATGCTTCTTGTCTCGACCGTGCGAGTTGGTCGCGCTCCGATTGACGGAGTCCAGGCGAGCCCGAACCGCGCGTGCTAGCTTTCGACAACGTCGCCACCCACGGGGTCGACCCGAACGCCACGGTCGCGCACCCAGTCGAGACCCCGGTCGATGTCGTCGTCGTTGCCTTCCAGCTCCATCACCACCCACCCCTGGACATCGGTGACTTCAGCCCGGCGGATGTTGGTGACGACGTTGTAGTCCTTGCCCAACTGAAAGATGATCGGTTCCTGCACCAAATGGGTGGGAAAGCTGAACTTGACTCGGCGCTTCACCCTAGCCCTCCTTGGCTGCCGAACTCCGCCTCACCATCATAAACCCTCTGCCAACGGCCCTCTACCGACGACTCTCTGCCAACGGCCCTCTGCCGACGAATGGTCACGGCGACCTCGAGCCCAACGCTGCTAGCCACGCCGGTCCAGGGCCTCTTTGAACGAATCGAGCGTCGGTTTCACCAGGAGCGGCCGGGCGTCCTCTTCCACCACCTCCTGGGTTTTCAGTCCGTTCCCGGTGACGTACGCCACCGTCAGCTCTTTGGGTCCAATGGCGCCCGAATGGGCCAGCCGCCTCAGGGCGGAGACGACGACGCCCGCGGCCGTCTCGGCGAAGATCCCTTCGGTCTCGGCCAACAGCTTGATGCCCTCGATGACCTCCTCGTCGCTCACGGCCGTCGCCGACCCTTCCGATTCCTTGATCACCTTCAGCGCGTAGTACCCGTCGGCTGGATTGCCGATGGCCAGCGACTTGGCGATGGTGTTGGGCTTGACCGGCCGAACGTCCATCACCCCCGCGGCATACGCGGTGACCACGGGCGAGCACCCCAGAGGCTGGGCCATGTGCATCTTGGTTTGCACCTGGTCGATGAGACCCAGGTCACGAAACTCGTTGAGCCCTTTCCAGATCTTGACGTAGAGGGAGCCCGAAGCCACCGGCACCACCGCGTGGTCCGGCGCCCGCCAGCCCAGCTGCTCCGCCACCTCGTAGCCCAGCGTCTTACTGCCCTCGGCGTAATAGGGGCGGATATTGATATTGACGAAGGCCCAACCGAAGCTGTCGGCCACCTCGCTGCACAGCCGGTTGACCTCGTCGTAGCTTCCATCGACGGCGATCACCGTGGGCCCGTAGACCGCCGCGCCGACGATCTTGACCCTTTCCAGATCGGCGGGCATGAAGACGTAGGCTTGCATGCCGGCCTTGGCCGCGTGGGCCGCCACGGCGCCCGCCAGGTTGCCCGTGGACGCGCAGGCCAAGGTATCGAAGCCCAGCTCCTTGGCGACGGTGGCCGCCACCGTTACCACCCGGTCCTTGAACGAGTAGGTGGGATTGACGCAGTCGTTCTTGAGGTAAAGGTTTTGAAGGCCCAGCTCCCGGCCCAGGTTGTCGGCCTTGATCAGGGGCGTGAGACCGCAGTGCAGGTCGATGACCGGCCCGTCGCCAACGGGAAGCAGATCGCGGTAACGCCACATCGTCGGCGGCCCCGATTCGATGCGCTCTCGAGTCACCACCGAGGCCATGCGGTCGTGGTCGTACACCACCTCCAAGGGGCCGAAGCACCACTCGCAGATGTTGATCGGCTCTTTGGGGTACTCTCTTCCGCATTCCCTGCAGCGGAGCGCCGTTGCGAACCCCATGGTACCGGCCCGCCCTCCCTTATCGATTGCCAAAAAATAAGACCGCTTCGGGCAGAAGAGGTCTTAACGGGTCTGCTCGGTGCTCCGAGAGGCCCTCGTACTAGGGCATGTCTTGTGACGCGCGTAGCTCCATCACGCAATCATCGTACAAAACCCAAACGCTTTCGTCAATGTCTGCTCGCCTCGGACGCCCTTGACGGTCACGACACGCCAATTTACCATGACTGGCGTGAAGTGAGGAGGACCTGGAAAGGGGTGAAAACCATGGCCAAGGAGCGGATCATCTCGTCGGACTCTCACATCGCCTTGAAGGACGAAGCGGTCTTTAGCCACCTGCAGAAAAAGCACCAGGACCAGATCCTGGAGGCCCGCGCCGCGTTCATGGCCCGCATGGGCGGGAAGGGAGGCATGCCCTCCCAGGAGCACAACTGGCCCGCCTTCGGCCGGGATGGCGAGTGGGACCCCCAGGAACGCTTGAAGGACATGGACATCGACGGCGTGGACGCCGAGGTCCTGTACTCCGCCGCGGATGCCGGCGCATCCCACAACAAGTTCGACGACGGCGGCCGGTTGGCGGTCTTTCAGGCCTACAACGATGCCGCGTTGGACTTCGCCTCCGCCGACCCCAAACGTCTGCTGCCCGTCTATATCGTGCCCATCGTCGAGGTGGAGGAGGCGGTGAGCGAGGTGAAGCGGCTTGCCGAAGCCGGGGCGCGCGCCCTGATGATCCCGCCGTATCCCCATGACCTAGGCCTCAAACCTTACTGGGATTCGTCCTACGATCCTCTGTGGGCCACGATTGAGGAGACCGGCATCCCCATCAGCCAGCACGTGGGAGCGAATCAATACCTGTTCCAGCTCATGGCCCACGATCCTACGCCGGCCAAAGGGATCTTCCAGTCGTTGCCCCCCATCTTCATGGCCGAGATCATCGCCAACTGGATCGTCTCCGGGCTGCTGGAGCGCTTCCCGGGCCTCAAGATCGTACTCGTCGAGGCGGGGCTGAGCTGGATCCCCTACTACCTCGAGCGCCTCGACACGATGGCCCACCGCCATGGGTGGGACAATCTCAACATGCTTGCGGAGAAGCCCAGCGCTTATTGGCACCGGTCGATGGCGGCGACGTTCGAGGAGGACGAATTCGGCATCGAAATCCGGCACAGACTCGGCGTCGAAAACCTCATGTGGGCCACGGACTATCCCCACCCTGATTCCACATGGCCCGAGTCGCAGAAGGTGATCAAGACCCACTTCAAAAACGTTCCGGAAGACGAGACGCGCGCAATAATCGGCGGAAACGCGGCCAGGTTCTACGGGCTGAACTAGGCGGCTGAGCCGGTGGCTGAGCCACATCAACTTTACCTCCGGCGGCTGAGCCGGTGGCTGAGCCACATCAACTTTACCTCCGGTGGCTGAGCCGGTGGCTGAGCCACATCAACTTTACCTCCGGCGGCTGAGCCGCAGCAACATTCCCGGCCCACGGGGGCGCCAGCAGGCCCCTGCAAGGATAGTCCGGAGGGCAGAGCCCCGGCGTGACGATCCTGCCAAGCTCTGAACGGCGAGCTCGCTGATGCCCCAAACGCGACTGCGCATAAGGGTCCAGCCGGGAGCGAGACGCACGGAGATCGTCGGCTTCCAGAACGAGCGTCTGCGTCTCCGCGTGACCGCGCCTCCCGAGCGTGGCCGCGCTAACGAGGCCGCCATCGAGCTCCTCGCCAAGACGCTGGACGTGCCCAAGAGCCGGTTCCGGCTGACGAGGGGCGCAACGTCCCGGGACAAGGTCGTCCTGATCGAAGGCATTGGCGACGCGGAAGCGCGGAGGCGGTTAGCCGCTGTCCAACAGGACTCTGGCGATGACCTGCAGCACGATGATGGCGACCAGCGGCGATAGGTCCATCATGCCGAACGTCGGGAGGATTCGACGCAACGGGGCGAGGATTGGCTCGGTCACGTTGAACAGGATCACGCCAAGCTGAGACCGCTGAGCGCCGGGGAACCAGGACAGCAAGGCCCTCGCCAGGATGACGAAGACGAATATTTGGAGAACGGCGCCCAGCAGTTGCACTTCAGTCGCTCACTTTCGAGACTCTTCCCCAAGCTCGATCGCTTTTTCATGGGCCGCCAGGACCGCGGACATCACCGTCGCCCGAAAGCCGCCCTCTTCCAGCGCCAGCAGCCCTTCCGCGGTGGTCCCGCCCGGCGAGGTCACCCTGTCCCGGAGCACGGCCGGGTGCTCGCCCGTCTCCGAGACCATTGTACCGCTTCCCGACACCGTCTGGACGGCCAGCTGTTGGGCCAGCTCCCGCGGCATGCCGAGGTACACCGCGGCGTCGATCAGCGCCTCGATAAAAAGAAAAACGTAGGCCGGGCCGCTCCCGCTCAGGGCCGTGGCCACGTCCAGCAGCTTTTCGTCGGCCACGTACACCTCGACGCCCAGCGCCGAGAGCACCGTCCGGACCGCGTCCCGTTGTTTCTCGTCGACGTGCGGCGTTGCCGTCCATGCGGTAATGCCAACGCCAAGCTGACCGGGCGTATTGGGCATCGCGCGGACGACCGAATCGTGGCCGAGTCCCGATGCGATCGTCTGGGTCGCTACCCCGGCGACGATAGAGAGCACCGCCTGGTCCGGGCCGAGCGACCCGCGAAGGCTTTCGGCCACCTCCGGCAGCTGCTGTGGCTTGACGGCCAGGACCACCAGGTCGGCCCCTGCCGCGGCCTTGCGGTTGTCGGCGACGACGCCGACGCCGTACACCTTCCGCAGGTGGTCGCGCCGCGCCTTGACGACATCGCTCACGGTGACGTCGCCGGCCTCGACGGCCTTCCGCTTCAGCAGCCCGGCGACCATCGCTTCGGCCATGGTCCCGCCGCCGATGAACCCCAATCTCATAGCCCAGCCACTCCCTCGCGGTCCCTAGTCACCGAAGCCCTCGCGGTCCCTAGGCACTGAAGATAGCCCTGCCGACCCGCACCATCGTTGCCCCCTCCTCGACGGCCACCTCGAAGTCGTTGGTCATCCCCATCGATAGCTCCGCCAGTCCCAGGCCCTGGGCCATCTCGCGAAGCCTGCGAAACACCGGCCGAACGTCCTGGGGGTCCGCTGTCATGGGCGCGATGGCCATCAGTCCGCGGATCTCCAGGTTTCCGCATCGGCGGAGTTCGGCGTAGGCGTCGGCCAGCTCCCCGGGCTGGAACCCTTGCTTGGTCGCCTCTTGAGCGACGTTGACTTCCAGAAGCACAGTCCTCGGCTCCTCCAGAAAACGGTCCAGTCGCTGACCGAGACGTACCGAGGCCACACTTTGAATTATATCAAAAACCTCGACCGAGATTTTCGCCTTGTTGCTCTGGAGGTTGCCGATCATGTGCCAGGTGGTCCCAACGCGCAGCGGACCGAGCTCTTGGATCTTGCGCTGGGCATCCTGCACCCGGTTCTCGCCGAAGTGGACGACGCCGGCCTCGATGGCCGCTCGGATTGCGTCGACATTGGCGGACTTGGCCGCCGCCACCAGGGTAACGGCGGCGGCGGGGCGGCCCGAGCGTTGGGCTGCCGCGGCGATCCGCTGCCGGACGGCATGAACGTTGGCCTCGATCGACATCACAAGTGGGATTATACCCAGGTTGCGTGCCGCGCCGCCCCCGTATTACCATGAATCGGTCGTCTGCGCCCCTGTAGCTCAGCGGACAGAGCGCCGGCCTCCGGAGCCGGATGCGTGAGTTCGAGTCTCACCAGGGGTACCATATGAACGCTAGCCGGCCCATGCGCCGAATGCGAGGGAGCCCATGGAATTCACCTTCACGCCGGAAGAGGAGACCTGGCGAAAGAACGTCCAGGACTTCATCGTTCGCGAGCTGCCGCCGCGGATCGAAGCGGGGGAGAACCCCTACACCGACGAGAACTGGCCCGCCGCCATGGACTTCCGGAAGAAGATCGGCCGGAACGGTTGGGTCGGCATCGGCTGGCCCAAGGAATACGGCGGCATGGGCGCCAGCGTCATCATGCAGATGATCTTCAACGAGGAGATGCACTACCACAACGCGCCGCTGGACCCTCAGGCCTACCAGGTGGGCCCGGCGATCATCACCCACGGGTCCGACGACTTGAAGAAGCGGTTCCTGTCGGCGACGGCGAACCAGGAGATCGTCTGGTGCCAGGGCTTCAGCGAGCCCAACGCCGGCTCGGACCTGGCGAGCCTCCAGACCAGGGCCGTCGCCGACGGCGACGATTTCCTGATCACCGGCTCGAAGATCTGGACGTCCTACGCCCATCGCGCCGATTACATCCACATCTTGACGAGGACCGACCCCGACGCGCCCAAGCATCGCGGCATCACCTACTTCATCCTCGACATGCACAGCCCCGGCATCACCATCAGCCCCCTGGTGAACATGACCGACAACCACGATTTCAACCAGGTCTACTTCGACAACGTCCGGGTCCCCCGCGAGAACATGCTGGGAGAGGAGAATCGAGGCTGGTACGTCGCCACCACCACCCTGGACAACGAAAGGTCGGGCATCCCCCGCGTCGCTACGGCTCGGCGCAGAATCGACGATCTTCTGGCGTTCCTGAGAAATGGCGGCTCCGGCCCGGGGATCCGCCACGACCCGATCATCAAGAGCCAGGTGGCCGAGCTGGCGATCGAACTGGCGTTGGCCCGTAACCTGGCCTATCGGGTGGGCTGGCTCCAGAGCGCGGGCGAGCGTTTCGACATGCCCGCGTCGATCTCCAAGAACTTTTCCAGCGAGCTGCAGCAGCGCATCGCTCAGACCGTTATGCGCTTGTCCGGGCTCTACGGGCAGTTGCGGGCCGCCAGCCCCAGGGCCGTGATGCGAGGGCAGTTTCCAGAGCAATACATCGACACCATCGCCCGCACCATTGCCGCGGGATCCTCCGAGATCAACCGGAACATCATCGCCACGCGAGGTCTGGGCCTACCTCGCTGAACGAGCAGACCTTCGTTTGGTCCAGTCCCGTTGCGGCGCAGCGACATCGATGGGAGGACAACCCGATGGCAGACACGACCGACGGAACCGGCGGCAGCCTGGCTGAGCGGATCGACCGATTGGATGCCCTGGACCAGATACGTCAGCTAGCCTCGCGCTACGCCCTGGCGCTGGACACCCGGAACCTCGACGACATGGTGGCTCTCTTTATCGACGACGTCCGCGTCGGTCGAGATGGCTCCGGACGCGAGGAGCTGAAGCGATGGTTCACCCAGAGCTTCAGCACCTTCAAGACCAGCATCCACTTCGTGGGAAACCACGTCATCGACTTCGAGGACGCCGACCACGCCCGGGGTGTGGTCTACTGCCGGGACGAGCTCGACCGGGGCGCCGACGAGTGGATGGTCGGCGTGATCCAGTATTGGGACGCCTACGTGCGGCGTGACGGCAGATGGTACTTCGTGCGCCGCAGGCTGATGCGGTGGTACGCCGTCGACGCGCTGAGCCGGCCCGCCCACGGCGCGGACATGACTCGCAAAGAAGGCGCTCCCCATCTCACGGTCGGCCAGCTGCCCGAGGCGTGGCCCAGCTGGGACCGCTTCTGGCAGGAGGTGGGCCAGCCGTAGGGCTGGGCTTCGACCATTTCCGGAAAGACGTGGCCCAGTCAGGCTTGAGGCCGGCGCGGCGCCAGCGCCGGCTTCCGCGCCGGGCGCCAGACCGGGACGCTCGCGCCGCCCGCGATCAGCCGGAGCGGCAGAGCGGCCCCGACGGATGAGCAGCGGCACGATGGGAGGAGACGGCATGGACGCTGGCGAGTATCGAGGCTTCACCGTCGAGATGCGTCAACCGGGCATCGCCCTGATTACCTTCAACCGCCCGGAGCGGATGAACGGCATGGTGCACTCGATGAAGCGCGACCTGATCGAGCTGATGATGCAAGCGCAGATGGACGAAGAGGTCCGCGTCGTGCTCTTCACCGGCTCCGGCCGCGCCTTCTCCGCCGGCGACGATATCTCCGGCAAGGAGCCCGGGTTCAACGACGCCGAGGCGAGGCTTCCCGACCTGCCTCGCGGAGGCCGGTCGCCCGTACGCACCTATGGGGCACTGCGCACCTTCTCCCAGTCGGTGAACCTGGCCGTGCGGCACCTGGACAAGCTGTCGATCGCCGCCATCAACGGCTTCGCAATTCAGACGGGCCTCTCGCTGGCCCTGGCCTGCGACTTCCGTATCGCCTCCACCGAGGCCCGACTGGGCAGCGCGACCCTTCGGTTCGCCTACCTGCCCGACGAGGGCGGTCACGCCTTGCTGGTGCAGATCATCGGCGTCGCCAAGACCATGGACTTCCTCATGCGCAGCCGCATCGTCTCGGCGGAGGAGGCCCTGGAGCTGGGGCTGGTCCACGAAGTCGTTCCCCACGACGAGCTCATGGAGCGGGCTATGAGCCTGGCCACGGAGCTGGCCAACGGCCCGCAGGTGGCGATGCGCCTGATGAAGCGCTCGATCTACAACGCCGCGGAGCTCACGCTAGTCCAGGCCATGGATGACATCGCCAGCAAGACGGCGGTCTCCGACTTCCACCCGGACGCCGAGGCGGGCCGCGCCTCGTTCCGGGAGCGAAGCAAGCCGGAGTTCAACACAGAGCAGCTTTAGAGCAAGCTGGCGCGATGCCTGAACCCACGCTCTGCCCCTTTGACCCGCCGCATTCGAACGCATCGCGTCTTTCACGTCCCCTCCGCCGGGGTCCGGCCACGATCATCGCGGCGCCCGAGTCGAGCCCGCTCCCGCGCGTGCCGCGGCATGGCCTCGGAGATGCAGCCAGCCAAGCACCACGTCGAATGGCAACGATGCGTTGGTCGGAGTTTAAATGGATAACGAATTACGGCGATACATTCGCGACGCTCTAGTCTCCGGCGTATTGATTGATCCGGATCAGCGACCGGTGCTTCTCCAGAAACTTTCCGACCGAGGTTTGCTGCGTGCAAACGGAGATCAGCGCCATTGCTGCGTTATGTGGATGCCCGTTGATCCCGGGGCTGGCAAGGTCTTCCTCGTGCGTCATCGGCTTGCGGATACCTGGCTGTTCCCTGGCGGACATATCGAGCCCGGTGAACTTCCGGAACAAACGCTGAGACGTGAATTCGCGGAAGAGCTTGGTGTCGAGTTGGCGCCTGACAATCATGGGCCGCCCTTCATGATTACCGTGATGAGCATTGAAAATCCTCGACAACAATGCCATGCACACTTTGACCTCTGGTTCGCCGTGGCAGTCAGTCAAACTGAGTTCACGATTGATGAACGTGAATTTTCTGACGCCCGATGGGCAACGCTGGAGCAAGCTCGGGCTTTGCTAACAGATAGGAATAGCCTTCGAGCTCTGGATTTCATGCCGGGATTCGCGGCAGGTGACGGTACGCAACCGCCCCCACTCTAACAGCTCTCGGTTCAGCGTGGGCTCTCTCCCGGTCCCTCCTCGACACGGAGAGGGCGTTGGGTTTGGGCGGGCTCACGCCATGGCGCTTCAAATCCAGCCCGAGCGATCGACTCTCGTGACCCAGGCCTGAATGAAGGCTGGGGTCAGAGCCCCTTGAACTCCGGAGGCCGCTTTTCGACGAACGCCCGGGGTCCCTCCTTGGAATCTTCGGTGGCCTGGACGATGGTCATCGCCGCCTGGGCCGCGTCGAGCCCCTCCATGAACGTGGAGTTGAGTCCGCGGTACACCAGCCGCTTGGTCAGCTGAATCGCGATGGGCGGCCCGGACGCAAGCTTCTTGGCGTATTTCCGCACCTCGTCCATCAACTCCTCGTGAGGCACCACCCTCAAGACGTAGCCGATCTCGAGGGCCTGATCGGCGCCGAACAGCTCACCCGACCAGAGCAGCTCCAGGGCCTTCTGGAGGCCGACCAGGCGCGGCAGGAGCCAAGAGCCGCCATCGCCCGGGATGAGCCCAACGTTGACGTAGGACATGCTGAACCGGGCCTGGTTGGAGGCGATACGAATGTCGGCCATCGACGCCATGTCCATGCCCGCCCCGACCGCCGCGCCGTTGATGGCAGCGATGTAGGGTTTATCCAGGAGCTGCAACGCCTGGGCGACCTGATGGACGGTAAAGCGCAGCGAGTTTCGCCGGAGCGCGGTTGAAGCGCCCTGCTGAAGAACGGTGTCCTGTTCCGCCCTAGCCTTGAGGTTGGCCCCGGCGCAGAAGGCTCGTCCGCTCCCCGTGATGATCACGACCCGCACCTCTTCATCCTTCGACGCCCGCCGGATGCCATCGGCCCATCCGTTCAGCAGGCCCTCGCTAAAGGAGTTCATACGCTCGGGCGCGTTGAGGATGATGGTTGCGATGTGCTCGCTGACGTCGTACAGGACCTCTTCGTTTTGCATGCGGCGCCTCCTAACTTGGTCAAGCGGCCCAATGGGCCGTCAGCTCATCGGCGAACGAAAGGATCGGAAGCTTTACGGTTAGCTTCCCTTCGGCCTCGGCGCTCAACAAGCTGGCCTGAGGTCGGGCTGATGGTACAAGACCGGGAAGAGTGCTGCAATGGCTCCCGGAGCGGCGGGCGGCATCCCACAGGCCTTGATATCGCGGCTGCGTTCCCTTAGCTTGGAACGAAGCTCGAGGGGCAAGCGCCCGCCAGGAGTGTCGAACGTGAGGTTATCGCTCTGCATCGTCGGGTGCGGCCGCTACGCCCGGTCGGTTCTCGAAGAGATTCACGACATGACCGAAGAGCTCCAACTCTTCTTCGCCAGCCGCGATTCCGCCAAGGCGAAGGAGTATTGCGACACCTTCGGCGGCGCGGGGCACTTCGGCAGCTACGAGGAGGCCGTCAGCGATCCCCGGGTGCAGGCCGCCTACTTCTTCACTCCCCATCACCTTCATCTCGAAAACGCCCGGTTGGCCGCGCGGCACTCCAAGCACATCCTCATGGAGAAACCCATCGCCCCGACCCTCGACGAATCGAGAGCGATGATTCGGGCAGCCGAGCAGGCGAAGGTCACCCTCATGGTGGCCGAGAACTACCGCTTCATGCCCACGGTCCAGAAGTGCGGGGAGCTGATCCGGCAGGGCCGTGTCGGCGATCTGAGGCTCGTGGAGATTCATCACGAGAGCTACGAGCAACACACCGGCTGGCGGACCAAAAACGAGTATCGAGGCGGAGGTTCATTCATCGATGGCGGGATTCACGCCGTCGACATGATGCTCAGCTTCGGCGGCATTCCCGACCGCGTCTATGCCAGCACGCTGCCCCGGCTGTCCGACGACGTCGAGGGCGAGGACGGGCTGCTCATGATGGGCCGCCTGCCGGGCGCCGCCACCGGCCTGATCTCGTACTCGAGCGCGACCCCTACGGGCAGGCCCCGGCAATCCGTCAGCGTGACGGGCGCGAAGGGACAGCTCAGGTTCACCCCCTACGGCAACGAGGTGACCCTCGAGACGCCCGACGGCGTGGACGTCTTTCGGACGCCCGGGGCCGGGAGCGGCGTCCCAAGCATGCTACGCGAGTTCCACGCGAGCATCTTCGAGGGCCGCGCGCCGATCATGTCGAGCCAAGAGGCGCTGAGCGATCTCGCGGTGGTCCTCGCCGCCTATGAGTCGGTCGCCCAGGGCCAGGCCGTGACCGTCGCGCTGGACCATTAGTGAACCGGCAGTGATCCGGCCCGACGCCGGACGTCTGAGCCAGCGCGATTATCACCCATTGCAGGTCCTCCCATAACGAGAGCTTTGAGCCTGGCCGGGGCCTCATGGCCTGTTCATTGTCACCCTGAGCCCCACCCTGTCCCGTGGAGCGCGGGGCTTGCCGGAACGAAGTACGCCGCGTTCGGCGTCGCCGCCGTGATCGCCATCGGGGCGATGCTGTGGCTACGCGCTCAAGCCGACGCCCGCCCGCTCCCCGAAGGAAGACCGGCTCGATCCCCGGAGGCGTCACAGGAATGATGCGCGGCGCCGGCCCGGCGATATCAAGTTGCACACCCATGTGAGAAGATGGGCCGTGGCTTCAGGGCGAAAATTCTTGACATCTCAAATGGAGCCCCCACATAATGGTCGGAGACCCATCATTGAGCTAGGTATTCGCACCCGAAGCGAGACTATGATTTGGGAGTTCAATAGTTGAGCTGGGACAAACCCGAATATTGGGAGATGCTGATCCGCCGGAGCCTGTCGCGATTCTTCATGCTGCGGGTGCTGTATCAGAATCCCTGCCATGGCTACCAGCTGAAGGAAGCGGTGCGGGAGGCATGCGGAGGCTGCTGCGACCCCACCGACGCCATGATCTATCCAGCGATAAAAGAGCTGGTCGAGCAGGGGTACGTCGAGACTCGAATCGAGACGCAGGGAGCTCGGGAGCGCAAGGTCTGCATGCTGACGCCGCGCGGCGTCGATGCGTTCAAGGCCGCCGCGGCCGCCTGGGGGTCGGTGCTCCCGCATATCAAGTCCGCCGTGAACCTGGCGCGAGAGATCGATTCGAAGCCCAACCGGGAGGAGGTTGTTGCCCAATGACCACGTCGAAAGAAGCGGCGGAGTCCAGAAAGATCAAGCTCGCCGTCGTCGAGCAATATAGCGCAGTCGCTCAGCGGGCCGCGTCCTGTTGCGGCCCCAGCGAGTTTCCAGAGTCCCGAGCAGCCAAGAATTATGCCGATGGGGCGCTGAGCGAGCTCCCGGAGAACTCGGTCGCCGCAGCTGCGGGATGCGGCAACCCGGTGGCCCTCGCCTCGTTGAAGAAGGGCGAGACGGTCCTCGATCTCGGCAGCGGCGGCGGCGCCGACGCGTTCCTCGCCGCCAAGGCCGTTGGGCCCGAAGGCCGCGTCATCGGCATCGACATGACGCCGGACATGGTGCTGCTGGCCCGGGAGAGCGCGGCGAAGCTCGGGCAGGAGAACGTCGAGTTTCGCCTGGCCGAGATCGAGGCGTTGCCCGTGGAAAGCGGCAGCGTCGACGTCATCATCTCCAACTGCGTGATCAACCTCTCGACAGACAAGGACGCGGTGTTCCGGGAGGCTATGCGAGTCCTCCGGCCGGGCGGACGCGTGATGGTCTCCGACATCGTCCTGGTCGGCGATCTGCCCCAAGAGGTCGCCGACGATCCCGAGTCCTGGGCCGCATGCGTCAGCGGGGCGCTGCCGAAGGACGAATACCTGAGCAAGATCGAAGGCGCCGGCTTCAACGGCATCGAAGTCGAGGGCGGCACGCCGCGACCCGACGCTGAGGGATGGCGGCAGGCCATCGCGACGATCAACGTCCGGGCGACCAAGCCCGGCGCTGAAGGCTGCTGCGCCTAACGTCGGCGAACCACGAGTTGCCAGAAAAAAGGGGCCCGCTCGCGGGCCCCTTTTTTTCGTTCGCGCGTCTGTTCGTTCGCGATTCACTCCCGCGGTTGCCCGCCAGCATCCTGCGAGCGATCACCATGCGCTGGCCTTCAAGTCCCGGGGTCAATCGACGCCCACGGACCCACCCACTGACGGGTGAATACCTCATTAACCTGGGCGTTAGTATAGGACACCTGCTGACGCTGTGAAGGACACGATCGCCTCCTGGGCCGGTCTGACGGGACACGCCGCCGCCGCAGGCGAACTCTATCTGCGAGCGCTCAGTTTCGCAGAGGGCGGCCCGTCTGCATGATGTGCTCCAGGCGCTCCTGCGATTTGGCATGGTGGCACAGTTTCACCAGAGCCTCGCGCTCCAGTTCGAGGAAGTGCTCTTCGTCCGCTTCACTGCCGGCGGGCCGGTCTCCGCCGGTAAGGACGTACGCCAGCTCGCGGGCGATGGTCAGGTCGTGACCGGTGGCCTGGCCCGCCGACACCATCCCCTCCACGGTCTCGATTAACGCCTTTCGCATTTCGGCGCCCACCACCGGCAGACGCGCCGTTGGCGGCGGCCGATAGCCGTCGGCGGCCAGAGCCAGCGCCCGCTGCTTCGCCTGGTACAGCAGGTGGTGCTGGTTGGGCACGATGGCGTCCTCGGGCCGGAGGAAGCCCAGGGAACGGGCCTCGTGGGCGCTGCCGGAAGTCTTGGCCAGGCCGATGGTCTCGAACACCCGCCCGACCGCCGTCGCCGGGTCGTCTCCGCGCTCCAGCGCCCGCGCCAGCAGCTCCTTGCATCCGCCGCCGGCGGGCACGATCCCCGCGCCGATCTCAACCAGCCCCAGGTAGGTCTCCGCGGCTGCGACGACTCGGCTGCCGGCCAGGGCAATCTCGGCGCCGCCGCCCACCGTTGCGCCGTAGGGCGCGACGACCACCGGAATCGGCAGGCGCTTCAGCGCGAGCAATCCGTATTGGAACACTTTGACCAGCTCGTCGATCTCGTCCCAGCGCCCCGCCCGGGCCGGGTCCAGCATCAGCGCGACGTTGGCGCCGACACAGAAGTTGGGTGGCACGTCGCTGCCGATGACCAGGCCTCGAAAGTCTCTCGGCGCCCGGCCGACGGTCTCGTCCAGCATCTCCATGAAGTCCCGGTCGATGGCCTGCTTCGGCGGATGGAAGTCGAAGTACGCGATGCCGTCACTCAGGTCATACAACGTCGCCGCCGGCCGATCGACGATGATTCGGCCGGCCTCGCGGAGCTCCGCGAGGGAAATCGTCTCCGGGGACGTGGCGATCGGCGCATAGCCCGACCGGGGCGTGATTTGGAGGGACTTCCCCTTCGTGCGCCGGTAGAAGCTCTCCCCTTTGGCGGCCATGTCCGTGACCCAGCCGGGAACGTCGACGCCATCGGCGGCCATGCGCCGGACGCTCTCGGCCACTCCGATGGCATCCCAGGCTTCGAACGGGCCAAGCGCCCAGCCAAACCCCCAACGCATGGCGCGATCGATGCTTTCGATGTCGTCGCAGACCTCGCCCACCTTTTGGGCGCTGTAGGCCAGCATCTGAGATAGGACCCGCCAGGCGAAGCGGCCGGCGCGGTCGTCGGCCTCGACCAGGGCGCGAATCCGCGCGCCCACGTCGTCCTGCGCGGCGGCGGCCGCCACCGAAGCCTCCCGGGCGCGGCGTCGCGGGCGATACTCCATCGTCGCCGGGTCCAGGGTCAGGATCTGGGTCGCGCCGCCCTCCCGCACCCGCTTGTAGAATCCCTGGCCTCCCTTGTCGCCGGTCCACCCATTTTCCACGAGCTTCCGAACGTAGCCCGGCACCTGATACGCCTCTTTCTCCCAATCCTCGGTAACGAAGCCCACCGTGTTGTCGCAGATCTGGACGAAGACGTCGATGCCCACCAGGTCCAGCGTACGGAACGTGGCGCTGTTGGGCCGGCCCATGGGCGCGCCGGTGATGGTGTCCACCTCGTCCGGCCCCAGCTCGAACTCCTCCATCGCTCGCAACGACACCGTGAAGCCGTAGCACCCGATCCGGTTGGCGATGAAGTTGGGGACGTCGTGGGCGACGACCACTCCCTTCCCCAGGCCGTGCTCGGCGAAGCGGGAGATCGCCTCGACCACGGCCGGATCGGTGTCGGCCGTCGGCGTGACCTCCAGCAGCCGGAGGTACCTTGGCGGATTGAAAAAGTGGGTGCCGACGACCCGTCGCCGGACCGCGAGCGGCAGCTTCTCCACGATGGACCGGATCGGGATGCCCGAGGTGTTGCTGCTGGCGATGACGTCGGGTCGAAGGTGCTCCGCCACCTGGCCCCAGATCGCTTGCTTCACGTCCAGCCGCTCGACCACCGCCTCGATCACCCAATCGGCTTCTCGCAGGCGCGGCAGATCGTCGGAGAAGTTACCCGGACGGATGAGGTCCATGACGTCGCGGCCATAGATCGGGGACGGCGTGAGCTTGAGCAGCCGTTCTTTCCCCTCCTCGGCCAGCCGGTTCCTGGGTTGATCGGCGGCATCGGAGGCCAGGTCCAGCAGGTCGCAGGGGATGCCTTGATTGGCCAACAGCGCGGCGATCTGGGCGCCCATCGTCCCGGCGCCAAGGACGGCGGCGCGCCGCACGATCCCCGTCGCCGGAAGCGACGCTCGAGCGGCCTGTCGTTGTCTCTCATCGTCTGACATCGCTACCTCCACCGGGTCGTCCGACCGCGTTCGAATGGCCGGGTCTGCTCACGTGCAGGAATACGCTACCGGATTCCCGGCGCGTAGTCCATGGAGATGTGCCCGTCGCGCTCCAAGGACGCCCGCTCGTCCGCCAGAATCCCCAGGAGCTCTTCATACACGTAGCCGTTGTGCTCTCCCAGCCGGCACGGATTCGCCCGATCAGGGCGCGTCCAGAGCTTCGTGCACCTCTGAGGACCGGCCATCCGCGTTCGACGTGGCATCGTGAGGGGGCGCCCCGTATAATGGCCGGTATCTGCTGCGGAGGTGATGCATGGCCGGATACAAGATCGTTTCCGCCGACGACCACATGGATATGAGCGTCATTCCCCCCAAGCTGTGGGAGGAGCGGCTGCCGGCCAAGTGGCGCGACCGCGCTCCGCGAGTCGTCGACACGCCCGAGGGCGGCTTCTGGCACGTCGACGGCGAGAGCTTCAGCTACAGCGGCAAGCCCAAGAACCGGGCGGTCCCCAACGCCATCTCAAAGGCCGGCATCGACGACAACGGCTTCCGCCCATCGACGCCCGAGCTTCGGCTCCAGGACATGGACCTGGACGGCATCTACTCCCAGGTGATCTACGGCCCGCCGATGGGATTCAGAATCGGGGACGCCGCCCTCAAGGCCGAATGCCTCAAGGTTTACAACAGTTGGGCCGCCGAGTTCAGCGCCACCTCGCCTGACCGACTCACGGTGCTGGCGTATCTGCCGATGCACGACCCGGCGGCCGCGACCGCCGAGCTCCGCCGCGTCGCCGGGATCGGCCACAAAGGCGCCGTCGTCAGTATGTTCGAGACCAACACTCCCATCTACGAGCCGGACTGGGACCCGCTGTGGGCCGCGGCCCAGGAGGTGGGCCTGCCGCTGAGCTTCCACCTGGGCGGCGGCTGCCACACCGTTGTGCCGGTTCCCCAGTCGTGGAAGATCGAGGCCTTCGCCGCCGTGGCCCCGATGCAGCTCGACGAGGCGCTGGTCGTCATGGTCTTCTGCGGCGCCCTGGACCGGCATCCCGGCATGAAGCTCGTCCTGGGCGAGTCAGGCCTCGGCTGGATTCCCTACGTCATCGAGCGGATGGAGCTGGAGGCCAGGAACCACGGCCCGTCGGTCAAGGACGTCACGCTGCGGGCCACGCCCCGGGAGATCTTCGATCGCCAGATCTTCGCCACCTTCGAAGAGGACCGCCTGGGGGTCGAGCTGATTCCCCATATCGGCGTGGACAACGTCATGTGGGCCTCGGACTATCCGCACCCCGACAGCACCTTCCCCCGGTCTCGGGAGGCTATCGAAGACGTCTTCAAGGATGTCGACGCCGACACCGTTCGAAAGGTCACCTGCGACAACGCCGCCAAGCTCTACCACGTACAGCACGTAGCGGCCTGACCGCCGCCGCGACCGGCCTCGAAGAGGCAGATCAGCGCCCAAGAAGCAGGCCCCGCGCCGATCGGTGCGGGGCCTTTCGTTGGGTCCTGGTCGAGGGCGTGATTACAGATCCATCCGGTACAGATCGACGGCGTTGGAGTAGACGATCTTGCGCCGGTCCTCGTCGGCGATGCCCTGGAACATCTCGTCGATGATCCGCTGCGACTCGGGCCAGGTGCTGTCATCGTGGGGATAGTCCGACGCCCACATCAAGACCTCGGACCCGACGAAGCCGAGGGTGCGCATACCCACGGCGTCCTGCATGAACGTGCACACCACGTTGCGGCGGAACTGCTCGCTGGGCAGCAGGCCCGACTCGAACCGCTCGAAATGGCGCGGCCCCTTGCGCAGGTAGCCATAGTCCATTCGCTGAAGCAGGTACGCGACCCAGCCCACGTCGTTCTCAGCGGAGACCAGCCGCAGCCGAGGGAACCGCTCCAGCACCCGGGAGAAGATGATGTCGGCGATCGACTCCTGCACTCGCTGGGTGACGCAGGTGTAGCGGGCCAGGAAGACATCGTTCATCTCGCGGTTCCTGCCGGTGAACGTGTGCAGGCTCACGGGCATCTGGCGGTCCTGGGCCTCGGCCCAAAACGCGTCCTGCCGCTGATCGAGAAACGTTGTCTGCTCGGGAGGGTCGGCCCAGATAGCGGCCCCGATCAGTCCCATCTCGTTGGCCCTGGCCAGCTCCGCGACGGCGCCCTCGATGTCGTACAACGAGATCAAGGCGACGCCGTACAGCCGTTTGGGATGGGCCGCGCAATACTCGGCCAGCCAATCGTTGTACGCCCGGAAGCAAGCCGCCTGGAGGCCCTGGTCCTGCAATCCGTAGAGGCGCATGGCCAGGTTGGGGTACAGCACCTCCGCCTCGATGCCATCGACGGCCATGTCGTCGATCCGGGCGTCGGGGTCCCACCCACCGCGCTGCCCCTCTTCGAATCGCTGCGCGAAGGGCTCCTTGCGGAAGAAGGGCGTGACGAAGGTGCCGATACGGTCGGGCTTGCGGTCCTCACAGATGAAGACGTCGCCTCCGGGCTCGGAGACAATGCGCGGCGCCCGGTCCCGGTAGCGTGCGTCGATGCGCTTGACCCAAAGGTCGGGGGGCTCGATGATGTGCGAGTCTGCGGAAACGGTGCGTCTATCCATAGTTCGCCAGCAAGCTAGGATTCGCCCGCAAGCTAGCACCGCTCTGGAACCATGTCAAGGATCGAGACGTTGCGTCGACAATCGTTGGCGGTGACGGCCCCGCGCCGCCAGAATAGTGCCACGCGAAGGAGGAGCGCATGATCTACATCCACGAGAGCCATCACGTGATCGGCGGCCACATGGAGGCCTTTCTCGAGTCCTGCAAGACGGAGTGGAAGCCCCTGATCGAGGCTGACGGATCGGCCCGGCTGCTCTGGTTCTGGCTCTGGGCCCACGGCACCGGCCCCGGCTACCGGGCCGCCTCGATCATCCAAGTGGAGGACTGGAACGCCTGGGGCGAGCTGGTCGACCGGTACCAGAGGAAAGGGTCGGACCTCCACGATTGGTACGAGGGGGCCTGGAAGCACCGGCGCAAGGTCGAGAGCAAGGTCACGACGCCGGTGGAATGGTCGCCGATACCGGAGCCTCCCGCCGCGGGCCAGGTGGCGGAACACCCGTCTTCGATCTACCTCCACGACGTCGCCTACCCCTACTCCGGCGGCGTCGAGAAGTACATCGAGACCTTGGGCAAGCACTACTACCCGTTCCTGGGCCCGGATCGCCTGCTGTCGATGGAGCTGTGTCTCCGGCTCGCGCCGGGCGCCGGCGAGCCCCACGAGGTGACGTTGGTGCAAAAAATCAACGATGCCGATGCCTTCGGCCGGCTTCTTACCCACGGCGAGGCGGCCCACGTGGGGGCTGACGAGGCGAGAGCCACCAACTGGATGGAGGTGGGTCTCACGGTGCGAGACCAGTGGCTGAGCCAGGTCTTCCGCACCGTGCCCTGGTCACCGCTCCACTAACGACGTCAGTTCAGAATCCCCACGTCGCGAAGCAGGTCCAGCGTGCCCCGAAGGTCGGCCAGGTTGCTCAGGTCGATGTCCGGCGGGTCTAGCTGTTGCAGCGACGGCACGCCCTCGGGCGACGGGACGTTGGCCGCCAACGGGAACTCGTGGGTCTGGGTGGCGAAGTAGGTCTGCGCATCGACGCCCAGCATGTAGTCGATGAACCGTCGCGCCGCCGCCTTGGCATCGGACGATCGGAGAATGCCCACACCGGCCACGTTGACCAGCGCTCCAGGGTCGCCGCCGGTGTAGTAGTAGTTCCGGGCTTTGAACCCCTCGCCGCGCTCGTCGAGGAAGCGGTGGAGATAGTAGTGATTGACGAATCCCACGTCGATCTCTCCAGCCTCGACGGCGGCCACGATGGGCGTGTTGCTCGAAAACGCTTTCGGCTTGTTCGCTTTGACGCCCTTGAGCCACGCGCGCGCGCCTTCCTCGCCGAGCTGGACGCGCAGAGCGGTGACGAACGCTTGGAACGAGCCGTTGGTGGGCGCCCAACCGATACGCCCCTTCCACTTGGGGTCGGTGAAGCCCAGGATGGAGTCGGGCAGGTCGGTCTCCGGGTCGATGGCCTCGGTATTGTAGATCACCGTTCGCGCCCGGCCCGACGTCCCCACCCACAGACCCTCGGGTGAACGGAACTTCGCATCGACCCGGCCCAGGAGCTCGTCGTCCAGCCGGTCCAGCACCCCTTCCCCGGCCAACGCGCCAAGAGCGCCGGCGTCCTGAAGCAGCACCACGTCGGCGGGGCTGTTCCTCCCCTCCTCAAGGATGGTGGCCGCGATGGCGGCGCTGCTGGCGTACCGCACCTTGACCTTGATGCCCGTTTGCTCCTCGAAGGCGTCCAGCGCCGGCTGTACCAGGTTCTGGTTGCGGCCCGAGTACAACAGCAGCTCGGCGCCACGCAGCGAATCGCCTTCGCCGGTGGGTCCCGCGTCATCTCCGTTGCCACCGCACGCGGCGGCAAGCAGGGCCACCGCCAGCGCCAGCACGCCGAATCCTCCGAGCCGATGGAGAGTCAAGTTCACCGCCTGGCCTCCTTCGCCAATGCTTTGTTATGAATGTTGTGCATGCATAGCTAATTACTACGTATGCACGTTGTCTGCGTCGGCGAGTATACGAGGCGCGTCAATGCCAGTCAAGAGCCCAGAGCGAAGTGCCTGGCCCCGTTCGAACTCCAAAGCCCGCTTGGCTCCTGGGCAAACGGCCTCACGCTCCTTGACCCTCGCCTCGACCCACGGGTATGCTGAACAAGTCGACAGCAGTCCTTCCCTCGGGGCGTAGCGCAGCTTGGTAGCGCGCCACGTTTGGGACGTGGAGGTCCCGGGTTCGAATCCCGGCGCCCCGACCAGCCCGACTCTACCGGGCGAAATCCCTCGCCCACCACGCAGCTCGCATCGCCCTCGGCAAGCCGGCCGCCGCTGCATAATGCTCCGTCGCCGACCCCCGCCGTCGCCCGAGCGAGGCCAATCACGTCCACCACGGAGCTCGCGAACGTCTACAGGACCTACGCCGGTCTGCTCTCCAGCGTCGAGCAGGAGTTCAACCGAGTCCGCGACATCTTCATTGACCGGATGGAGTGCAGGAAGGGCCACAGATGGCACTGGACTACCGTTGGCTGGAGTTCAGGACCGGCGTCCGCCAGGCCCTCGACCCGACCGGCGTGGTCGCCACCGCGGCCTCGGCCATCGTGTTCGACTACGAGGCGCTGCTACAAGAGAAGGTCGATTCGAAGCCGGTGGCTGAGCCGCAGCAACATATTCGGCCCACCCTGTCAGCGGCTGAGATGGCTGAGGCGGCTCAGCCGCCGGCGTTAGGTCCCAGGCATCTTTGAGGTCAGGCCCCCGTCGACGAACACCAGCTGGCCCGACACGTACTCGGCATCGTCGGAGGCCAGCATCAGGATGACGTTGGCGATGTCGCGTGGCTGAGCGATCCGGCCCCAAGGCAAGTTTTTCTCCATTGCCGCGACCTGCTCCGGGTCCTGGAACGCTTCGGTGATGTTGGTCTGCGTCCCGCCTGGACCCACGGCATTCACGTTGATCCGATACGGGGCCAGCTCCACCGCCGCGGCGCGGGTGAACATCTTCACGGCGCCTTTAGCCGCCGAGTAGTGGGCGTTGCCCGGGATGGCGTAATCGGAGTTCACCGAGCCCAGGTTGACGATCCGGCCCTTGCGTTTCTCCCGCACCCAGTAGCGAGCGGCCTCCTGGGTGCACAGGAACATGCTCTTGAGGTTGACCTCCAGCATGCGGTCCCACATCTCCTCCGTGATCTCCAACAGCGGCGCCCAGGTGAGAATGCCGGCGTTGTTCACCAAGATGTCGAAGCCGCCGAAGGCGGAAAGCGCCTCGGAGAACAGACGCTTCACGTCGACCCCTTTTGAGACGTCGGCGGTGACGGCGACGGCGTTGCCACCAGCCTCGCCGACCAGCGCAACGGTCTCCGCAGCCCTGGGCCCATCGATGTCGGCGACCACGATGCTGGCCCCCTCTTCCGCGAAACGCAGTGAGACCCCCCGGCCAATCCCGCTGCCCGCACCGGTGACGATGGCAACCTTGCCTTCCAGCCGCATAGCTTGTGTCCCTCCCTGGTCGGTTACGGCGTGTAGGGTACCGTGTTCCTGCGTCCCTGTCCAGGCAGGTCCGTTCACGACCAGGGCCTCTCATCGCCACCCCTTCGGCACGAGTAACGCCGCGACTCGTCCCGCTTCGGGAGGCCCGGGACGGCATCGGGACTCCGTCGAATCCCACTCGCAGCCCCGACGGGTCGGGATCAGGAAAACGAAATGACCCTGGGCGGGGTGGACAATTGTTGACAAATATATTAAACTTAGTTTTGAACTAAATCCATATCGAACATCCCGTCCCTTTTAGGGCCCTCCTCCAGGTCAGGCCCCTCGTCAAACAACGAGGGGCCTGTTCCTTTCAATGACAGGCCCTGTGCACGGCCTCGAAGGCAACCCATCGCTCGCCCTCCTCGAAACCCGAGAAACCCGGCCCGACGTATGCCCATATAGGCAGAACGCAAGAAATTCGCTAGAATCGAGTCGATGCTTTCACTTCGCTTCCCCCGCGTCGTTCCCTACGCCGCCGTGAGCCTGGTCGCTCTGCTCGCGTTGGCGGCCTGCTCCTCAGACCCGGACGGGATTGCGTTCCAGGGCGTCCAGCGGGGTAACTCGCTGTGGGTCCAGGTGCACAGCATCCAGATCATGGACGCCGTCTACTACGAGCAGGACGACGTTTCCTACGTCATCAGACCATCGGATCCAGCCAACAAGCTGGCCGTCGTCGACGCCTCGGTGGGCAACAACAGGTCGACGACCGTGCTCATGGACGTCCGCGACGGCGGCTTCACGCTGCTGACCGCAAGCGGCGACACATACCAGCCCATCAACCCGTTCGAGGTCAGCGAGCTGGAGCCGAACCCTCCGCTCGGCGAGCCGCTGGGCATCTTCATCTGGGGCAACTTCGAGATCCCAAGAGATTACGCCATCAGGGCGTGGGCGCTGTTCGAGGTCCCCGAGGACATCGAGCCAACCCAGTTCAGGTGGGACACCGTCGAGACGGTGTTCGTCCGCAACCAGATCAAGCGGTAATACCGGCGTCCCCCTCCCTGAACGTCGGTTGACACCGTTGTCAGCCCCTGGCTATGATTGGGCGGCACTCCCCCTCCTCATTCTTGGAATACGCTTGCGCCGAAGACCCATGACCCGAAGTTCGGTCCTCCTGGAAAAACGCGACGCCATCGCCCGCATCGTCTTGAACCGGCCGGCGATGGGCAACGCCATCGACTCGGCGTTGGCCCATGAGCTGCGAGACGCCTGTCGCGACGTCGTCGAAGACGACGATGTGACCGTCGCGGTCATCACGGGCGCCGGCCAGTCGTTCTGCCAGGGCAGCGCCGGCTTCTCGGGCCTGACGCCCGGCGTGATCGCCGAACGCCAGGTCGCCTGCGCGATCGCGGACATCCCCAAGCCCACCATCGCCGCGATGAACGGCGACGCTTTGGGCCAGGGCCTTGAGCTGGCCCTGGCCTGCGACCTTCGCGTCGCCGCGGAAGGCGCTCGCTTGGGCCTCACCCAGATTCTGGAAGGAACGATGCCGTGGGACGGCGGGACCCAGCGGCTGCCCCGTGCCGTCCCCAGAGGCATCGCCCTGGAAATGATCCTGACCGGCAAGACCATCGACGCCCGCGAGGCGCTGGCCATCGGCCTGGTGACGCGGGTCGCGGCGCCGGGAGAGCTGGACGCAACGGTTGGTGAGCTGGCGGCGAAGCTGGCGGCCTCCGCGCCCATCGCGGGCCGCTACGCCAAGGAGGCGATCCACCAGGGCATGGACCTCCCACTGAGCCACGCCCTGCGGCTGGAGGCCGATCTGGCCGTCTTGCTGCACACCTCCAGCGATCGCTCGGAAGGCATTCGGGCCTTCCTCGAAAAACGAACGCCCCGGTTCAAGGGCGGATAGCCGGAGCAATGAGCGCCTTCGAAACGATCCTGTTCGAATCGAAAGACGGCGTCGCCTTGGTGACGCTCAACCGGCCAAAGGTCCTCAACGCCTACAACGTCCAGATGCGCGACGATCTGTACGAAGCGCTGGGCCTCATCGACGCCGACGACGAGATTCGCGTCGTGGTCTTTCGCGGCGCCGGCGACCGGGCCTTCTGCGCCGGGGCCGACCTGACCGAGTTCGGCACCGCGCCGTCCCAGGCCATCGCCCGCCAGGTCCGTTTCGAGCGGGACGTGTGGGGCCGCCTCCTGGGCCTCCGCCAGCCGGTCATCGCGGCGGTCCATGGGTATTGCCTCGGCTCGGGTATGGAGATCGCCCTCGCGTGCGACCTCCGAATCGCCTCGGCCGACGCCCGGTTCGGACTGCCCGAGACGAGCCTTGGCATGATCCCCGCAGCCGGCGGCACCCAAACGCTGCCCCGCATCGTTGGCCCGTCCTGGGCCCTGGACGCCCAGCTCACCGGGCGCACGATCGACGCTCGAGAAGCGCTCCGCATCGGACTGGTCAACCGGATCGTCGACCAGGGCGGCCCTTTCGACGAGGCGGCGCGACTCGCCGCACACCTGGCATCGCGGGACCCGGCGGCCGTGCGGACGGCCAAGGAGGCCGTCGTCCGCGGCCTGGACACCACTCTGGACCGTGGACTCGACATCGAGCGCCGCCTGGCCCTCCGAATGGCCCTTCGGAGCGCTGAAAACTAGGGACGAGCAGCCGGGAGCGAGGGACAAGAAGACCGCAATCGACGACCACCAAGAACCAGAGGGCCGTTCGACTCGGCGGCCCGGCGCCAGTGTGACGGACGTTGAGGGACCGGCTAAACTGTATCGCGGTCTGGAGCCGGGCAAAAGGGAGCCTGTGACGACGCTGGCCCGATTCAAGGAGGCTTGAATGAACACTACCGAGTTCCTCATGGTGACCAACGCGATCGCGCCCGACCGCGAAGCAATCGTCTTTGAGAACAACCGGCTGACCTACGGCGATCTGAACGCGCGATCGAACCGGCTGGCCAACGCCCTGACGGGCATGGGCGTTCAGCAAGGCGACCGGGTCGCCTTCATCGAGGTCAATACGAACCATTGCATCGAGACCTACTTCGCCTGCGCCAAGCTGGGCGCCATCTATGTGCCGCTCAACTTTCGGGCCAAGGCCGACGAGCTAACCTACATGATCCAGGACTCCGGGGCGTCGGTGGTGCTGGCCGGCGGGCGCTACGTGTCGACGGTCCAGGACATCAAATCCGAGATCGGCGCTGTCAAGCACTTTATCAGCTTGGACGACAAGTTCGATGGGTGGCTCGACTACGAACAACTCCTGGCGAGCGCCCCCGACGACGATCTGTTCACCGAGATCGACGACTCCGATATGACCATCCTGCTCTTCACCGCGGGCACCACCGGCAAGCCCAAGGGCGTGATGCTGCTGCATCAGAACTTCTCCGAGTACGTGATCAATAACGTCACGCCGGCGGAGCCCGACGTGGCGGAGAAGAACATCCTCACCGTTCCCATGTACCACATCGCGGGCATCCAGGCCGTCATCTCCTCCGTCTACGGCGGGCGCACGGTGGTCATCCAGCGCCAGTTCGACGCGGAGGACTGGATGCGGCTGGTCCAGGAGGAGCAGGTCGACCGGGCGATGATGGTCCCCACCATGCTGAAGCAGCTCATGGACGACGAGAAGTTCCAACAGTACGACCTGAGCAGCCTGAAAGTCATCACCTACGGAGCGGCGCCCATGCCCCTGGAGGTGATCAAGCGCGCCATCGAGGCATTTCCGGGCTGCCACTTCATCAACGCCTTCGGCCAGACGGAGTCGGCCGCCACCATCACCATGCTGGCGCCGGAGGACCACGTCATCGAAGGGACCGCCGAGGAGAAGGAGAAGAAGCTCAAGCGCTTGGGCTCCATCGGCAAGCCGCTGGCCGACGTCGAGGTCAGGATCATGGACGAGGAGGGCAGCTTGGTGGGCGCCGGCGAGGTTGGGGAGATCGTGGCGCGGGGCGCCCGCATCATGAAGGGCTACTGGAAGCAAGAGGAGGCTACCAGCGCCACCATCGACAAAGACGGCTGGCTCCACACCGGCGACCTCGGCTACCAGGACGAGGACGACTATATCTTCCTGGCCGGACGGGCCAAGGACATGATCAAGCGCGGCGGCGAGATGATTTCTCCTGAAGAGGTGGAGAACGTCATCCTGACGCACCCGAAGGTCGAGGACTGCGCCGTCATCGGCGTGCCCGACGAGACCTGGGGAGAGAGGGTACGTGCCGTGCTCGTCCTCAAGCCCGACGAAACGGTTGACGAGGAGGAGATCGTGGAGCTCTGCCGCTCTCGCCTGGCCAGCTTCAAGAAGCCCGAGTCGGTGGTCATCACCGATGAGATCCCGCGCAATCCCATGGGCAAGATCCTGAAGCGCGTCCTGCGCGACCAGTTCAAGGAGCCCATCACGGCGTAGGAGACCCCACGGGGAGCAAAGATCGATCAGCGAAGCGGCGGGCGCACTCGAAAGCCAGCGCCTAGCCTTGGGCCGGAAGCCAACCCTGGGCCACGTTCCCTACGCGACGATCAAGGTCAACAAGCGCCGCCTGGCGCTCTTCGCACAAGAGGTGATGCCGCATTTCAGGAAGAATCCGGTGCTCGCGGACCGGTAGGCGCGCCGTTGGCCTGAGGAGGCTGCGCGGCGAGTGGGCGGAACAGGACAAGCCATTCCAGTTCCCGCGTTGATGAAGCGCCGGCGGCACATATCTCAGTGGTTTTCCCGGAGATACCGGACAATCTCCAACATGACCTTACAATCGACCTCATTGTACTTTGCGATGTCTTGCATAAGTTCGATATCTTGAAGTTTAACGCCGTCCTTCGCTGCTTCCCCTGCACACCACCATGCGCCTGCCATTGCCCCGGTGCCATCTGCCGGGCCCTCCTTCCACCCGGTTTCAACTAAACCAAGTGACCTCATCGCCCTTGCGAAATCTTTGAGGCCAGTTTTGAAAGCGCCGCGGACGACAATCGGCTCTATTTCAACCACTTGCAAAAGAAAATCGAACCACGGGAGAGGAGTCCAATTGTGTCCGCGTTGTCTGTTGAATGCCGATTCATCGTTGCTCTCAAGGACACCAGGTTCATGACGAAACCAATGTATGAGCCTTGGCTCAAATTCGTGAGGACACAGGCGCTCTTTTACAAACCTCATATGTTCATACCATTCGTCAATGATCATTCTCTCTGCGGACTCAGTCAGTGAGTCAGCGATGAAACAACGGAATACCCACTGCTCATTTTCTACATGTCCGCATCCGATCATGAATATCAGCGGCTGGCCACCCATGTCTGGGATGTTTGCGAATTCGTCTGCCTGGTTGTCTACGGTCTCGAAATCGACATAGAACTCCAACGGTGGGATTTGGTGCCATTCAGACCGGAGAGTGTTGATCATTGCTGGCCGAACCGGCTTATTATCGTCCGACCTGTTGACGTCCAAGATACGCTGCACAACATTTTGCCGGGAAGATCCACTAACCCCAAGAATCTGTGCACTCGCTTGTGGGTCGTCCCAAGATTCAACACCTTGCTGATGTGCAGTTACCCGACCTTCCGGGCCGACCCACCACAACTTCGTAAGCTCGCGTAGCGAATCCGCGATCTCGCCTTTCGCTTTGTGCCACGGGAAGTCTTCTTCATTACTCATATTGGGCCAAAGTTCAGGCACGGACGGTTTGGGCAATACTTGCCAATTCGAACCCTGGCCACGCAACCGCCTTAGCCAATCAATCGCGTTTTTGACTCGATCTTCAAGCTGACCCTCAGGCAGCGACTCAGAGTTCGCTACTGACGCCAACCTTTCCATGCAATTGTGGCCCTTTAATGGGCTACCCCTAATGCGCTGCTGCCAACCTCTACCTAACAAGAATGAGTGGCTCGGCAAGTATCCCTGGAGTCTCCCAAGGGCCTGGTTGTACAAGAAAACTTGCCCCTTACCTGCCCTGGCTGAACCGCTGTTGAGAAGACCACCTTTCGCGTTCAGCGACAAGCGTTGAAACTTAATATCAACCACAACATAGTGCCACGATGCGCTCTCCAAGTCACCCCCTGGAATCGACGCTTCACCCTCAGTCATGACTCCCGGGAAAAGCTTGTCGAACATGTCGCTGCGAACCAGCAGATCTGGAATTCCATATGTTTGGCTCTCGGCATTCCAGATTACGCCCCGATGAACAATAGGCGCGCCTCGCTGCATTGCCTCGAAGGTTGCTTCAGCCGTTGCCAGTTGGCGCGTTTGATCAGGTCTAGCATCCATTCGCTCTACACTAATCAAGCTACCCAAGTGATTCACCACCGCATCTTGGAATGCGGCGCTCTGCCCGAAGATGAAAAGAGTTAGGTTGGTTCTCTTGTCATATGTTGGAAGGGCCGTGTCACGCAAAAACCCTGCTTGCTCTCCAAACCGATCCAGCCAATCAAGCAACGGATCTCTAATCAAGTAATTGCGGATGTCCGTTGCCGCGATCCATTGGTCCCAGTCTGCCTCAGACGTGGGCTTCATCAGAGTTCCATCGTCTCGGTGCGTCAACGCTTGTAAACCCATGATGCAGCCACCTTTGCTTCTTCTGTCACCCCGTCGTCACGCCGTCCCACTCGGGCTTGGGGGAGCGGGCCATGAGCTCGGTCACCGCCTGCTCCGGCTCCATCCCCTCGAACAGCACCTTGTGGGTGTAGGTCGTGATGGGCATCTCCACGCCCAGGTCGGCGGCCATACGCAGCGCCGCTACCGTCGTGTCGACCCCCTCGGCGACGTTGCGCATGTTTCCAAGGATCGCCTTCAGCGGCCGGCCCTTGGCCAGCTGCTCGCCGACGTAGTAGTTGCGGCTCAGCCGGCTGCTGCACGTGGCGATGAGGTCGCCGAGGCAGGCCAGGCCAGCGAAGGTCAGCGGCCGAGCCCCGGCGGCGACGCCCAGGCGGGTGATCTCCACCAGGCCGCGGTTGATGAACGCCGCCTTGGCATTGTCGCCGAAGCCCAGGCCGTCGCTCATACCGGCGCCGATGGCGACGACGTTCTTCAGCGCGCCGCCGAGCTCGACGCCGATGACGTCGGTGTTGGTGTACGCCCGAAAGAGGGGCGACATCACGACCTCCACGACCCGGGCTGCCGTCGGTTCGTCGGCCGCCGCAACGACGGTGGACGCCGGATGCCCGTCGACGATCTCCCGCGCCAGGTTCGGCCCTGACAGCACGCAAATGTTGCGGCGCATCCCCTCGGTCAGCTCCTCGGCCAACACCTGGCTCATCCGCTTGGACGTGTCGCGCTCCAGGCCCTTGGTCGCGCTCACGATCAGCATCGAATCGTCCAGGCGCTCGCGCACGGCCCGGACGTTCTCTCGAAGCGAGCGGGAGGGGACCGCGAACAGGACGATCCCCGCGCCGGCCAGCGCCTCCTCGGCCGACGCCGTGACCCGCATAGCGGGCGGGAAGTCGTAATCGGGCAGGCGCAGGACGTTCTGCCGGTCGCGCGCCAGGGTCTCCGCCTCGCCGGCCGTGCGAGCCCACAGCGTCACCGGGACGTCCCGCCGGGCCAGCACGATTCCCAGCGTCGTGCCCCAGGTGGTGGTGCCGATGATGGCGACCTTCGTCTCCGGCCCCGATGCGACCGCGCTCATCGTTTCGTTGGCTCCCGGACCTCGGCCGGTTGACCGAGACGTCGCTCCTCGCCCCGGGCCAGCCGCTGCATGTTGCCCCAATGCTGGAAATAGATCAGCGTGACGACGGCAACGGCGTAGCCGGCATACTCCCAGGGCCCGTGGCCTGTCGCCGCCAGCACCAGGAGCGCCACCAGCCCGAACGTCGCCCCCGTCAGCGATCCCAGCGACACGTACCGCGTCAGGCCGATCACCAGAATACCGGCGCCGACGGCCCCGGCCGCCCACAACGGCGCCATGGCGAAGAGCCCGCCGAGGCCGGTGTTGACGCCCCGGCCGCCGGTGAAACGGATGAATACCGACCAGTTGTGCCCCGCGAACGCGGCGCCGGCCGCGAGCACTTCGACGTAGGTCGCGTCGCCCATCCCTCTGGCGATGAAGACGGCGGCTACGCCCTTGCCCAGGTCGAACGCGAAGACCACCGCGGCGGCCTTCACCCCGACCGTGCGCAGCACGTTGGTGGCGCCGATCTTCCCGCTGCCGTAGTCCCGGATGTCGATCCCTTTCAGCGCCTTCGCCATGATCAGTCCCAGCGGTATGGCGCCGATCAGGTAGCCCAACAGAACGGCCAGGACGTTGCCGATCATTCCTCGCCGCGCTTCCGAAAGACGAACTTCAAGGGCGTGCCGGTGAAGGCGAACATCTCCCGCAACCGGTTCTCGAGATATCGCCGGTACGAAAAATGCAGCAGCTTGGGATCGTTGACGAAGAACACGAACGTCGGCGGGTTCACCTCCGCCTGCGTCACGTACAGAATGTGGAGACGGCGCCGGCCCACCATCCGGGGCAGATGGTCGCCAACGGCCCGCTCGATCACCTTATTGAGATCGCCGGTGCTGATGCGCAGGTTCCGCTGCTGATAGACTTGCTGAGCGGCGTCCATCAGCTGCCGCAGTCCTTCGGCCTTCGTCGCCGTGGTGTAGACGATCGGGACGTAAGGCGCGAACCTGAACTGGTAGCGCAGGTGCTCCTCACAGGCCTCCTTGGTCAGATCCCGGCTTGGGGCCAGATCCCATTTGTTGACCACGAGGACGAGCCCCTTATCGGCCTCCAGAACGTACCCGGCGACGTGGGCATCCTGGGCCGCTCCGAAATCCGAGGCGTCGAGCATCAGCAGCGCCACGTCCGACCGCTCGATGGCCCGCAAGGCCCGCAGCGTGCTGAACCGCTCGACCCCTCGCTCGATGCGCCCGCGCCGCCGGATCCCCGCCGTGTCGATGAGCGTGAC
>JACZVV010000085.1 GCA_022572465.1 Chloroflexota bacterium
CCGCACAACGCCGAGAGGCCCGCGAAGCTGGCCCGTGTCGCCCACCTGGCCGCCGGCCTCGGCGTAGAAAGGCGTCTCCCGCAGCACCACCTCCACCTGCTGGCCCTTGGACGCCCGCTCCACCGGCGCGCCGCCGGCCAGGAGTCCGATGACGACGGTCTCCTCCCGCAGGCTGTCGTAGCCTGTGAAACGGGACTCGCCAGTAGCTAGCGTTTGGTAAGCCTCGGGGGAGGCGGCGTCGCCCAGCCCGAACTTGGCCGAGGCGCGGCCCCGCTCCCGCTGGGCCTCCATCTCGCGCTCGAAGCCCTCCATATCTACTTGCAGGCCGTGCTCGCGGGCGATGTCCCGGGTGATGTCCGGCGGGAAGCCGTAGGTGTCGTAGAGCAAGAAGGCCTCGTTACCGAAAATCCGTTTTGTTGCTGGCAGCAATTGCTCGATGGCCGATGACAGCTTCGGTGCCTTGTCCAAGATCTGTTCATCTGTGAGGTCTGTTTCTTGAACCATGCTCGCAACGAACTGCATGGTCTTTTCGAGGCCAAAGGCCAATAGACCTCGGTTGAATGCATCGACCTCTGCCCCTTTTCCGGTCATGAGGCTACCCAAAGGAGTGCCTTCGCGGAGCTTGTTTCGAAGCTTGGCCGCCCAGATAGCAACCTCTGCCACCTCTTCCGCGGAGTTATCGTCGCGGGAGATTTCGGGACGTGAACTGACGGCCTTCAGCAGCCCTAGGAGCTGCTCTCGCGCTGTTACCCGACCTTCGAGCATTCCTTCCAAAAAGGCAGTGCCAGCGTCAATCGTCCTGTTAAACCGCTGCTCCTCGCCGCGGATCACCGAGTAGATAAAATCGCGCTCCCGCTCCAACTCCGGGTAGACCGGCCCCATGCGTTGAATCACGGCTTCGGCCATGCCGCTCAGGAAGCCGCCCTCGACCGCCGGGACGCCGGCCTTGCGGGCGTAGCGCACCGCGCGGCGCAGGATGCGCCGCAGCACGTAGCCCCGGCCCTCGTTGGAGGGCGCCACGCCGTCGGCGATGAGGAAGGTGACGGCCCGGGCGTGCTCTGCCAGGACGCGCAGGGCGTAGTCCATCTCCTCGTCCTCGCCGTAGCGCATCTTCGCCAGCTCCGCGCCGCGTTCGACCAGATAGTCGAAGGCGTCGGTCTGGTAGACGGACCTGACGCCCTGCATGATGGCGGCGGTGCGCTCCAGGCCCATGCCGGTGTCGATGTTGGGCGTCGGGAGCGGCGTGCGGCTGCCGTCGCGGCGCTGGTGGAACTGGGTGAAGACCAGGTTCCAGATCTCGACGAAGCGCTCGCCTCCCTCGGCGGGCGTGGCGTCGGGGCCGTACTCCTCGCCGTAGTCGTAGTGAATCTCGCTGCACGGCCCGCAGGGGCCCTCCTCGCCGGCGGGACCCCAGTAGTTGTGCTCCTCGCCGTAGCGCAGGATCCGCTCCGGCGGAACACCAATCTCGCGCCAGATCGCCTCCGCCTCGTCGTCGTCGAGAAAGACGGTGATCCACAGGCGCTCCTCGGGAAGCTGGAGCACCTGGGTGCAGAACTCCCACGCCCAGGCGATGGCCTCTCTCTTGAAGTAGTCGCCGATGCTGAAGTTGCCCAGCATCTCGAAGAACGTCAGGTGCTTGGGGTCGCCCACCTCATCGATGTCGGAGGTCCGGAAGCATTTCTGCGACGACGCCAGCCGCGGCCTGGGCGGTCTCTCCTCGCCGGAGAAGTAGGACTTGAACTGGACCATCCCAGCGCTGGTGAAGAGCAGCGTGGGGTCACCGGCGGGGATCAGCGACGCCGAGGGTACCACCAGGTGGTCCTTTGCCTGGAAGAAGTCGAGGTAGGCCTGGCGGACCTCGTCGATGGTGGTGGGCCTGGTCATGGACTATACCTGCGCGTAGAGGGCAGTTGGACGCTCTTCACATTCTACAAGCATCGGGCTGTCGATGGCATCTCGGCAGACGGGTCGCGGCCTGTCGTATATCCCGGCGCGAGCACGAACGAAGGGCCGGTCCCAGACCGGCCCCTCCAGGGTTCGCTTCGAGCTCGGGCGGTCAGGCGGCGTAGTCGCCGCTGCGGAGCGTCTTGCCGGCCAGCGCGCCGGTGTGCTTGCCGCCCTGCATCGTGACCTGGCCGTTGACCAGCGTGTACTCGATGCCTTCGGCGTACTGGACCAACCGGGGATGCTCTCCCGGCAGATCGTTGGCGAAGACCCGGTCGGCGGCCATGACGGTGTCGGGATTGAAGATGGTGACGTCGGCGGCCAGGCCCTCGCGGATGAAGCCACGGTCGGTGATGCCCGCCTCCTCGGCGACGACGGCGCTGACCCGGCGGACCGCCGCTTCGAGGGACATGGCGCCGCGCTCGCGGACCCAGTAGCCCAGCAGCCGGGTGGGGAAGCCCGTGTTCACCTCGGTGATCAGGTGGGCGCCGGCGTCCGAGAAGCCCGCCGCGACGTGGGGTTCTTTCAGGATCTCCATCATCACGTCGGGGTCGGGGTTCCGCGGGTCCAGCTGACGGAACTGGGTCTGGAGCTCTTCGTCCAGGGCGATGTCCAGCGCCGCGTCCAGCGGGTGCTTGCCCAGCTTTTCGCCGATGTCGCTGAGCGACTGCATCTCGAGGTCGCGGTACTTGCCCGTGTGCGAGCGAATCAGCAGGATTCGGTCCCAGGAGAAGGGCAGGCCCATGAACGGGTCGTCCAACATCTCGTCCTTGAGGGCCTGGCGGAATGCGGGGTCCCTGAGCTTGGGCAGCCGGACGTCGTTCGGTTCGATCAAGACCTTCTGCCAGCGAGGCCAGCGATCGAAAACGTTGGTGAAATCGAACTTGAACTCGAAGTCGTCGGGCTGCGTGTGACCCAAAGCGAAGAACGGCACGCCCTGCCGCCGCAGCTCCAGCATGGTGTCCAGCTGCTGCCGCCAGGCGTCGCGGTTGTCGATCACCTGAGCTATCGAGTTCCAGCAGACGGGGCGTCCGCTGATGCGAGTCAGCTCGACCAGGCGGGCCATCCCTTCCTCGGAGTAGCGGCTGAACTCAGGTCCCGAGGCCAGCTCGACGAAGCCGGCGTTGAGGCTTTTCATCTCGCTCAGCAGCGCGTGGTACTCGTCCAGCGTGGCCAGGCGGCTGGGAACCGGCAGGCCGTCTCCATCCCAATGGGTCACCACGCGAGAGGTGGTGAAGCCCATGCCGCCGGCCTTCAGCGACTCGGCGACCACCTGCTTCATCCGCGCCACTTCGTCGGCGGTAGCCTCTCGCTCGGAGGCCTCCGTCCCCATCACGTAGCGTCGTACGGCGGTGTGTCCAACCTGCGCGACGGCGTTGACTCCGAGGGCTTTGTCGACGGTGTCCAGGTACTCGCCGAAGGTCTCCCACGGCCAGGGCATCGTTCGGTTGAGCACGTCGACGTTCATCCCTTCGACCCGGGCCAGGGTCTTGACCATCCACTCCTGGTCGTCGGGACGGCAGGGCGCGACGCTGAAGCCGCAGTTGCCCATGACCACGGACGTCACTCCATGCCAGCAGGAAGAGGTAGCGATGGGGTCCCAAAGAAGCTGAGCGTCGTAGTGGGTGTGGATGTCCCAAAAACCCGGCGCCACGACCAGCCCGTCGGCGTCGATCACCCGGCCGGCGGACTCGGCGACCCTGCCCACGCCCACGATCTTCCCCCCGTTGATCGCCACGTCGCCTTGGTACGGCGCCTCGCCGGTGCCGTCAACGATCAGGCCCCCTTTGATCACGATATCGACGGCCATGCCATGCCTCGCTTTCCAGAAGCTGTCGTTTTCGGCGCAATCATAGCACAGCCCAGGGCGACGCTTCTTCAGTTGTAGGCTTCGGACTGGCCGGCCCCGGCGGCGCCCCGTCCTTTGGGCTGCCTGAAGGTGTGCCTGTATCGGATTTCGGGTGTACCCCGTTTCCCCACATTCCCTCTCTTTGTACGATGCGTCTAACGTTCTGACGATGTCCCAGAAACGGGGAAAGGCGCACCTATGACTGCAATGAGACAAGAGTTTGTCAACCCGTTCCTATCGCCTGCCATCACGGTATGGGAGAAGGAACTCGGGGAACCGCTGGAGCTGGTCGGCGCCACCGCCGTCTCCTCCAAGTTCACCACCACGGACATCACGGCGGTGATCGGAGTGACCGGTCAGCTGAAGGGCAACGTGTTGTATGAGTTCAACCACGCTACGGCGCTCTCGGTTGCGGGCACCATGCTCGGCGAGAAGCTCGAGAAGCTGGACGAGATGGCCCTCTCGGCTCTGGGAGAGCTGGCCAACGTCATCACGGGGAATGCGACGACCCTGCTGGCCCAAGCGGGGTACATGTGTGAGATCAGCCCCCCGGTGATTCTGGAGCCGAAAGGCTTGAGCCTGAACATCACCGGCGGGATTCAGATTAAGGTCCAGTTCAAGAGCGCGTCGGGGTCGTTGAGCATTCGCATCGGCTTGGCCGAGGCTCGAGTCACAGCCGGGGCCACGGCCTAGACCGCCCCGCGTGCCGTGTTCGCCTCCGTGATACTCGCGCCTAACCTCTGGGAAGCCCCAGGCCCCGGGTTGCGATCACGCTGCGGTTGATCTCGTTGCTGCCTCCAGCCACGGTCCCGATCAGCGACCCCTCGTACGCCGTGGCCAAGTCTTGCCCATCGAGCATTCGCGGCGAGCCCTGCCGGACCTGACCGTACAATCCGGCGACGTCCATGGCGGCGCGCGCGATGCGCTGCTGCAGCTCGGTGCCGAAGAGCTTGTTCACGGACGCCTCCACGTTGGACACGCCGGCTCGGCGCTCGACGTCCAGCACCCGCATGCTGAGCAGATGCTGGACCTCGATTTCGATCTGAAGCTCCGCGACCCGGTGCCGCAGCGCTTTCCAGTAAGGCAACCGGGTGACGGCATCGGGCGCCGCCCGGACCAGGCGCAGCAGCCGGTCGCCTGCCGCCTTCACCGGCCCGGAGGGGAACAGATGAATGCGCTCGAAGTCCAGGGCCTCGGCCAGGTAGTACCACCCCCGGTTAGGCTCGCCCACCAGGGCGCTGCGCGGCACGCGCACGTCTTCGAAGAAGACGACGTTGTTCCGCATATCGCCGATCTTTTGGATCGGCGTCACGGTGATCCCCGGGGTATCCATCGGGAAAAGGAACAGGCTGATCCCTTTGTGCTTGGGAGCCGTTTGGTCCGTCCGGGCGGCGAGCCAGATGTAGTCCGCGAAGTGGGCCGCGCTGATCCAGATCTTCTGGCCGTTGACGACGTACTCGTCCCCGCGAAGCTCGGCGCGCACCTCCAGGCTCGCGAGATCGGAGCCGGCGTTGGGCTCGGAGTAGCCGATGGCGAACTCGATGTCGGCGTTGACGATGCGCGGCAGAATCTCGCGCTTCTGGTCATCGGTGCCCCGGCGCATCAACGTCTGGCCGATGGTGCCGACGCCGGTGCCGGTGTGGGGCGCCCCGGCGTAGGATAGCTCCTCGGCCAGGATGTACTGATAGGCGATGGGCCGATCCCGGCCGCCGTACTCCTTGGGCCAGGAGATGCCGACCCAGCCTCGCTGCGCCAGCTTCTTGGCGAAGGCCCGCTTCGCCGGCGTGCTCCACAGGCCGCCGCCCTCGCCTTCCTTCAGCTCCGGCGTCATCTCCGCCTGGATGAAGTCGGCGACCTCCCGGCGGAAGGCGGCTTCCTCTTCAGACCAGTCGAAGTCCACCGTGCGTCTCCTCCAGGCCGCCGCGCCGTCGCGCCGTCTGCTGGACCACCGGCATCGGTCCTGCCGCCTACTCTTTGCCCGGTGGCTTGATGCCGCCGTAGAACGGGTACGGCGCTTTCATGATGCCCACAGGCTCCAACCGGTTTCCGATGGCGTCTTTGAACCGCGCTCGAACGTCGTCGATGCTCCATCCGCCCGCCCTCAGGAGGCCGTAGTAGTACTTCGGCTGCGACATGAGGAACAGCCGTTCGCCGCCGGTGCCGATGACCTGGCCCGTCACGTAGTCGGCCTCGTCGCTGATGAGGAAGACCACCACAGGGGCGTTGAGGCCGGGATCGATAAAGGGGATTTCGACGTCCTGGCCACCGACGCGGGAGGTCGCCGACATGCGGGTCGAGCCCGAAGGGGAGATGGCGTTGACGCGAATGCCGTAGCGCGCGAGCTCGATGGACATGGTGTAGGTCATCGAAGCGATGGCGCCTTTGGCCGCGGAGTAGTTGGTCTGGCCGAAGTTGCCGAAATGGGCCGCCGACGTGGTGTTGACGATCACGCCGCCGTTTCCCTGCTCGCGCATCTTCCTCGCGGCCACCTGGTCGCACCAGAACGTCCCCATCACGTGAACGCGCAACACCTCGGACATCTCTTCGTCGGTCATGTTGAGGAAGGACCGGTCGCGAAGGATGCCGGCGTTGGCGACCATGTAATCGATCTTGCCGAACTCGTCGACACACTGCGTAACCAGGCTCTCGGCGCCTTCCCTGGAACCGGCGTCGGCTCCACTGACGACCGCCTTCCCGCCCGCCTCTTTGATCTCGGCGACGACCTTCTCCGCCTCTTCGACGTCGACGTCATTGACGACCACGCCGGCGCCCTCTTTCGCCAGGAGCAGGCAGTGGCCCCGCCCGATTCCTCGCCCCGCGCCCGTCACAACCCCTGCTTTACCGTCAACGGCTCCCATGGGTGTCTCCTTTTGAGCTATCTTCGGCCTTCGCGCGAGACGAAGCCCGACCTAACCGGCGAGCGCCACCGTGGCCTTCCCCGGACACAGCTTCTCGCCCTTCTGGTTCTCCGTCCAGATGTCCAGGTCGACCAGTTTCTCGCCGTCCTGTTCGTACTTCTTGACCACCGTGCCTTTGGCCGTAATCGTGTCGTTCTTGAAATTCATGCCGCGGAATTGGCAGCTGACTTTTTTGATCCAGCCATCGTCGCCGACCCACTGGCGGAGGAGGTTGTGAAGATAGCTGGCCTGAAGATTGCCCATGCCGAAGGCGGCGGGCTGGCCGATCTTTTGGGCCATCTCGTCGTCCATGTGGATGTAGACGAACTCGTCGTTGACCGCCGCGTACCGGTTCCAGTGCATGAAGTCCGTCACGCGCTGGAAGGTCGGAATTTCCTGTCCTTCACGCACCTGATCGAAAGAAGCTTGTGCCATCGTGCCACCTCGGTCCTAGTAGTAGATCAGCGTGTTTTTGTTGATCCGCACCAGCTCGCCCCGCTGGTTTTTCCAGTCGGTCTGGGTGACGACGAACTTCATCAGGCCCATGCGGCCCTCGCGTTCGTACACCTCGGCGAGCTTGGAGCTTGACGTAATGACGTCGCCGGGCCTGATGGGGACGAAGTACTCGGTCTCGGCGCCGCCGTTGAGGATTCGCGTGCCCGGCTGACCGGTGCCCATGGCCGATGGGCGGTTCTTGGGCCGCTCCGCCGGCCAGGTGAAGGGGTTGAACTCTTGGGGCGCGATGATCCCGCCCCACCTCGTCTTCTTGGCGTGCTCCTGGTCCCAGAATAGGGCCGGCGGCCTCTCCGGCCAGTAGACGGCGATGGCCCACTTGCGGATGTCGCCGGCGGCCACGGGAGGCGACGACGTGCCCGGCCGCTCCACGCCAAGCTGTGTCCTCTCCTCGTCGGTGATGTAGGTCGTCGGTTTCTCCTCGGCCATGGTCTGCTCCTTCACGGGCCAAGGCGCCCTTGCGAGATCCCTGTTCCTCGTCCCTTGTCTCTTGCCCCCGGCTGCCCGTCCCCTAGTCCTCGACCCAGTTGGGCTTGCGCTTCTCCGCGAAGGCCCTGGGCCCTTCTGTCATGTCGGGATGCCCGCGAAACTCGCCCATGATCCTGACGCCGTTGGCGTGGGCGTCCTCCAGGTTGAACTCCATGGCCTCCCACAGCGTTCGCTTGACCATTCTGACCGCCGTGGGCGAGCACTGGGCGATCATATCGGCGATCTCCCGAGCGCGGGGCAACAGCCGATCGGGCGGGACGACCTCCGTGATCATGCCAAACCCTTTGGCGTCCTCGGCGCTGAGCCGCTCCTTGCCGCCGACGATGCTCATGCGCATCAGCGCCTGGAACGGGACCCAGCGCGTCCAGGTGATCGGGGCGAAGGTCGCCATCTGGCCGATGGCAACGCCGGGGTTGAAGAAGGTCGCGTTTTCAGCGGCGATGGAGATGTCGGAGTCGGAAACGAACATCAGGCCTCCGCCGCTGCATATGCCGTTGACCGCGGCGATCACCGGTTTGGTGAACCGGTTGTGGCGGGCGGTCAGCCGGGCGCCGCCCCCGCTGCTGGGCTGGCGTTGCTGGCCCCAATCCGGCGAGGCGGCGGCCTCCTTGACGTCCATACCGGAGCAGAAGGCCCGCTCGCCGGCGCCGGTAAAGATCACCACCTTCACTTTCGGGTCCTCCTGGAGGCCGGCCCACATCGCTGGAAGCCCTACCTGGATCATTTCGCTCGTCAGGGCGTTCAGCCGGTGGGGCCTGTTCAGGGTGACCGTGGCGATGCCGTCGGCCTTTTCGATGAGGATGTCTTCGTCTGCCATGGCTTGCTTCCTGCTGTCGACTGCCTCTATCGAATCGCGTAGCCCGGCGAGAGGCGCACGTAAAGCTGCTTGCTATTCTCTAGTGTTATTCTGGCCCCAACTCAGACGGTCTCGCTGCCGCCGTTTAAGGAATCTCGAACGACGTAGTGGAGCCGGGCCGATGCCTCCGCCGCGCACCTGAGGGAAACCGTCGGCGAACCGTGAGAACGATACCGACGAGGGAGTGCCTTGTCAACCCGTTGGCCATTGCCGGGAGCCCGCGCGCCGCGATATGGTAACGACGGCTCGCGTTCTATCAGCGGAGCGGGTACGCGCATGTCGATGAGTAGACTGGCTTTACGCGACGTTGGTGGCATGAGTCCGCCGGCTTCGATTAGGATAGACGACACGCATTCGCCGCTGTGAGGGAGAGCGATGGACTATCGACTCGATGAGGAGCAGGAGGCGTTCGTCGCGGAAGTGCGGCGGTTCCTGGACGAGGAGCTGAGCCGGGAGGTGGTGAGGGAGGTCGCGGGCGACGAGCGCATGGGACCTCACGCCAAGGCGTTCCTGCGCAAGATGGCGACCAAGCGCTGGCTTTCGGTGAGCTGGCCCGAGCAGTGGGGCGGACTGGGCCGTTCGCCCATCGAGCGGTACCTGCTGTCGGAGGAGCTGGCCTATCACGGCGCGCCCGGCGCGGCCACGTCCAACGCCGGCGGCCGGATCGTCGCTCCGGTGGTGATCATGTTCGGAACGCCGGAGCAGAAAGACCGCTTTCTGCCTCCCATCGCCCGCGGTGAGATCGACTTCGCCCTGGGGTATACCGAGCCCGAGGCCGGGTCGGACCTGGCCAGCCTCCAGATGCGGGCCGAGCTGGAGGGCGACCATTACGTCATCACGGGCCAGAAGCTGTTCAGCACCGCGTGCCACTTCGCGGAGTATCACTGGCTGGCCGCCCGCACCGACCCCGAGGCCCCCAAGCATCGAGGCATCTCGCTTTTCATCGTCGACCTCAAGAGCCCGGGCGTGACCATCGAGCCGATATGGACGATGGCCGGAGAGCGGACCAACGCGGTGTTCTACGACCAGGTGCGGGTGCCCAGGGAGAACCTCATCGGTCAGCCCAACCAGGGTTTCTATCTCCTGGCCAAGGCGCTGGAGTTCGAGAGGATGTTCGTCACCGGCGACCTGCGACGCTATTTCGATCGGCTCGTCGGATATATGCGAGAGCGCAAGGACGATAGTCCGACGGCGGCGGATGACCGCCTGGCGCGTCACCGAGTCGCCCAGCTCGCCATCGAGCTTCAGGTCTGCAAGCAGCTTTCGGCCCGCGTCGCATGGCAGCTCACCGTTGGCGACTCGTCGGGCCGGGAAGCGTCGGTGGTGAAGCTGTTCAAGACCGAGCTGGCCCAACGTATGTCACAGGTCGGTCTCCGAGTCATGGGCCTCTACGGCCAGCTCCAGCGAGGCGACGCTCGAGCGCCCCTCAACGGACGCGCCGAAAAGTTCTATCGCCAGTCCGTCAGCTCCACCATCACCGGCGGCACCAGCGAAATTCAACGCAACGTCATCGCCACCCGCGGCCTGGGCCTCCCCCGCTAGCTCTGTCGCGCCGTCACCGCGCCGGCGACCACGGGAAACCTCCCGAGGAGCGGTTATCGCCGTCGATGCCATCCGCTCCGAGCCGTGGCGTGGGAGGGCTTGAAGGAAGCGACGCCGGGGTGTAGGCTGGCCCAACTCAGGCGATGGCGGCTGCAGGGGTGTCCCGTCCGCGCACCGGCGACACCGCCACGCCGCCATCGTTGTTGCACCGGACCTGGCGTCCGGCCCAGGGCCTGGAACCATGAAGCCAACCCGAGAATGGGGCCGCCAGATTGGGATCGCCTCGGATTCGCATCCCGATGCCGCTCCGGTTCACATCGCGAGTCTCCGACAGGTGTCGCGAGTCCTCGGACCTCGAAGGAGTCGGGACATCGGGCCGGGAGTCGGATATCTCCCTTGATGGGAGAGGGGATTTCGGGATGGCATCATGAACACCCAGGAAGTTCCCAGCTACGCCGTCTTTGACGACTATCGCCACCACCAACGCGTCGCCGTGGTCGTGCGCTGGTTCGTGCTCATTGCCTGGCTGTTCCTGGTCAACTATCGGGCTTCCCTGGATGGCACGCTGGTCGCCCTCAATGCCATGGGAGGCGCGCTGGCGCTGCTGAACGGATACGTCCAATGGCGAATCTGGAAAGGTCAGCCCATCACCCTTCGTTACGTCTACGCCCTCAGCGCGGCGGATCTGGCCGTCATCACCGCCGGGTTTGGGATTACGGACCGGTTTGACAACGCCCGTTTCGTTTTTTACTATCCCGCGCTGCTGGGCATGAGCATCCTGGTTACCTCGCGTTTTCTCAGCTTCGCCATCGTCGCCATGGTGGCCGCGGCCTATGCCGCCATAAGCATGACCATGGACCCGGGGGTGAGCTTTTCCCTGAAAGAAGAGAAGGTCTTGATCGCCCGAATCGTCGCCATGTTCGCCGTCGTGGCGGGAGCGAACCTTCTGGCTCGCATCGACCGCGACCTGCGCCGCGAGGCCGTGGAGGCCGAGCGGGCCCAGGCGGAGCGGAACCTGGAGCTTCAGAAGCAGGCTATGGATGCTGAGATGGCGGCTCTGGCGGAGCGCAGCCGCATCGCCCGGGAGATCCACGATGGCATCGCCCAGTCCATCTACATGTTGAGCCTCAACCTGGAGACCTGCGCCGACCTCGCCGAACGGCAACCGGGGCCCCTGCGGGAACGGCTCCAGACGCTGGTGCCCCTGGCCAAACAGACCCTGCTGGAGACGCGCCACTACATCTATGACCTCAAACCGGTCCTCTCCGGCCAGCAGGACCTGGCAACCATGGCGCAGAACCAGGTCAAAGAGTTCAGCACCGTGGCGTCCATCCGCACCAATCTTTCCGTCGTGGGCCAGCCCCGGCGAGTCGAGGCGGCCATAGCCGCTGGGCTGTACCGTATGCTCCAGGAGGCCCTGGCCAACATCCTCAAGCACGCCCAGGCCAGCGAGGCCCAGGTAACGCTCTCCTTCAAGGCCGGCACGGTCGAGCTCGAGGTGCGGGACAACGGCGTCGGATTCAACGCGGAGCAGCCCGGCCCCGGCTATGGCCTGGACAATTTGCGCCAGCGGGCTCAAGAGTTGAGCGGAAGCTGTGAGATCGTCAGCACGTCGGGGAAGGGAACTCGCGTGAGCGTCACCTTGCCGGCCCAGGAGGTGGAGGATGAAGCCCATTAGGGTGATGATCGTGGACGACCACGAGGTGGTCCGCCTGGGGCTCAGGGCGGTCCTGGAGCCCGAAGACGACATCCAGGTGGTGGCCGACGCCGCGACTGCCGACGCCGCGATCCGGGAAGCTCGGATCAAGCGGCCCAACGTCGTCCTGATGGACGTTCGGATGCCCGGGAAGGACGGCATCCAGGCCTGTCGTGAGATACGGGAACGGCTTCCCGCCACCCGGGTGCTGATGCTCACTTCCTACAGCGAAGAGCAGGCGGTCTTGGCGGCCGTTCTCGCCGGCGCCTCGGGATACCTGCTGAAAAACGTCGGGCGCGCCGAGCTGCTTCGCGCCATTCGTGTCGTAGCCGCGGGCGAATCGCTGCTGGACCCAGCCGTTACCTCCGCCGTCCTCGCCCGGCTCAAGGAGCTGTCCACAAGAGAGGACCCTGAGGTCGCCCTGCTCTCAAAGCGCGAGCGAGAGGTCATGGCCCTGGTGGCTGAAGGGCGGACCAACAAGGAGATCGCCGGCGAGCTCATCATCAGCGAGAACACCGCCCGAAACCATGTGAGCCGCATTCTGGACAAGCTGGGACTGACCCGCCGCAGCGAGGCCGCGACCTTCGCCGCGCAGCATGGGCTCCTGCGGCGCGAGAAGGACACGGAGTAGGCCGCGCCGGGCCTGATCGTCGCCCTTCGGCATGCGCTACGTGAGCTTCATGACGTAGTACACCAGCGGCGCCACGGCGATGAGACTATCGATCCGGTCCAGCAGGCCGCCGAAGCCCGGGAGCCACTCCCCGGCGTCTTTTGTCTGAAACTCGCGTTTGATGGCCGACTCCAGCAGGGTTGCGGGCTAGCGAGCGAAGGTTTCCAGGATGGCGTGCTGGTAGTGGGCGGTCTCTTCCGGCGTGAGGAAGTACGACGGCGGGGTGAGGATCACGGAGTCGGCGATGCCCTCGTACTGGGCGACCCGCCTGCGGGCGTCGTCGGGGCTGCCGGCGCCGTGGAAGGCGTCGACCATCGAGTCGGGGACCAGGTCCCAGCAGTGGGGGCCGTGGTCCCCGTGGCGGCGAAAGGCGTCGCGGACCGCCGCGGCCTCGTCTCCGAAGCCATAACGGGCG
>JACZVV010000086.1 GCA_022572465.1 Chloroflexota bacterium
CGTCCGAAGGTGTCCGATACGATCACCGCGACGTCGACGTTGGCCATCTTCCGGACCGCGTCCCGAATCCCTCGCGCGGAGGCATCCGGGTCTTTCGGGAGCAGGGCGGCCAGGTGCTTGCCCGACAGGTTCGACTCGTCGATGCCCGCGTTGGCGCAGACGTAGCCATGGAGCGTCTCGGTGATGATCACCCCCTGGTCCATCCGGACGATGCGGGTGCTCTCTCGCAGGACCAGCTCGACCAGGCGGGGGTCTTTGTCGTATCGCTCGGCGATGGAGACGGCGAACGCGGAGGGCTCCACGCCGGCCAACGGCACCAGCCGGCCCTCGGCCTTGGAGACGATCTTTTGCGTCACCACCAGGATGTCCCCGGACTCGATTGGGGTCCCCTGGTTTCGGGCCGCATCGACCAGCTGGCCCGGGAGGTCGTCGCCAGGCTGGACCTCAGGCAAGCCGGTGATGCCGATGATGCGCATCTCGGGGACCGTCACCACCAACCCCTCTCAGCCTGCATCGGCGCGAGCGCCGGCGCAGGCCAGGCGAAGCCGCGGTCCCGCGCTGGCCGGTCAGACTCCGACGATCTTGATGCTGGAATGGGACTTATACACCTTGTTGATGTTCAGGAGCAGCACCGTGATGTTCTCGACCAGCCGGGAGTTCTGAAGGCCTCCGCCGTCGATCCCTCGAACGCCGTCGATGGTCTGCGCCAGCTCGATGACGGTCTGCTTCGCCTCGGCGTCGTCGGCGACCACGACGACGTCCGACTGCACCTCGTTGGGCACGTCCATGAGGTCATGGGCGCTGAGGTTATGGAACGCTCCCACCACCGTGGCGTCGGGAAGCATCGCCTGGGCCTGCTCGGTCGCCGAGCCTTCCGCGACGGAGATGGCCCTGATCTTGCCCTTCTCAAACTCCAGCGGGACCACCGTATCGATGACGATCTTGTCTCCGATGGCGTCTCGAAGCTGCTCCAGGGTGTCCCGCTGGCCGCCGTAGGGGACCGTGATCATCACCAGGTCCCCAGCCCGCACCGCCGCCTCGTTCTCCAGACCTCTCACCGTCGCCGTGGGCACCTGTTCCAGGATCTTCCGCGCCGCCTCCTTCGCCCGCTCGATCCGCCGCGACCCGATAATGACTGCGTCGCCGGCATGGGCGAATCGCATGGCCAAACCCAGGCCTTCGGGGCCCGTCCCGCCAATGAACGCGATGGACCGATGATTCCGAGTCAAGGTTTCCTCCGGCGCCGCAAGCGAAAATCGACGAACGCCTCATATTATACGGGCGCGCCATCGGGTGTCCATCGAGACCGCGGAGCGTCGACGGGTTTGACCCAGTTTCCAGCGCCATGCTATTCTCGGCCTTGGCATGGCAGGCCACTCCATACGAGATCTGGCGCATCCAACGGGTCACCTTGCGGTGGCCCGTAGTTTTTCCGGCGTGGCGGTAGGCCGGCCCGCAGCGTCCCATAGACCCTCAGCGTCGTATAGAAACGACTAGGCATCCTCTGTTGATAGAGCCCACTCGGCCCGCGCCCGACCGCCGCCCGAGCATCTTCGGCCGGCGCGTCTTCTACGGTTGGTGGATCGTCGCCGGCACGGCGGTCCTGGGCACCCTCAGTGGCGGGGCGTATATCCACGGCTTCACCGCCTTCGTGCTCCCGCTTACTAAGGAGTTCGACGTCGGCCGCGGGACCATCTCGCTGGTCTTCTCGCTCGCCAGCATCGGCGAGGCGATCTGGGGACCCATCCTGGGAATGCTGATCGATCGGCATGGCGCCCGGCGGCTCATGTTCGTCGGCGTCACGTTGATGGGGTTGGCCTTCGTCCTGGGCAGCATGGCCCAGTCGATGTTCGTCTTCTTCCTGATCTTTGTTCCCCTGGTCTCCATCGGCATGAGCATGGGCATGTTTGCCCCGCCCGCCGCGTCGGTCGGCAACTGGTTCGTGCGGCGGCGAGGATTGGCCATGGCCATCGCCATGACGGGGTTCGGCCTGGGCGGGCTGTTGGTGCCGCTGGTGCGCTACCTCATCGATGCCTACGACTGGCGGTTCGCGGCGGCCGCCATCGGCATTACGATATGGATCGTGGGCTATCCGATCACCACGCTGATGCGGCACCGCCCGGAGCAATACGGCATGTTTCCCGACGGCGCCAGCGGCCCACCGGCGCTGGCGCCGTCACCACGGACGCCGGTCGTGGGCGAGATCGATTTCACGGTACGCGAGGCTCTGTCGACCCGGGCGTTCTGGCTGCTCGGCGCCTGGTTCGGATTTCGCATGGTCATCGTCGCCTCGCTAGGCGTCCACTTCATTCCGATCGTCGAAGACGTTGGCTTCTCCGCGGCCACCGGCGCGACGCTGCTCAGCTTCTTCGCCATCGTAACGCTCCCCGCCAGGCTGTTCTTCGGCTACCTCGCCGACCGTCTGCCCAAGACCCTGCTGGCCGCGGGACTGAGCAGTCTCATCGCGGTGGCGATCGTCGTCCTGGCGACGGCCGACAGCCTGTGGCAGCTGTACCTTTTCGTGGCCATCTACGCCGTCGCGTGGGGCGGGTCCGGTGCCAGCATGATCATGGCCATTCGCGGCGAATATTTCGGACGCAGGAACTTCGCCACCATCGCCGGGTTGGGGTCGATCATGATCGTTCCCGGCACCGTCTTGGGACCAACCTTCACCGGATTCAGCTACGACCGAACGGGCAGCTACGACCTGGCCTTCTACACCTTCATCGTCGCGGCGCTGCTCTCGGTCGTGATGATGCTGCTGGTCCGGAGGCCCGTGCCCAAGCAGCTTCGGCGGTAGCGGCTAGCCGCCCTTGTACTCCAGACGGCGGACCACCTGGCCCGTCATCGTGTCCGCCGTCTGCGTCGCCAGATGGAGCGCTACAGGACCCACTTCCATGGGGTCGACCCATTGCGCCCAGTCGGCCGATTCGCCTCGGCTGAACACCGCCCCTTCCGACTTCACCGGGCCTGGGTCCAGGCAGTTGACGGCGATGTTGTGCTCCTTGACCTCCAGCGCCAGCCCCGCGCAGTACCGCTCCAGCGCCGCCTTGGTGGCGCCGTAAGCGTTTCCGCCCTTGCGGGCGTTGATGGCGCCTCCGGATGTGAGTTGGATGATGTTGCCTCCGCCCCGCTCGATCATCCCCGGCAGCACCGCTTGCGCCAGCAGAAAGCTGCCGTGGACGTTGACGCGGAAGATCAAGTCCCAGCGTTTGAAGCTGGTCTCGACGATGGGGAAGTAGAAGATCACCGCGGCGCTGTTGCACATGATGTCCACCGGGCCGAGCTGGTCGGCGACCTGCCGGGCCATGGCCTGCACGTCCTCCTCCACCGTGACGTCGCAGCGGACCGGGATGGCGACGCCTCCCGCGGCGTTGATCTCGGCCGCGGCCTCGCCGATGGTGCCCGGCAGCTTCCCCTCGGTCTCGGTCCGGGCGACGACGGCCACCTTGGCTCCTTCAGCGGCGTAGACCTTGGCGATGGCCTTGCCGATTCCCCGGCTGCTGCCGGCCACGATTGCGATCTTTCCTTCGAGTTTCCCCATGAGATTCTCCTTTCGCGCGTGTCTCACGGAATATCGGGCGCATATTCCATTCCTATGTGTCCCTCGGCCACCAGCCGCCGGTAGACGCCCTCCGGAGTTGCCAGGAGCTGCCGGTACACATACTCGTTGTGCTCGCCCAGCAACGGCGGCGTCTGCCGCACCTCGAACCGGCTGCTCGACATCTGCCACAGGGCCACGGGGTAGTCGTGGGACCCAGCCTCCGGGTGATCGATCCGCTGGAAGAAGCCGCGCTGCCGGAGGTGCTCATCATTAAAGATATCCGCGATGTCCATCACCGCGCCCGCAGCCACGCCGGCCCGCTGCAACCGCTCCTGGATCTCCTTGGGAGTGTGACGGCATGTCCACCCTTCGATGCGACGGTCGAGCTCGTCCTGGTTCCGCAGCCGGCGATAGCCGTCGGCGAACCGGCGGTCCCGCGCCCATCCTTCCTCGGAAGGACCCATCGCGCGACGGAGCGCGCGCCACTCCTCATCGTTGCGCACGGCGATCGTCACCCAACGGTCGTCGCCCTTGCACCGGTAACAGCCGTGAGGCGCAAGGAACGGATGGCGGTTGCCCGTCGTCCGTTGGACCCTCCGGTTCATCGCGTAGTCCACAAACGTCGAGCCCAGGTGATGAATATAGTTCTCGGCCATCGACATGTCGATGTACTGGCCCCGGCCCGTTACGTCACGATAGTGGAGCGCCGCCATCGACGCCCACACCAGGCCCGCGCCCGCCGCCGGGTCCGACGCCACCGCTTGTGTCAACGACTGGGGATGATCCTCGGCGTATCCTCGCAGCCACGCATGTCCCAGCACGTCCTCGAAGATCTGGCCGTAACCTCGAAGGTTTCGGTACGGTCCCGTGGTGCCCATGCCGGACACCGAGACCATGATCAAGTCCGGGCTCACCCGGCGTAACCGGTCGTAGCCAAGGCCCAGCTTCTCGAGCGCGCCGGTCATGTTTTCGACCATGATATCGCTGATGCGGACCAGCGCTTCGACGGTCGCCCGACCCTCGGGTTGGAGCAGGTCGGCGGTTATGCTCAGCTTGTTGACGCCGTGGCAGTTGAACAGCGCGAACCGGTTCCACGGCCGCTGCCCGGGGTCGTAGTCCGGATATCCGCGGCCGACTGGACCCAGTCTCGGTATGAGCTCTTTTTGGGGCCGGGCCTGATATCCCCTGGTGGTGCTGGGAAAGTAGTTGCACGATTCGACCCGAATGACCTCGGCGCCCAGGTCCGCCAGCATCATCGTGCCGAAGGGCGCGCCGATAACGGCCGTCATGTCGACGACTCGAACGCCTTCCAGCGGCAGCCGGCTCATGCGCGGCTCCTCATATGACGTCGGCCTGCCGCAGGCGGGATAGCTCGCGGCTGGTGTAGCCCAGGCGGCCCGACAGAATCTCCGGCGTATGCTCGCCGAGGAGCGGCGCCGCCGCCGCCGTCCACGGCGTCTCGCTGAATTTCGCCGGCGCTCCCGGATAGCCGATCGTCCCAACGACGGGGTGTTGGACCTCGACGAAGAAGCCCCGCTCGCGGTAATGAGCGTCGTGGAACACGTCCTCGGGCGTGAGCATCGGGGCGGCGTAGACGTTGGCCTGCTGAGCTGCCTCCAGAATTTCCGCTCGGGTGTGATCGATGGCCCACGAGAGAAAGATCGCGTCGAACTCGTCCTTGCGCCCCGAGTCGATCAGGTCGGCGTCGCTGGCGAAGCGAGGGTCCTCGACCAGCTCGGGCCGGCCGATCATGCGGCAGGTCCTGGGGAAGAACTGCCGCCCGCCGCCGAAGATGTCGATGAAGCCGTCCTTGCATGGGTATACCCCGGTGGGGTAGGCCGCCCAGATGTTGTCGGACCGGTTGGGGATCGCGTGATTGTACGCATACCCCAGGAGATATTGGAACCGGCGGTCGACGCTGCCCGCCGCCGATTCGTAGATGGAGATGTCCAGCCACTGGCCGGCCCCGCCGCGGCTGCCGCCCTGAAAATCCATGAGCGCCGCGGCTGCCGCCAGGTTCCCCGCCTGGTGCTGGACGATGTAGTTGGCCAGACGGATTGGGGAGCGGTCCGGAAGGCCCGTCGAAAACATCTCCCCGCCCATGCCGAAGAAAACGATGTCGGAACCTTTGTAGTCCCGATAGGGCCCGTTCTGCCCAAAGTTGGAGATGGAGACATAGGTCAGCCTCGGATTCGACCCTCGGACCCGATCGTAGCCAAGCCCAAGACGCTCCATCGCACCGGGCGTGAAGCTCTCGATCAGCATGTCGGCCCCAGCGGCCAGCTCGCGCGCGATGGCGGCGCCCGGCGTCGAGCGCAGGTTGAGGGTCACGCTCTTCTTGCCCCCGTTGAGGTCGAGGAAGAGCGCGCTGGTCTCGGCGTGGGGCTCGTCGCGGAGAAACGGCCCGACCTGTCGTGTCGGATCGCCGCCCCACGGGCGCTCGATCTTGATCACCTCTGCGCCAAGGCCGGCCAGCAGCTTGGCGCAGAACGGCCCGGCGATGCCGGACGTCAGGTCGAGCACGGTAACGTCCGCGAGCGAGGCGTTCATCGCCACACGCGTACGGGCGGGCGCAGCCACGCCGCTTTGGGGGAACGACGACCGTCGTTCGAGCAAAGCCGTCACCGTCGGCGAATCGCCCGGTGCCGCACTGGCGGGTCGGACGGCCGTCGCTCCTAGCGTCCCTTCCAGTTCGGCTGGCGCTTCTCGGCGAAGGCCGTGGTCCCTTCCCGGACGTCCTCCGAGGCCATGGTGAGGGCCTCGACAGCCGTGGAGTAATGATGGGTGTTGATCATCTGCTGCCAGATGTGCTGGTTGAGCGACAGCTTGGTCCACCGGATGGCCAGAGGCGCGCCGGCGGCCAGCTCCCGGGCCAGGCTCCGCGCCTCGTCCATCAGCTTCGCCTGGGGCACCACGCGGTTGACCAGGCCAATGCGCTCGGCCTCCTCGGCGCCAATCAGGCGGCCGGTCATCAGCAGCTCCTTAGCCCGGTTCATGCCGATGAGGAATGGCCACATCAAGGCGCCGCCATCGCCGGCGACGAGCCCCACCTTCACGTGGGTGTCGCCGATGCGCGCGGTGTCGGCCATCAGGGTGATGTCGCACATGAGAGCCAGGGTAGCGCCCAGGCCCACGGCGTCGCCGTTGATCGCGGCGATGATGGGCACTTCGAGATTCAGGAAGTTGTGGATGAGCCATTTGGCGTTTTGGGTGACTCCGCCGAGGGGACGAGGCGCGCCTTCTCCGGACCGGCTGGCCATCTCCTTCACGTCGGCGCCGGCGCAGAACGCCTTGTCGCCGGCGCCCGTGATGATCGCGGCTTTTACCCGCTCGTCCCGGTTGAACAGCGTCAGCAACTGCTCGAAGCCGTCGTGCATCCCGCCGGCGACGGCGTTTCTGCGCTCAGGTCGGTTGATGGTAATGGTCGCCACGCCGTCGTCGATGTCCACGAGGAGATAATCTTCGGCAAATCTTGCATAGTCGATCATCGGGACCACCTGCCTCATGAAGATTTGGGCACCAGTATATACCAGGAATCAAAGGTGGGCGGTGTCGCGAAGCAATGCCGCTGAAGTTAGGTTACCGGCCGCAAATGAAACCAACCGAGCAGGGAAGCAGCGACGACCGGGCCGTTACCCTAGCGCCCGGTGAAGATTCCCTTGATCCTGTCCCACAACGAGCGGGAGCGGCCGGCCCGCTTGGACTGATGCCACTTCTGCTCGGCGGAGTAGGCGCGCTCCAGGTTCTTGATACGCTCTTTGAGGAACTCCAGGACCTGCTTGTCTTCGCCGTGGTCCAGCCAGTATCCATGCCCTTTCTCGCACATGTCGAGCTCCAGGTTGCGGGCTCGATATTGAAATTCCGTCAAGGGCTCCTGGCACGACGGGCAGTTGATTCCGCTGGGCCGCGGGCTATAGACCAGGGTGCCTCTCAGGTCCTCGTCCGGCATGGACTTGTGCTCCAGGTCGGAGAGCTCGTGATAGTCCAGCCAGATCCCCTCACAGGTGGGGCACCGGTCGACTTCGATCCCACGGTGCTGTTCGACGTTCAGCTCGGTGTCGTCCCTGGGGCAGCGCATAGTCGTCCCTTCCCATGATATTCGGCGCGATGTCTGGCGAAGCGACCCTTTGGTGGTCTCTACGTCAAACCGATCCCGCCGGCTTGCACACGGTTTAGAACTCAGTAATATTCTATCACGATGCCGGCGTCAAGGACTTCTCGGCGAGGTTCCCCGATTTCCTCGAGACACCTCGCCGGAGAGGAGAGCGTGCCGCGACGGATTATCGGAGCTTCATCGATCCGTTGACAACGCCCGCGCCGCAAACTCACAATGATGCGAGGCTTGGCGCCCACCGTCGGCTATCCTGGACCGCAGCCGGCCACCGCATCCGCCTGATGACACAATCGGAGCACAGCAACACCCTGGAAAAGGCCACCGCACCCGCCCCCGGCCCCAAGGCAACGCCGCCCCAGCCACGCTGGCGGCTTCAGACATTCCGCTCCCTTCGCCATCGCGATTTCCGCTACCTCTGGTTTAGCATCCTCGGCACCAGTTCCGGCCAGTGGATGGAGCAGATCGCGGTGGCGTGGTTGGTTCTCGATCTCACCGACTCGCCGACCATGGTGGGTCTGGTCTTCGGCGCTCGGTCGTTGCCTTCGCTGTTCCTCAGCCCGTTGGGGGGCGTCATCGCCGACCGGGCCGATCGCCGAATGGTCCTGGTGGTGAGCCAGACCTTCGCCGCATTGCTGGCCGGCGTCATGGCGGTACTCAGCCTCACCGGCGTCTTGGAGCTGTGGCACATCTTCGCGTTGATCTCTGGCTTCGGCATGATGTGGTCGATCAACAATCCGGCTCGACACGCGCTGATCCCGCAGCTGGTGCCGCGGGAAGATCTCATGAACGCCATCGCGTTGAACGCCACCGGGTTCAACGTCTCCCGGTCCATCGGGCCCTTCATTGGCGCCATCTTCCTGGCCACGATCGGCTTCGGCGGGACCTTCGTGGTCGCCTCGGCGCTCTACGCCAGCGTCTTGTTCATTACGCTCTCCATCCGGACCCGGCGGCCGCCCGTGGCGTTGGCCAAAGCCTCCGTCGTCGAAGACCTTCGGGCCGGCGTTCGATACGTCAGAGCGCATAAAGACATCCTGACCTTGATCGTCCTCGCCATGTTCCCCATCGTCATCGGCATGCCGTACATGGCGCTGATGCCGGTCTTCGCCCGCGACGTTCTCGGCCAGAGCGAGTTCGGTTTCGGTCTGATGATGGCTTGTGCCGGGATGGGCTCGTTGGCCGGCACCATCACCCTGGCCTCCCTGACCAACCTGCGGCGCGGCGGGCTGGCGCTTCTGACCACCGGCCTGGTCTTCGGCATCGCCATCTTTGCGTTTGGCCTGTCGAAGAACTACATCCTGTCCCTCGTCATCCTGGTGTTTGTCGGCGGCGCCAGCATGATGTACCTCTCGGTGAGCAACATACTGATTCAACTGCGGGTGGACGACGCCATGCGAGGCCGGGTCATGAGCATTCTCATGATGGAGTTCGGGCTCATGCCCCTGGGCGCGATGGCAGCGGGCGGCCTGGCCGAGCTGACCAGCCCCGGAGCCGTGGTCATGACCATGGGCCTGATCCTGGCGGCCGCCGCGGTGACGGCGATGGTGCTGCTGCCCCACATCCGCAACATGAGCATCTCGGCGGCCGGGACTGCCGGGCGAGAGCCGCCCGGCGATACGGCGGAGCCTGTGCGGCCCCCGAGGGGCCCCGCGTCGTGCTAGTACCCGCGAGCGGGGTCGACCACGTTGCGCAGCGGCTCGCCCGCCAGGTAACGGCTCAGGTTGTCGCAGAAGAATCGCGTCGCCCTTTCGCGGTTGTCGGTGATGTCGCCGGCGACATGCGGGGTCATGATCACGTTGGGCATGTCCCACAGGGGACTGTCCGGCGGCAGCGGCTCCGTCGCGAACACGTCCAGCCCCGCGCCGGCGATCTCCCCGCCCTCCAGCGCTCGCACCAGGGCTGCCTCATCGATGAGCTTCCCGCGGCCAACGTTGATGAGGTAGGACGACGGCTTCATCGCTCGCAGCTCCGGCTCGCCGAACGCACCCCGGGTCTCGTCCGTCAGCGGTAGGGCGACGACGACGAAATCGCATTGCGCCAACAGCTCGTGGAGCTCCCCCGGCGGGTAAAGCTCGTCGACGTCGCCGACGTCGTGCTGACGCGTCGTGATGCTGCGGCGCGTTCCCAGGACCCGCATGTGGAACGCCTTCCCCAGCCGGGCCACTTCCAGGCCGATGCCGCCGAGCCCCAGCACGCCCAGCGTCTTGCCCTCGATGAAGTCGGGGCGCACCGGCTCGCGTTTGTAGGCGTGGTCTCGCTGGAGGTCCAGGCAGGCCTGCATTCGCTTGACGAACATCAGCATGAAGAGGAAACAGTGCTCGGCGATGGGCAAGGCGTTGGTGCCGGTCACGTTGGTCAGCGTGAAGGGGCCGCCCAGCACGCCGGCGGCTACCAGGCTGTCGATGCCGGTCCCGACGAACTGCACCCAACGCAGCTTGGGCGCTCGTTGCGACAGATCGGCGGGGACCCGCGCCACGTATACGACCTCGACGTCGCTGAGCAGCTCGTCGACCCGCGCCTTGGCTTCCGGGGAGGTGGCTTCGTCGCGAAGCCACGGACTTATGTCAACTAGGCGCACGCGGGGCGATACCTGAGCGATCATGTCCTTCAGCGGCTGCTCGGCCGGAAACGTCAGCGCGACCTTCACCTGGTCCATGGGGGCCTCCGTCGATGGTCTCGCCGCGAGGGTAGTCACCGCGAGAACCGGTGTCAATCGCCCAGAGGCTCGCGGACCTCCCGCGCGAACCGCTCCAGGGCATGGGCGACATGCCCAGCGCCGCCGTCGCCTGTTGGAAAGCGCAGGACCAGATGGCCCACGCCTCGACGCTCCAGCTCCGCGATGTCGGCCATGGCCTCGTCGGGCGTTCCGTTGAGGAGCTTGCGCTGCGAAGAGGGCCTGCGCCTCGGCGACCCGGCGCCGTATTCGACGTGAACAGGGCGAAAAGAGATGGAGACGTGGGGCAGATCGGGCCGGCCGGACCGCCGGCAAGCCTCCCGCATGAACTCCAGCCCGGCGTCCAGGTCCTCCAGCGTCGGCTCCAGCGTGTGCCACCCTTCGGCCAGCTCCACGGCGCGCCGGATGACCCTGGGCCCCGCGCCGGCGACCCAGATCGGCGGGTGCGGCCGCTGGAGCGGCCTGGGCTCGACGTGCATCCCCGTGAACTGGAAGAACCGGCCGCGGTGCGATTGGCCGCCGGCGCCCGTCCACGCCTGGCGTATGACCCGAAGGCACTCGTCCATTCGAGCGCCCCGGCTCTCGTAAGGCACGCCGAGGGCGCGGAACTCGGGCTCGATGTAGCCCGTTCCGGCCCCGAGGATGACCCGTCTGCCCGACAGCCGGTCCAGCGTCGCCACGGTCTTGGCCACCACCAGCGGGTGCCGGTACGGAAGGACCAGCACGTCGGTGCCCAGCTGGACTCTCTCGGTGTGGGCGGCCAGGTGCGCCAGCAGCACGATCGGGTCGAACCAGCGCTGCCCCAGCCGGCCCAGGTCGCCGTGGGGAACGGTCACGTGGTCCGCCGCCCACACCGAGTCGTATCCCAGCGTTTCGGCCAGCTGCGCCAGCGCGACCAGGACCGACGCCCGACCGAAGTCAGGCCCCGGCGGCCAGGTGCTCAGCGCCACGCCATACCGCATCGCGATTCCTTAGCACGGAGTTCTGGGACCGGCGGCCCGCTTTCCGAAAGCTCTGGCCCCTTAGGCGCGGGCACCACTATTACACATCCGCGCTTGTAAGGTCTTTCGATGATTGTCAAGTAAGCCAGACTTGGGACGGGAGAAAGCCGGGGCTAGGCTGTCATTCTGAACCCCGGTTTATCGGGGTGAAGAATCTCGCCAACAGTGCGGCGTCCCACCAACAACTCCATGGGAAGCTCCCTCACCCACACCCTCTCCCTAAGGGAGAGGGCAACCCGCCTTGCGAGCTTTCATGGCGGTTAACCCGCCCGTGCCCGCCGGTTGACAGCGCGCCCCGGTGATTTCATACTTGCGGCGCTTCCGACGCTGCTAGGGGGATGGCAATGCTTCAATGGACCATCGGCGACGTCAAGGTGACCAGAGTCGTAGAGGTGGAGTTCACGTCGACCGTGGAAGGGTTCCTCCTTGGCGTGAAGGCCGACGAAATGGCCCGATATCAGAGCTGGATGAAGCCGTTCCTGGATGCCGAAGGCGACATCGTGATCAGCGTCCAGACCTTCGCCCTCGAGGTCGACGGTCAACGGGTTATCGTCGACACCTGCATCGGCAACGGCAAGAATTTCGGAAACTTGATGCCGGCCATGAACGACCTCCAGACGGCGTTCCTGGACGACCTGACCGCCGCCGGGTTCCCGCCAGAGTCGGTCGGCACGGTGATCTGCACCCACCTGCACATGGACCACGTCGGCTGGAACACCGTGCTCCGCGACGGCAAATGGGCGCCGACGTTCCCCAACGCCCGCTACGTCATGACGGAGGTCGACCTGGGCTATTGGAGCAAGGAGCGGACCCAGGTCGTCGGCAGCAGTTTCGACGATGCAGTGCAGCCTCTGATCGACGCCAAACTGGTCGACGCCGTCGCCTCAGACCATCAGGTCAGCGAGAGCCTCTCCTTGTTCCCGACGCCGGGACACTCGCCGGGGCACGTGAGCGTGCGAATTCGTTCCAAGGACCAGCAGGCGTTCATCACCGGCGACATGGTGCATTCGCCCGTTCAGTTGGCCCGCCCCGAGTGGTCGTCGCGGGCCGACACCGATCCCGAGCTCGCACAATCGTCCAGGAGGAAGTTCTTGAGCGTCGTGGGCGGTGCGGACGCCCTGGTGCTGGGAACGCACTTCCCCGCGCCCACCGCCGGGCGCCTGGTCAAGGAGGGCGATGGCTGGCGGTTCAGCGTCTGACCGCCTGAGGCGCCGCGAATTATCGACCCGCGAAACCGTTCAACAGACTCGTAAAGGAGAGTGCCATGAAAGCCGCGATCTACCACCAGGCCCACGAGCCGCTGACCATCGAAGAGATCGACATCGACAACCCGATGGACAACGAGGTTTTGCTGCGGACGGCAGCCAGCGGCGTGTGCGGCAGCGATCTCCACATCGTCGACGCCTACATTCCGGTGCAGGGGCCGATGGTGCTGGGACACGAGGCCGCGGGCGTCGTCGAAGCGGTGG
>JACZVV010000008.1 GCA_022572465.1 Chloroflexota bacterium
GAGTGAAAATCCTGAGCTGACCATGCCGGCCAGCGCACAGATACAGGTTGGACGTTCCTCGAAGAGTGTCTCTGGACGAGAAACGGCGGCCGATCGATCGGCCGCCGTTTGTTGTTGATGGTCGGGGTGCCGGGATTTGAACCCGGGACCTCTTCGTCCCGAACGAAGCGCGCTACCGAGCTGCGCTACACCCCGATCGTTGGTGGGGTTCGCTGCGTTAGCACATCATTCATCGTCCCACCAAGGCTCAACGCCGGCATTGATAAAATTGAAGCTTCCGGCATTTGCGAGGGCCCCAAGGCGATAGGAGTGCCAACTAGCCTGGGTAGCCGGATCGGCCCTGCCTCCAGACAGTCGCAGGCTCTCATCCGGCTGAACCTCCCAGTAGGCGTCAATCAGGTTGGAGGTGCGCCATTCCTTGTCGTTCATCCCTCCGACCATTGTAGCAGAGGCCACGTCCCGGCACCAACGGTGCAGGCGTACCGGTTCCCACTCCCGTCCTTCACTCTATTGTTCGACGATCCCGAAGGCGTCGGACGCGGGTTGTGGGCCTCATGACGGCCGGGGTGGCCAGCCTAAGCGCTCAGATCGGGTAGGCGGCGGTGGCCGAGAGCGAGTTGATCAGCCCGTGGGCGACGATGCCGCCCGCTACGTGGCCTGTTTTATACCGCAGCCATCCGAACAGCAGCCCGCCCGCGAACGTCGCCACGACGACGCCGGCGATGGCCAGGCCCATCGCCCACTCTGCGGTCAAAGTCCCAGTTTCGGTCAGCAGCTCGTGGGTGGGGCGAACGTGCCACACCCCAAAGACGGCGCTGCTCCCCAAGATGGCCCCTCGATGGCCCGACACCCTGAGGAACGCTCCATACAGGAGGCCGCGGAACAGCAACTCCTCGAACAAGGCGGTGCCCAGCGGGATGCGCACGGCGGTCTCGTAGATGAGCCCGCCGACGCTGGCGTCGGTGAGCCGCGAGGTGGCGGTGTCGCTGCCGCTGACTCCCGGCACAATGATCAACAAAAATAGTGGCAGCAGGACCAGCGCTCCGACGAGCAGGCCGACCTTCAGGCTCCGGCGAAGGCGGCTCTGGTCCAGCCCCAGGTCAGCCCGGGCCAGCCCCAGGCTGGGGATGGCTCCCCACGCCACCAAACCGAGGAACGCCAGGTTGACGGGAACGTAAGTGACGTCGCGGAACCGGCTCCGCCATCAGCCCCATGAGGGCGTTGTAGGCGACGATGGCCACGGCTAGGAGGACCAGCGCCGGGGTCCGACGGGCGGCTGCCAGCCCCTGGCGCATGCGGGTCCGAAGGTGGCCGATGGTCTGCGAGAGGCTGACGCCGCTGTCCGTAGTGAAGGCCATGCTCCCACCCCGCCTGCCGGCGACGGCCGGGGAACAACGGGACTATACCACCCCCGGGGCGGGTGGGCAGCAGTCCACCGTGTGGGCGACGCTTGACACGGAGCCGCCCCATGGATAAAAACAAACGGCCCCGAATTGCTCCGGGGCCGTCCACTTCTGTTAGGGTTGGTAGCGGGGGCAGGACTCGAACCTGCGACCTTCGGGTTATGAGCCCGACGAGCTGCCGCTGCTCCACCCCGCGACGGCGGGTAGCACCCGCAGGCAAGCTACCCCTGACGGTCGGCCTGTCCTTGCTTCTCAGGCAGGTGTTCGGCTGCTTCTGCGCCCTGGCTTCGCTGGAAGCGACGTCCGGGACCATGTATCTCTCGGGCAGCCAACTTGCGCCGGAACCATCAACCCTGCCGCATCAGCGCGACTGGCTAGGATATCTTCGCGGCATCGCCTTCTGAGCCTTGAGTGCTATCCAACTAAAGAGCGAGTCATGCTTCTCAGCGCGCTTTAATGTAGGTCAAGCCCTCGACCGATTAGTACGGCTTAGCTGAGGATGTCGCCATCCTTACACCTGCCGCCTATCAACCAGGTAGTCTCCCTGGGGTCTTACTCCCCGTTTTACCGGGGACTGGAGGTCTCATCTTAGGGTGGGCTTCGTGCTTATATGCTTTCAGCGCTTATCCCTTCCCAACAATAGCTACCCAGCGGTGCTCCTGGCGGAACAGCTGGCACACCAGAGGTTGGTCCCTCCCGGTCCTCTCGTACTAGGGAGAGCTCCCTTCAAACCTCCTGCGCCCACAGCGGATAGAGACCGAACTGTCTCACGACGTTCTGAACCCAGCTCGCGTACCGCTTTAACCGGCGAACAGCCGGACCCTTGGGACCGCCTTCAGCCCCAGGATGCGACGAGCCGACATCGAGGTGCCAAACCGTGCCGTCGATGTGAACTCTTGGGCACGATCAGCCTGTTATCCCCGGAGTAGCTTTTATCCGTTAAGCCACGGCCCTTCCACTCGGTACCGTAGGATCACTTTGCCCTGGTTTCCCACCTGCTCGACTTGTAGGTCTCGCAGTCAAGCTCCCTTATGCCAATGCACTCCACGGGCGATTTCCATCCGCCCTGAGGGAACCTTTGGGCGCCTCCGTTACATTTTAGGAGGCGACCGCCCCAGTCAAACTGCCCACCAGGCACGGTCCCACTTCCGGATCACGGAAAGTGGTTAGACCCAAAACCAACGAAGGGTGGTATTTCACCAGCGGCTCCCCCCAGCCCACGAGCCGGGGATCTCAGCCTCCCACCTATCCTACGCAGCGCAAGCCTCGAATCAATGCCAAGCTGCAGTAAAGCTTCACGGGGTCTTTTTGTCCTGCTGCGGGTAACCCGCATCTTCACGGGTACTTCAATTTCGCCGAGTCCCTCGTTGAGACAGCGCCCAAGTCGTTACGCGTTTCATGCGGGTCGGAACTTACCCGACAAGGGGTTTCGCTACCTTAGGACCGTTATAGTTACGGCCGCCGTTCATCGGGGCTTCAGTTCAGAGCTTGCACCCTTCCCTTTAACCTTCCGACACTGGGCACGCGTCAGCCCCTATACCTCAGCTTTCGCTTTGGCAGAGACCTGTGTTTTTGTTAAACAGTCGCCCGGGCCAATTCTCTGCGGCTCCGCGGCGCTTTCGGAGGCATGCTCCTAGTACGCGGCAGAGCCCCCCTTCTCCCTAAGTTACGGGGTCATTTTGCCGAGTTCCTTAACGAGGGTTCTCTCGTGCACCTTGTCCGATTTCGGACTGCCTACCAGTGTCGGTTTGCGGTACGGACGCCGACCGCTCTTGCTCCGAGGCTTTTCTTGACAGTATGGGTTCAGCGGAATCGCCATTCCCGAAGGAACAGCTTTCCCCGCACCTCAGCTGCTAACGGGCGCCGTGGATTTTCCTGCGGCGACCTCGCCTACGTTTGGTGACGCACCATGTCCAATGGGCACGATCCGCCTACCCTCCTGTGTCCCCCCTGAGTTTGATAGCGAACGGTCGGCGGGGCAGGAATATTGACCTGCTGTCCATCGACTACGCCTTTCGGCCTTGTCTTAGGCCCGCCTAACCCTACGTCGATTGACGTTGCGTAGGAAACCTCAGGCATCCGGTGTCCCGGGTTTTCACCGGGATTACGCTACTCATGCCAGCATTCTCACTTCCCAGCGCTCCAGCAGCCCTCACAGGCTACCTTCTCTGCCCTGGGAACGCTCCCCTACCCCTCGACTTACGTCGAAGCCATAGCTTCGGTGGAAGGCTTTAGCCCCGTTGAATTGTCGGCGCCGGTTACCTCGACCAGTGAGCTGTTACGCACTCTTTCAAGGATGGCTGCTTCTAAGCCAACCTCCTGGCTGTTTCTGGGAACCGACTTCCTTGCCCACTGAGCCTTCACTTTGGGACCTTAGCTGATGGTCTGGGCTGTTCCCCTTTTGACCATGGAGCTTATCCCCCACAGTCTCACTCCCGCGGTACCACCGTAGGCATTCGTGGTTTGGTTCGGTTTGGTAAGCTCACGCCCCCTAGCCGATCCAGTGCCCTACCTCCTACGGTTACTCCGCGAGGCTGTACCTAAATGCATTTCGGGGAGAACCAGCTATCTCCGGGTTCGATTGGCATTTCACCTCTACCCACAGCTCATCCCTGCCTTTTGCACAAGACATGGGTTCGGGCCTCCATGAGTTCTTACGCTCACTTCACCCTGGCCATGGGTAGCTCACCCGGTTTCGGGTCTACTCGACGCGACTGGACGCCCTATTAGGACTCGCTTTCGCTTCGGCTCCAGGACTCCAGTCCCTTAACCTTGCCACGCCGAGTAACTCGCTGGCTCATTCTTCAATAGGCACGCCATCATCCCGATAAATCGGGACTCTGACCGCTTGTAGGCCAACGGTTTCAGGTCTATTTCACTCCCCTCCCGGGGTGCTTTTCACCTTTCCCTCACGGTACTAGTTCACTATCGGTCGCCAAGAGTATTTAGCCTTGGAGCGTGGTCACCCCAGCTTCCCACGGGGCTCCTCGATTCCCCCGTGGTACTCAAGAACATTGGCAGGAGTCCTTCCCCTTTCGCCTACGGGACTTTCACCCTCTATGATGGCCCTTTCCAGGGAACCTTCGGCTAGAGGTCGGATTTGTAACTCCTTGGTGGAGCTGGAGCCCCACCCGCCACGTCTTACAACCCCCGAAAGACATAGGACTCCAGTCCACTCAGTCCTTCGGGTTTAGGCTTCTCCCCTTTCGCTCGCCGCTACTCAGGGAATCATTTCTTTTCCTCAGGGTACTAAGATGTTTCAGTTCCCCTGCTTACCCCTCACTGGCCTATATATTCAGCCAGGAGTTCTCCGAGTTTATCGGAGAAGGTTTCCCCATTCGGGAATCCTCGGCTTAGCCCGCTAGACGGCTCACCGAGGCTTATCGCAGTCTTGCTACGCCCTTCATCGGCTCTTGGCGCCTAGGCATCCTCCGTTGGCCCTTAGTAGCTTGACCTACATTAAGGCACGACGAGAAGCTTCGGCTGCCGAAATCGCCCGCCTCGCTGGAACGCCCAGCCCAACGGACGCGTCCGACATTCGAATTTTCACTCGCTCTTCAGGTGTTAAGGTGCTAGCCCGCCCCGATGGCATCGAGGTGAGCCCGACCGTCTTTCCGACGCCCTCGGCAGCGCCCGACACCGTCCAGGCGCCCCCGAGGGAGGGGGAGAGCGTCGCATCGCGGACAAGAAAAACGGCCCGATGCCTCACCGAGCCGCTTCAAACGCGGTCAGCGACATCTCGTTCGCTATCTTATGGGTTGCGTACCAACTGTCCGTGATGCTCCGGGCTTTCGTACGTTTCGCCGTCGCCAGCGACACGCATGGTCAGTATAGCAGGCGGCCTCTCGATGTCAAGAGGAAACCGTCGCCTCGCGGCGGCGAATTCCCCCGGACGCAGATCACTGCCCGGCGCGGGTTAGAACAAGGGGCGCCTCCGGAGGATCCAGGCGGGCCCTGAGCCCTGGCGAGCTCAGTGGTGACGCCGTCGCCGGTCCAGAACAGGTCGTTTTCGCCGTCGCCGCTCTCGCATTCGAACTGGTCCCCCACTCCGTCGCGGTTGGCGCAGGCATGGCCGTCGGCGGCAGAGCGACGTCGCCGCTGCAGCCCGCCAGGAGCAGCGCGCAAAGGCCATGGCCAACCGATAGATACGCTCGTCCGGCATCGCGGTCTTGTGAGACGTCGAATCGAGAAACGCGTCGAATCGTACCGGCAACCGTTTCCAAGAAGACGCCGCACGGTTCCCGGACCCGCGCGGCGGCGACGGGCCATGCATGCCGCGCTAGGCGATGGCGCCGTCCCGCTCGAGCCCTTCGGCCACCGGGCCGGACATCCCCAGCAGCTCCCGAAAAACGTAGTGGTTGTCCTGGCCCAGCACCGGTGCAGACCGGCGGAGCTTGCCTGGCGTCTTGGAGAGCTTCCAGTGAATGCCGTTGACCGTCAAGGGGCCGAAGGGGTGCTGGACCTGGACCCAGCCATCGCGAGCGAGAAAGTGAGGGTTCAGAAAAGCTTGCCGGTCGCTCTGGGCGGGAAAGGCCGGCACGCCGGCCGTTTGAAGCAGGGCGGCGATCTCGAAGGCGTCATGCCCTCGCGTCCATCGGGCGATGCGCTTGTCGAGATCGTCCTGGTGGCGCAGCCGCCGGTACCCGTCGTCGAACCGCCGCTGACGGGCCCACCTTTCCTGGGAAGGGCCCATGGCCCGGCGGAACGACCGCCACTGCTCGTCCGACTCCACGGCGATGGCAACCCACGCGTCGTCGCCGGCGCAGGGGTAGACGCCGTGGGGCGCCATGGCCACGTCCCGGTTCCCCATCGGGCCGGGCACTCGGCCGTTCCACTGATAGTCCAGCACCTGGCTTCCGTACATCGTCGACGTCGCCTCCCACTGACTCAGGTCGATGTACTGGCCCAGGCCGGTGCGATTCCGATGGCGCAGCGCCGACAGCACCGACAGCAGGCCCAGGTAGCCCACCAGCGGGTCGATGAGGGCGGTGCCGAAGGCCTGGGGCGGTCCGTCGATGTAGCCCTGCATGCTGTCCAGGCCGGTGAGGCATGAGAGCGTCGAGCCGAAGGTGGTGATCTGGTTCAGAGGGCCGGTCTGTCCCCCTGCCGAGAGGGAGATCATGATCAGGTCCGGCCTGACCTCCCGGAGCGACGTGAAGTCCAGACCCCAGCGGCCGATGGTCCCCGGCCGGAAGTTCTCCACGGCGATGTCGGCGGTGGAGACCAGCTCCAGCGCGATGTCCCGGCTTTCGGGCCGGCTCAGGTCCAACGTCACGCTTTTCTGACCCCGCAGCAGCGTGAGGGAGGAGTGATTGAGCAGCGAGACGTCCTTGTAGTTGGCGCCGCTGAGACGAGTGTTGTCGACGCGGCGGCCGGTCTCGATCTTGATCACCTCCGCGCCCATGTCGGCCAGAGCGCCGGCCAGCGCGGGCGCGGCCCAGATCCAGCCGAAGTTGATCACTCGCAGGTTGCGGAGCGGCAGGTCGTCGTTTTTCGTTGTCATGGTTACCGTGGCGCGTGGGCCGAGGATGAAACCCGCCCTTCTACATCACCCCCTCCGCTTGGCTCAGCAACTGTCTTGGCTGTCAAGATACAAGGGCAAGCTCTGAATCCTCCCGAAACAGTCGGGAGGCCGAAGGGTCTGGGGAGGGGTTGCCCCCCGGCGCCCCAGATTCATCGGACCGAATTGCCGGGGCACAGCATGACATTCCGGAATGATTTCACGATTACACGGTCCCTGCCTTTCGAAGCCGGGCCAGCTCGCCGCTGCTAACCCCCAACCGCCCGCACAGCACCTCGGCGTTGTGCTCACCCAGACGCGGGGCGGGCCGTCGCAGCACCCACGGCGTCAGGCTCATCCGGTACGGCGGTCCGGGCAGCTCCATCGCGCCGAGACCCGGCTGCCGCGTCTCGATGAAGAAGCCCCGCGCCCGCAGGTGGAAGTTGCCGAAGACCTCTCCGATGTCGTAGACCGCCGTGGACGGCGCCCGGTGTTCCTGGCAGGCGAGGAAGATCTCTTCCTTCCCGCGTTGGTCGAGCCACGGCTGCATCATGGCGTAGATCTCGGGGCCGTACGGCGCGCGCACCTCGTAACGGCCTCGGAACATCTCCGGCGTGGCCCACTCCGGCGAGCCCATGGCCTTCACCAGGCCGTCCCACATGTGGGCCTCCGAGGCGAAGATGAAGACGTAGCCATCCTTGCACGGGAGCATCGCCGCGGGGACGCCGCCGCGCTGGGCGCTCCCGCGCCGGGCGTTGTGCAGCCCCTTCTCGTAGAAGAGCGACACCAGGCCGTAGCCGAGCGTGCTGACGGACAGGACCTCGGTCTCGGAGATATCGATGAGCTGCCCCTGGCCGATGCGGTCGCGGCCGTGGTAGGCCAGCATCACGGCCGCGGCGGCGTTGACCCCGGCATAGTAACTGGCGTACTCGCCGCTGGCGCGCAGGGGCTCGCGGTCCGGCTCGCCCAGGTAACGGTGGCCCAGGGCCGAGCCGTGCCACGCGGTGAGATCGCCGCCGAGGTAGTCCCTGTACGGCCCGGTGAGGCCGAAGGGCCGGATGGAAGCGGCCAGCAGCATCGGGTTGACGTGGCTGAGAGCGCCGTAGCCAAGGCCACGCCGCTCCATGACGCCCGGCGGCGCGTTCTCGATGAAGACGTCGGAGGCGCGGAGAAGCTCCAGGAGCAGGCGGCGTCCCGTCTCGGTGTCCAGGTCCAGCGTCAAGCCGCGCTTGTTCGTGTTGAGCGCGATGTACTGGGCGCTTCGCTCGGGGTCCGGCTCGTCGCCGGGGAAGGGGCCAAGGCTTCGGGAGCGGTCGCCCGCCGGCGGCTCGACCTTGATCACGTCGGCGCCCAGATCGGCCAGCAGCTTGGCGGCGAAGGGCGCCGCAACGCCGTCGCCGTACTCGACGACGCGCAGGCCGGCGAGGGAGGTTCGACTATTCGGGAGCGGGTCAGGAGTCGGGACAGAGAGGTTGCCCGGCGCGGGGTACGAGGTGCGAGAAGAGGGAGGCAAAGCCGTTACGACCGCCTGGACGCATGCGTCTTGGCCTCGAACTCGGCAAGGGCGATGAGGAGCTCGACATCCGAAACGTCATCTTGCGAGGCTTCGGATATGAAGTCCCGCGCCTCCGCGATCTCTTCCCGAGACATCTTCTTCAGAGCCTCGACCATTTCCCCGAGGGAGGCGGTCCGTCCACGGTGAAGCGCAGCCAGGATCGTGTAAGCCAGCGACCGAGCCGGGGTCTGGAAAGCGCTACCTTGCCGCACTCTTCGCTTCGCCAGGTCGATAAACAGCCGACGTGCTTGGACTTTGTCTGTGACAGTGCTAGTCATGGCGCCACATCGTTGTAAGGAAGCCTATTCGCTGAACGTCAGAAGACCGTGATCGCGGAAGGGAGCACGTCGAGCGTGTATGCGCGAGCGGCCCATTTGCCACACTCCCGATCTATTGTAACGGCTGCCGCGCCACCCCTACTGAAAGACCCCGTCCTCGGCCAGCCTGGCGTACTCGTCGTCGGGCATGTCGATGAACGTCTTGTACACCAGCTCGTTGTGCTCGCCGATGAGGGCGCCCGGGCGGAACGCCGCCGGCGTCTCGCTGAGCCAGAACGCCGGGTGGGTGTGGGCGTGGGGGCCGATGCGCGGGTGGTCCACCTGGACGAACTGCCCGATGTGGGCCAGCTGCGGGTCGGCGTGGAGCTCGCGCGCCGTGGCGACGACGCTGGAGGGCACCCGCTCCGCCTGAAGCCGCTCCACGGCTTCGTCCGGCGTCAGGTCGACGGTCCATTGCTCCACCAGCGCATCGAGGTCGCCGGCGTGGCGCACGCGGCCCAACGTCGTCTCGAATCGCTCGTCGCGCGTCCATCCTTCACCGGAAGCGCCGATGGCGCGGCGGAAACCTTCCCACTCCTCGTCGCTGGTCACGGCGATCGCCACCCAATCGCCCTGAGGCGAATCGCCTTTGCATCGATACACGCCGTGGGGCGACCAGTAAGGCGACCGGTTCCCCACCCGCTGCTGGATCCGGCCGTTGGCAGCGTAGTCGATGAACGCCGGCGCCAGCATGTGCACCGCCGTCTCGAACTGCGAGACATCGATCCACTGGCCTTCGCCGGTGCGGTCACGATGCTCCAGGGCGGCAAGCAGGGCCGTGGCGGCGAACCAGGGGCTGATCACGTCGGTGTATGGAATCGCTAGGCCCAGGGGCTCGCGATCGGGCCAGCCGGTGAAGTGATTGATGCCCACCAGCGCTCCCAGGGTCTGGCCCAGGCCTGGGTGAGTGGCGTTGGGCCCGGCGGCGCCCTGCATCGACGAGCTGATCATGATTATGTCGGGCTTGATCCGCTTCAGGTCGGGGTAGGCCAGCCCCCAACGGCCCATCACGCCGGGGCTGAAGTTCTCGGCGACGATGTCGGCCCAGGCGACCAGCCGCTTGGCCACGTCGATCCCCTCGGGCCTGGTCATGTTCAGCGTGATGCTGTACTTGGAGGTGTTGATGTCGGTGTAGTAGGCGCTGTTGTTGCGGCCGGGCTTGCCGCGAAAGGGCGGCGCCACCCTGGGACCGTCCAGCCGGAGGTTGGACTCGACCTTGACGACGGTGGCCCCGTGGACGGCCAGGGTCTTGGTGGTCATCGGCCCGGCCACGGCCCAGCTAAAGTCCAGGACCTTGACCCCCGCCAGGGCTTGCCTCTGGGCTTCGCGTTGGGTCTGTTCCATGCTCTCTCTACTTTCCAAAGCAGCGCTGTCGCCGGCTTCTCCAAATGTCATCCCGAGTTCGCCGGTCTCTCCAAATGTCATCCTGAGTCCACCGTAGGCGGGCGAAGGATCTCGCAACCAGGTCCACCCCTCGCCTGGGTCGGCTGGTTGCGGGTGGTCGTGAGTGTCCGCGAGATTCTTCGTCCCGACAGGTCGGGACTCAGAATGACGGGTTGTGTCGTTCTTCGCTCCTAAACGATCCCCGCTTCTCTCAGTGTAATCAGCTCGTCTCGGGTGAGGCCCAGCTCCTCGAGGAACACCTCCTCGTTGTGCTCGCCGATCAGGGGGGGCCGGCGCCGCACTCCGTAGTCGCCCGCGGTGGTCTTGACGAACGCGCCTGGGTAGACGATGCGCTCGTTCAGCTCGCCGTGCTCGACCTCCCGAAAGAAATCGCGGCTCTGGATCTGCTCGTCGCGGAAGACCTCCGGGGGTCCTTGGACGGGGAAGGAGAGGAAGCGCCGGGCCCGGGCCTCGCGGTAGATCTCCTCGCGCGTCTTGGTGGCGAAGAAGCGCTCCACGGCGGCCTGGAGGGTGTCGACCTGGTCCTGAGTCATGGTGTAGAGGGTCAGCGCCTCGAAGTCCCAATCGGCCACGCCGTCGTCGGCCCCCTCTTCGCGCATCCACTCGAGAAGCCCTTTGTTGCGGCGCCCCCGGCCCCGGTCCACGAACCACCTCCACGTCACGTATCCGTCCTTGCAGGGGTAGAGGATCCGCGTCTTGAGCGGGCCCCAGGACGTGCTGAGGCCTCGCTCGCCCAGCTTCCGGTCGATGTCCCAGTGCTGCTGGATGTCGATCAGCGTGTTCACGATGGCGCTTTGCATCGAGACCTGAACGTGCTGCCCCCGGCCCGTCATGCGGCGGTGGTGATGGGCCACGAGTGCGCCCAGGGCTGCCTGCACCCCTGCCTGCGCCTGCGCCTGGGGCAAGGCCACGTGCAGCGGCGCCCGGTCCTCGTTCCCCGTCAAGTGCATCAGCCCTCCGGCCGCGACGATGGTCATATCGGTGGCGGCGAAGCCGGCGCGAGGTCCGTCGGCCCCGTAAGGTGTAATGCTGGCCATCACCAGGCTGGGTTGGAGCCGCGCCAGGTCCGCGTATCCCAGCCCGAGACCCTCGAGGTAGCCGGGGGCCTGCGACTCGACAACGAAGTCGACCGTCAGAGTCAGCTGGCGGAACAGCTCCTGGCCGTCGGCAGTTTGAAGGTCCAGGGTGATGCCGCGCTTGTTGGTGTTATAGGCCCACCAGCCGATGCTCTTCTCGGGGTGTGGGTCGTCGCCGTGGAACGGCCCGAAGCGCCGGCCTGGGTCGCCCGAAGGCGGCTCGATCTTGATCACGTCGGCGCCCAGATCGCCCAGGAGCCGCCCGCAAAGATAACCGTGCTCGGTGGTGACGTCGAGGACGCGATAGCGGTCGAGGGGCAGCGGGGTCTGGCCGGACGCCAAGGGCGGTCCTCCCAGGAACGGGATCGGACGGCGAATCGTCGGCACGATAGCATAGGGGGTTGGGGCTGTCAACGGATTCGGAGGGCCCACGCCGCCTTGACGGGACGCCGCCGCTGATGGGAAACTGTCAGCCAAAATGCTGATCGACCTCCACACCCATACCCATGTGCATTCGCTGGATAGCACGCTCAGCCCCGATGAGCTGATCGAAGGGGCCAAGGCAGCGGGACTGGACGGCATTTGCCTGACCGAACACGATCAGTTCTGGTCGCCCGAGGAGATCGACCGGCTGGCGGTGCGCCATGACTTCCTCGTGATCCCCGGCTGCGAGGTCACCACGGAAGAGGGCCACATCTTGGTCTTCGGCCTCGACGGCTATGTGTTCGGGATGCACAGGACGGAGTTCCTCAAGAAGATGGCGGACCGGGCCGGCGCCGCCATGCTGGTGGCCCATCCCTATCGCCGCCAGTTCAACAATGAAGAAGGTCCTTGGGTCCCGCCCTACGACGAGCAGGTCGACAAGGCGTGCGACAACGTCGCGTTCGACGTGTCCGACGCCGTCGAGACCTTGAACGGCCGTGGCACGCCTCAGCAGAACGGCTTCTCCGCCGACGTCTGCTCCAGGCATGGCATGCCCGCGTTCGGCGCCAGCGATTCTCACGACGCAGCCGACATCGGCGCCTGCGCCACCGAGTTCGAACGGCGTATCGTCGGACTGGGAGAGCTCGTCGTCGAGCTGAAGGCCGGGAGATTTCGACCCGTCGATCTTCGAGGGCGCCAATAGCCCCCTTTAACTTTGCCGGCCCCAAGTCATAGTTCTCGGACTGTCTCCTCAAGCTGGCGGCTTGAATTCAAGAGGCGTCCAATGGACAGGCAGGGCACATGGCGGCCTGCTACAGCACCATTCGCCACGACCCGCGCTCACGCTTACGGCCCTAACGCCCCCGGCTCTAACGCCTGCGGCCCGCGGTCTCCGCCACCAGCAGCTCCAGGGCCAGCTCTCCCTCGACCGCGCCGGTCTTGATCGAGAGGTCCGTCTCCAAGAGGCGGCGATAGAGGGCCCGCAGATCGTCCGCGCTGTAGGCCCGAGCCTGCTCCAGGGCCTTGTCCACGACGAAGTCGGACGAGGTGCCCATCGAAGACATCAGGTCGGACCGCGCGGCCCCGGCGGCGGCCAGGGACTTGGCCTGGACCATCAGCCGGACTTGCCGGACCAGCATCGTCAGAATCACCGGCACGGCCACGCCCTGGACGAAAAGCCGCTCCAACTCCCGCATCGCCACGGCTGGACGCCACTGAACCACGGCATCCATCAAGTCGAACATCCGGGCTTCGCGGGCCGAGCTCACCATCTGCCCCACCAGCTCGGACGTGATCGGCTCCCCTCCGGTGAACAGGCTCAGCTTCTCGATCTCCTGGTCCAGCAGGCGCAGATTTCCGCCCGAGAACTCGGCCAGCACCCGTGTCGCATCGGGTTCGATCCGGCCGCCGGCCCGGTTGACCCTCGCGCCGATCCAGTCCTGGAGCCGCGCTCCGCGAAGCGTGGGGAAGACCCTGGCTTTGGCGACGGCGCGCAGCGACTTCAGCAGCGGGTTGGTGGGCCGGAGACTCCCGCCGGTCACGACGAGGGTGGTGGTGGCCGGCAGGTGGGCGACGTACTCGGCGAGGCCGGCCCATTCCCCCAACGCCCCTCCATCGCTTGCTTTGCGCCCGCGGCGGCCACCGGCCCCTTCGAAGCGGTCCGCCAGTCCCTCGGCGACGACGAGCCGGTGGTCGGCGAGGAACGGCACTGTATCGCAGGTCATCCGAAGCTCAGTCAGGGAAACCTGCTTGCCGTCCAGAACCGTGGTGTTGGCCTCCAAAGCCTCCCGCGGTCCCAGCGAGGCCTTGATCTCGTCGACGGCGGCGGCGATGGAGTACTCGTCGTCGCCATGGAAGAGATACGTCAAGCCTGCCATCGATCGGCCTGCCCAAAAAAATCGTTGACGCTCCATCACTGGGGCCATACAATTCTATCGCAACCTCAAGACCAATGCCCCCTCAACCAAACCAAACTTTAGGCAGATTCACGCTCCGTGACCGGCTGGCGTCCACGGGCCTCGCGACCGTCTACGCGGCCGAGGACGGCCATTCCAAACGCCCCGTAGTGGTCAAGGTCTTCCGCGCCTATTTCTTGGGCGAGCCGGAGCTGCTCGACGAATACTTCGAGCTGCTCCGGCGGACCGCCGATCTGCATCACCCTCACATTCTGGCCGCCCTCGACAGCGGCCGGGAGGGCGATCCCTGGGTGGCCACGGAGCTCATGTCCGGCGGCAGCCTGAAAGACCGCATCGGCCAACCCATCACCCTGGCGGAGGTCGATCGGATCGCCTCTCAGGTGGCCTCCGCTTTGGACGCCGCCCACGCGGCTGGCCTACGTCATTGGGATATCAAACCCTCGAACGTCATGATCGATGGGGACGGAGCCTACCGGCTCGCGGATTTCGGCATGGCCATCCTCGGCGGCGGCGCCGATCCTCTGATACGAACCCTGTCGACCACGCCGCTGCCCGCCTACATGGCCTCCGAGCAGGCGCTGGCGATGTCGCTGACCGAGCGCAGCGACGTCTACTCCCTGGGCGTCCTGCTGTATCACCTTCTCACCGGCCGGGTGCCCTACACCGGAGTCGACCCGGCCTCCATCTCGGCCAAGCAGCTAGCAGGCCCACCGGACAGGCCTGACGAGATCGAAGCGGCGGTGCCTTCATCCGTCGGCGATGTGGTGCTGACCGCGCTGGCGTCCAACCCCGAAAAGCGGCCCGCCTCGGCCGGCGAGCTTGCCCGTTCGTTCCACCAGGCGATTGAGGCGACGGGCTCGGCGGCGACCGAGGTGCTCTCGCGGCCCGAGCCGAGCCAGCAAGCGACGCCCCCGTCCGACGCCCCGGCCGCGGTGGCCGGAAAGGCGATGGCGAAGGGCGACCGTATCCACTGCCACGTCTGCGGCGCCTTCAACCCGCCGGACTCGCCTCATTGCGAGGCGTGCTGGGCGAACCTGAACCAGGCCGGGATCGTCGACGAGCGCAGCATGCTGGAGCGGCAGGTGCTGAAGAAAAAGGGCGACTTGCTGACACGGACCGTGGCCACCGCCCTCGTAGCCGTGGGTATCTTCGTGGGCGTGCTCCTGTTCATCGTGGCAGGAGGGGGCGTACGGGCGCCCCTCTCCTCAATCACCTCCGCCTCGGCAGCCAACGAATGGGCGATGCACCAACGGGACCCAAGACATACCGCCTTCTCTCCCGAGCCGGCGCCGGATCTCCAGGGCGAAGTGCAATGGTCTCGGATCGTCGCGGCCCGCGTTGTCGCGGACCCGGTGGTGGCCGATGGCATCGTATACATGACTTCCGGAGAGAAATCACTCCTGGCCCTCGATCTCGAAACGGGCGCTGTGATCTGGGAGTCGAAGTTGGGCGGCATCATCAATGAGTCACCGGCCTTGGCGGGCGACATGGTCTACGTCGGCCTGATCAACGGCCTGCTCATGGGCATCGACCGGGCGACCGGCGAGCGGCAATGGACGTTCAGGACCGGCGGGCCGATATTCGGCGCCCCCACCGTGAAAGACGGCCTAGTCTACGTGGGAAACGGCAACGGGATCTTCAACGCCGTCGACGCGATCACCGGCAAGAAGATCTGGGACCTGAACGTCGATCTTTGGATCAGCTCGTCGCCGGCCATCAGCGACGACGGCATCGTCGTGTTCGGGGCCCGCGACGGCAACATCTACTTCCTGGACGCCAAAAGCGGGAAGAGCCGCCTGCGTTTCCGTGTGGTCAGCGGCGTCGAGTCCTCCCCCGTCGTGGTCGGCAATCGGGTCTACATCAACGCCGACGACGGCCGGCTGTATGCCCTGGACTTGGACGAGCGGCGGCGGCTCCTCGACCGGCAGTTCCTACGCGTTCGCAACCAGCTCTTCGTATGGGATATCCTGAAGAAGCCGCCGAGCCAGCGGGGGTTCATCTGGTCTGCTGCCCTGAGCCGGCGAGGCAACGTCTTCGCGACGCCCGCCGTCGCCCCCGGAATTATCTATGTCGTGGCGTCGGACGGAAGACTGGTGGCCCTGGACCTGGAGACCCAGGAAAAACTCTGGACCTTCGCCGGGACTCGTCAACTTTCGACGTCGCCGACCATCATCGGCGACACCGTCTTCGTCGGCTCCAGAGACGGCACGGTCTATTCCCTCGACGCCCTCACTGGAGAGGAGCGTTGGAGCTGGCAGGCGTTCCCCAACAGCTCGATCACGACCTCGGCCGTCGTGGCGGGCGACGCGCTGCTGATCACCGCGATGCAAGAGCGGGCGGTCTTGGAAGAACCGGTGCACGTCACGGATGACGCGCCCAGAGTGAACGCCGAGGGGGAGTCCCTTGAAAACGGCTGGTATTACCGGCTCGCGGCGTCTCCTTGCGACGCGGACCCGCCCCTGATGGGACCGCACCCCAAACGAGACCGGGCTCTGACGGCCGGGCGGCTGGCCATCGCCCCGTGCAGCGTCTCCTACGTGATCAAATAGCGAGAGGTCATGGGCGCCCAGCACCCACCTGCCAGCCAGCCCATCGCCCTCTACGTGCACGTCCCTTTCTGCGAGACCAAGTGCAACTACTGCGATTTCAACACCTACGCTCACCTGGAATCGCTGATCCCGGATTACGTCGCAGCGGTGGCCGCCGAGCTCGGCGCATGGGGCCGCGCACTGGGCGGCCCGCCGGCCACGACGGTCTTCCTCGGAGGCGGAACGCCTTCGTGGACGCCGGTTGCAGCGTTGGAGCGCATGTTGAACGAGGCCCGGCGGGCCTTCCCGTTCGCGCCCGATTGCGAGGTCACCGCCGAGGCAAACCCAGGCGACGTCACCGGCGAGCGATTGGACGGGTGGCGGAAGGCGGGGATCAACCGCATCAGCATCGGCATCCAGAGCTTCGACGATGGCCTGCTCCGCCTCCTGACGCGCCGGCACACCGCGGCCGAGGCCGAGCAGGCCTATCGGACGGCCCGCGCCGGCGGCTTCGACAACGTCAATCTCGACCTGATGTACGGCCTGCCGGGCCAGTCGCTGGCCACGTGGCGGAGCACCCTCGAGCATGCGATTGGCTTGGACCCGCCTCACCTATCGCTGTACGCCCTGACCGTCGAAGAGGCGACCCCGCTCTGGCGCGACATCGAGGCCGGGCGCGTCCCTCGGCCGGACCCGGACCTGGCCGCCGACATGTACATCCTGGCCGAGGAATCATTGGCCGCCGCCGGCTACCGCCACTACGAGATCTCCAACTGGGCCAAGGAGGGCCGCGAATGCCGGCACAACCTGGTCTACTGGCGCAACGAGCCCTTCCTCGGCATCGGTCCCGGCGCCCACTCCTACCTCGACGGCCGCCGGTTTTGGAACATTCGCTCGCCGGGGGAGTACGTGCGGCGGCTTCTGGAAGGAACGCCCGCCGTGGCCGCCTCGCCGCCAACGACGCCCGTGGTCGAGGAGGCCCGGAATCTCACCGAACGGGAGCGTTTCGCCGAATCGATCATTCTGAAGCTCCGCCTGGATGAGGGCGTCGAGCTGGCAAGTTTGACCGCGGGCCCTTCCGGGTTGCGCGGCGACCTGCATCTATCTGCCCTGCGCGAGTGCGTGGGGCTGGGCCTGGTGTCGCTCTCGGAGGGACGGTTCCGCTTGAACCAACGGGGGCGTCTCCTGAGCAACGAGGTCTTCGTCCGATTGCTTCCCGAGTAGCCCTCCCCCTGTGCTGTGCTATCCTCTCCTGGTTCTATAGTCGAGCCCCGGTCCTATAGTCGAGTCCGGGTTCCATAGTCGAGGCCTGGTTCTAAAGTCGAGGTTCCACGTTCGAGGCGCGATATGTACGTCATCGGCACCGCGGGCCACGTCGACCACGGCAAGTCCACGCTGGTGAAGGCCCTGACCGGCATCGATCCCGACCGTCTCAAAGAAGAGAAGGAGCGGGAGATGACCATCGATCTGGGCTTTGCGTGGCTCACCCTCCCCGGCGGCATCGAGGTGGGGGTGGTCGACGTACCGGGCCATCATCGCCTGGTCAAGAACATGCTGGCCGGCGTCGGCGGGATCGACCTGGCGTTGCTGGTGGTCGCCGCCGACGAGGGCGTCATGCCCCAGACGCGGGAGCACCTGGCCATCCTCGACCTGCTGGGCGTGACCCGCGGCGTCGTCGCGCTGACGAAAAAGGACCTGGTGGACGACGACTGGCGGGAGCTGATAGCCTCCGACGTCGCCGACACGCTGGCGCCGACCACGATGGCCGGCGTGCCCATCGTCGCCGTCTCGTCTACCACGGGCGAGGGCCTGGACGAGCTGAAGGAGGCCCTGGCCCAGGCCCTGGCGGTGACGGAGCCCAGGCGCGACCTGGGCCGCGCCCGCCTTCCCATCGACCGCTCCTTCGTCATGACCGGATTCGGGGCTGTGGTCACCGGGACGTTGGTGGACGGCAGCCTCCGAACGGGCCAGGAGGTGGTCATCGTTCCCAAGGGCCTCAAGGCGAGAATACGAGGCCTGCAAAGCCACCGAAAAAAGCTGGACGAGGCGAGCCCCGGTCGCCGCCTTGCCGTCAACCTCAGCGGCGTCAGCCACGACGAGCTGGAGCGCGGCGACGTGCTCGCCACCCCAGGCTGGCTGACCGCCACCGACGCGCTCGACGCCAACATCAAGCTGGTCAAAGACGCTCCCGGCCCCATCAAGCACAACGCGCCGGTGATGTTCCACACCGGCACGTTCGAGACGCTGGCTCGGGTGCGACTGCTGGACAAAAACGAGCTGCGGCCCGGCGAGTCGGCGTGGGCTCAGCTCAAGCTCCAAAATCCCGTCGCGGTGGTCAAAGGCGACCTGTTCATCCTGCGCAACTCCTGGGGCACCATCGGCGGTGGGCAGATCGTCGAGCCCAAGGCCAAGCGGCACCGGCGCTTTCATGAATCGACGCTGGAACGCCTCCAGGTCCTCCAGGCCGGCTCGCCTGAAGAGGTCGTGCTGGAGACCCTGGGCGCCACCGAACCATGCCTCGCCCACTCGCTGATCGACCCCACCAGCCTATCCTGGGAGCAGGTGAAGGACGCCCTCGACGCGCTGGTCCAATCGGGGCAAGCGACCATGCTGACCCCCGGGGACCTCGACCGGAACGCCGTGCTCTACACCAGCCGGGGTTTTACGTCGGTTTCCGATCAGGTCCAGGAGATGCTGCGTCAGTTCCACCAGACCTATCCCATACGCCACGGGATGGTGAAAGAGGAGGTCCGCACCCGGCTTCAGCTGCCGGCCTCGGCCTTCGCTCTTGTGGTGCGTCGCCTGGTGGAGGAGTTCAAAATAGGCGACCTTGGGCCGGTCCTTCAGGCCCATGGCCACGAAATCAGCCTCACGCCGGAACAAAAAAAGGAAGCCGACGCCTATCTGGCCGGGCTGGCCGCCTCTCCATTCAGCCCGCCCGGCGCCCTCTCGATCGACCCCGAGCTCCTCAGCTACTTGCTGGACGAGGGCCGGGTGGTCCGGACCGGAAGCGACGTCGTCTTCACCGCCGAGGCGTACCGGGAGATGACCGATCGCGTGGTGCGGCTGATCAAGGAGAGCGGCAAGGTCACCCTCGGCGAGGTCCGCGACCTGCTGGGCACCAGCCGCAAGTATGTCCAGGCGCTCCTCGAGCATCTGGACCAGCAACGGGTGACGCGTCGAGTCGGCGACGAACGCGTGCTGAGGTAGACGATGGCTCTCGACCTGCACAAAACGGCGCCTCAGGTGCGGGAGATGACGCTGAGGCTCAGGGACGCGCACGACGCCCGGCAGACGCGGCTCAACCGTGCCATGACGCTGCTGGGCAACCCGCTGGCCCGACCCCACGGCCCGCTGGCGGAGGAGACGCTTCGCCAACGGGTGGAGGCCGCCGGCCCTCCAAGGCCGCGGGTCACGTTCCTCGTGGCCGGGCTGCCGGCCCCCATCGCCCTCGCCGATGGTTTAGACCGAGCGTTCGCAGCTCCGCCCGCGCCACCGGAGTACATGGCGCTGGCCACCGACGGCTCGCAGATCACCGTCGATCGCCACGGGCCGGCCCACTGCTTCCTCATCAACGTCGGCGGAGCGATGATCCAGTACGGGCGCGAGCCCCATGCCGACCTCTTCAGCCAGCCGCGCCTCTACTCCACGCCCGAGGAGATGGTCATTCCCGACCCCGACGGCGGCGTGCGAGACCAGCCCATCGACGACGTCCTGCTGGGCGTGAAGCGGACGGCCATGGAGTGCGAGGCGCTGGCGGACCGTCTCGAGCAGAGCGCCCACGAATCGCCGGTGCTGGCCCTTCTGGACGGCTCGCTGGTGCGCTGGGATCTCTCCGGCAGCCGTTACGGCGACCACGTGCGCCGCGAGCTGCTCCAGGACGGATTTCTCGCCGCCCTGGGCCGCATCCGGGCGGTGGCCCAGCGACGCCGAGTGGCCTTCGCCAGCTACATCAGCAGTCCTCGCAGCACCGAGGTCGTCAACGTCCTCCGAGTGGCCTGGTGCCCCCACGAGGGTGTGGAGACGAAAGGGTGCGACAACATCTGCGGCCACGGCGGCCCAGGCAAGCGCGAATGCGACGAGGTCGCCACCGCGCTGATGGACCGCGATCTCTTCGAACGGGTGCTGGCGCCCGGCGAGCGCTCCGCGCTCTTCGCCAGCCAGTCGCCCATCGTGCGGGAGTACGGCCCTCACGAGGTGCGGTTCTGTTATGTCAATGTCGACGGCGAGATAGCGCGGCTGGAGATGCCCGAGTGGGTCGCCCAGGACGACGAGGCGGTGGGCTTGCTCCACGCTCTGACGCTGGACCAATGCCGCAAGGGCGGCGGCTACCCCGTGGCGCTGCGAGAGGCCCACGAGGCGGCGGTGGTCACCGGGAGCGACCGGCGGCTGTTCTGGGGCCTGGTCGAAAGCTCGCTGGCCAGCCAGGGCTTGACCCCGCGCTTCTCGGAGAAGGCCCGGAGCAAGCAGGTGCGGGCCCTGTGAGGCCGCCTAGGCGACCCCGGCGCCCCGCAATGCGCGTAGAACGATCCCGGCGATCCCCAAAGCAACGAGCGCAAACTGCATGACCAACGACGGAGCGAGGCTCGGCGAGGTGGTGGAGGCCGACACGGCCGGCTTCACGGCCCAGTGCGACCGGCTGGGCGAGCCGCCGGCGCTCGGAACGCTGGTCACCGCTCGCGACGGCGACGTGGAGCTGTACGCCGTGGTGTGCCACGCGGCGACGGCGGGCATCGACCCTTCGCGAACGGTGGTGGCGCTGGGCGCCGACGAGGAGAACGAGGAGGGCGTGTACCGGTCACACCCCGAGCTGGCCCAGCTTCTGCGGACCGACATCCGGGCGCTCGTAGTGGGACACCGTCACGGCGGACGTCTCTTGCAGCACTTGCCGCCCAGGCCGGCACGGATCCACGGCTTCGTCTACCAGGCGGAGCCTGAGCAGGTCAGGGAGTTCACCGAGACGCTCGACTTCCTGGCGTACCTGGTGCGAGGCGCCCCGCCGGCCAACGACGACGCCACGGCGGCCTGCCTTCGCCTGGCGGGCCAGGCCCATCCCGACCAGCGGGCCTTTCTCGTCCGCGCGGGCAAAGCGCTGGCGGGACTCCTGGCCCAGGACTCGCAACGACTCCACGTGTTGCTCCAAATGGTCGGCCCATAGCCGCCGTGCCCGTGGCCGGCCGTTCATCCCGGCCGTTCATCCCGTCCTTCTCCGGATCGCACGATACCGTGAAGGCGGCGACCGCGCCAGCTCGTGCGCTCGCGGTCGACCCACCGCCCGGTCGGTGGGGCCGTCGACCGGGGCCCACGGTTCGCCTGACAGGTTCGGGGTCGCCGTTTGTGCATTATTTCACCTTGAAATGGGCATCGGCCTATGCTATAGTGGCTCGCCTGGATTCAGGCCGCAGAAGACCATAATCAGTCCCCCGCGCGGCCCGCTGTGGGCCTCGACGGCGCCGTCAGGGAGGAACCGCGATGAGCGATTTCGGACTGCTCGGCATCTTCGTCATCCTTGCCGTCCTCGTCCCCGCCAGCATGCTCCTGATTCCGTATATGCTCACGGTGGCCGGCGTCAAACCCCACCGGCCCAACAGCGTCAAAAACGACACCTACGAGTGCGGCATGCGCACCGTTGGAGGGTCGTGGGTCCGCTATAACTTTCGCTACTACTTCTATGCGCTGTCGTTCCTGATCTTCAGCATCGAGACCGTCTTCCTCTACCCCTGGGCCGTTCGTTTCAAAGACCTCCGCTGGTTCGGCTTTTGGGCGATGCTCGTCTTCGTCGGAATCATCACGATCGGGCTGGTGTATGAATGGCGGAAGAACGCCCTAGAGTGGAAATAGCCGGTGAAAAAGACTCCTCAACCAATGGGAGCGATCTCCCGTGAGCTCTCGCTCCAGATGGACCGGGACGAAGGGGCGGAAATCGACCAGCTCATCCTCGATTCGCCGCGCCAGATCAAAGACGATCCCCTGGTGGTGCCCGACGACCTTCAGCGCAACCTCCTGGTAACCTCCGTCGACGCGCTGGTGAGCTGGGGCCGCAAGAACTCGATGTGGCCCGTGACGTTCGGCCTGGCCTGCTGCGCATTCGAAATGATCGGCAGCGCCATGAGCCGGTTCGACATCGCCCGGTTCGGCATGGAGGCGTTCAGGGCATCTCCCCGTCAGGCCGACCTGATGATCGTGTCGGGAACGGTCACCTGGAAGATGGCCGTCCCGATCAAACGCATCTACGAGCAGATGGCCGAGCCCCGATGGGTCATCTCCATGGGCGTCTGCGCGACCAGCGGAGGCCCCTACTACGAGTCCTACAGCGTGGTGCCCGGCGTGAACCGGATCATCCCGGTCGACGTCTACGTCCCCGGCTGTCCCCCGCGGCCCGACGCGCTGCTCTATGCCGTCATGAAGCTCCACGAGAAGGTGAAGCGCGGCAGCATCGAATGGCAAAGGGCGATAGTCCGTGACTAGGCGCTACCCCGCCGACGATCTGGCCGGCAAGATTCGGACGCGCTTCCCCGACGCCGTCGCCGACACCGCGCCCGCCGAGCTTTACCTGGAGAGGGATCGTCTGCGTGACGTGTGCGAATTTCTCCGTGACGACGAGGCCCTGGACTTTCGCGCCCTCGTCGCCCTGAACGCCGTCGACTATGTCGATTACTTCGAGGTGGTCTACCGCCTGGTCTCCTACCGTCACAATCACGCGACGGTGCTCAAGGTCCGGGTCTACGAGCGCGACGAACCGTCGGTCCCTTCGGTAACGTCGGTGTGGAAGGGCGCCGAGCTCCAGGAGCGAGAGGTCTACGACCTGATGGGTGTCGGCTTCGAGGGGCACCCCAATTTGAAGCGGGTTTTCTTGTGGGAAGGCTTCGAGGGCCATCCCTTGCGCAGGGACTTCCTGCTCCAGCGGCCATGACGGTCGCCGATGGGAAACGGGCGTGGCCAGACCGCCGGTCCGGCGACTGCCGACGATGAGGTCGAAGCCGTGACGCTGAAAACCGAACCCATCACCGTCAACATCGGGCCGCAGCATCCCAGCACCCACGGGGTGTTCCGCCTGCGCGTGGCCTTCGACGGCGAGGTGATCCAGGACGTCGAGCCCGTCTTCGGCTACCTCCACCGCGGCTCGGAGAAGCTGGCCGAGGAGCGCACCTACACCCAGGTCGTCACCCTGACGGACCGGCTGGACTACGTCGCGCCCATGACCAGCAACCAGGCCTACGTCCTGGCCGTCGAGCGGCTCATGGGCATCGAGGCGCCCGAGCGGGGCCAGTACATCCGCGTGATGATGGCCGAGCTGATGCGCATCGCCAGCCACCTGATGATGATCGGTTTCTTCCTCCAGGACATGGGCGCCTTCGGCACCCCGCTGATGTACACCTTCCGCGAGCGCGAGGATATCCTCGACCTGTTCGAGATGGTCTGCGGGGCGCGCATCACCGTCACCTATATGCGGGTGGGCGGCGTCCAAGCGGACCTGCCGCCGGAGTTCACGCCGGCGTTGGAGCGCTTCCTCGCCAAGATCCCCGGCCAGATCGACGATCTCGAGCAGCTGCTCAGCGGAAACGAGATCCTGATCGCGCGGACCAAGAACGTGGGGCTCCTCTCGGCCGAGGCGGCGATCAACGGATCGGTCACCGGGCCGGCGCTGCGCGCCTCCGGCGTCGACTGGGACCTGCGCAAGTCCGACCCCTACGAGATCTACGACCAGTTGGAGTTCGACGTCCCCATCGGCGAGAACGGCGACAACTACGACCGGTTCGTGCTGCGACTCGAGGAGATGCGGCAGAGCGTCCGGATCGTCCGGCAGTGCAAGGAGCAGATGCCGGGCGGCCCACACCGGTTGGAGCTGCCCATGCTGCTGCGGCCGCCGGCCGGCGACGCCTACGGCCGGGTCGAGGCGCCCAAGGGCGAGCTGGGGTTCTACCTCGTCAGCGACGGATCCATCGCGCCCTATCGCTGCGCGATCCGCTCCCCTTCGTTCATCAACCTGACTGTGTTGCGCGACATGCTCATCGGCTGGAAGCTGGCCGATATGGTGACCATCTTCGGTAGCTTGGACGTCAACATGGGCGAGGTGGACCGCTGATGCCGGTCGATCGCCTGGCCACCGGGTGCCAGCCGCTCGGGTTCTGGGACGGCATGGGCCTGTGGGAGCAATGGGGCATCAACTTCTTTCCCCGCCTGGGCGACACCATGTGTCGAGCCATGGGGGGCGCGACGCCCGGCGGGATCCCCGACTGGCTCATCTTCGCCATCCTGGGGCTGGCCGGCGCCTTCGCCGTCGTGAACGTCGCCATGCTTGGCGTTCCCTACGTCATCTTGCTGGAACGGAAGCTCTTGGGCCGGTTCCAGCACCGGGTTGGACCCAACCGCGTCGGATTTTTCGGTCTGCTTCAGCCCATGGCCGACGGCATCAAGCTGATGACGAAAGAAGACATCACGCCCCGGGTCGCGGACAAGCTGGTCTTCTCCCTGGCGCCCCTGGTCTTCGTCGTCCCGGTCCTGCTCATGTTCGCCCCCTTGCCGTGGGCGCCCCACGCCGTGCTGGCCGACCTCGACGTGGGCATCCTGTATATCGTGGCCGTCACCAGCGCTGCGGAGATCGGCGTCTTCATGGGCGGTTGGAGCTCGAACAATAAGTTCTCGCTGTTCGGCGCGATGCGCGTCGTGGCCCTGGTGGTCAGCTACGAGATCCCCCTGGTCCTCGCTATCGTCGGCGTTGTGATGCTCACCGGGTCCCTGAACCTGGCCGCCATCGTGGAGGGACAGCGCTTCGTCCCCAACCTCCTCTGGCAGCCGCTGGGCTTCATCGTGTTCATGATCGCCGTCTCGGCGGAGCTCAACCGCGCCCCCTTCGACCTGCTCGAGGCGGACTCCGAGCTCGTCAGCGGTTTTCACACCGAGTACAGCGGCATGAAGTGGGGCGTGATCCAGATCGGTGAGTATGCCGCGATCATCGGCTTCTCGGGGATCATCGCCACGCTGTTCCTCAGCGGCTGGAAGGGCCCCGCGCCGATGCCGGGCTATCTGTGGTTCGTCCTCAAGATGGGCATGATCATTTCCGGGTTCATTTGGGTCCGGGCCACCATCCCGCGCCTTCGGGTGGACCAGATCATGAATCTTGGGTGGAAGTTCCTGCTGCCCTTGGCCCTGATCAACATCTTCGTTACCGCCGGGGAGATCCTTGCCTACCCGGACGGTCTGCCCGTGTGGCTGATCCCGGTGAACTTCGCGTTCGCGGCCATCGTCGTCGCCGTCGCCGCGCGGCTTCTCGGAATCCAGGGACAACCGCGACAGGTCGTGCCCGCGCCGCCGGTCTTCGAGACCATGGCTTCGTCCTGAGCCGACCCCGTGAGGGAAGGGAGATAACGATGTACGGAGAGGGAATCCTGAAAGGGATGGCGGTCACACTGAAGCACCTCTTCAAGAAACCGGTCACCGTCCAGTACCCTGAAGAGCGCGCGCCGATGTTTCCTCGATTCCGAGGCTACGAGTTCGTGTGGTACGAGGACCGCTGCACCGGCTGCGCGTCCTGCGCCAAATACTGCCCCCTGGGCACCATTCGCATCGAGACCGAGACCGAGCCCGACCCCAACGTGGGCGACCGGTACGGGCTCAAGGTCTTCGATATCGACACCGGACGGTGCATGTTCTGCGGCCTGTGCGTCGAGGCCTGCCCCTACGACGCGCTGTTCATGGGCACCGGTTTCGAACGGGCGACCTACACCCGGCCGAGCATGGTGGTGCATATTGACGAGCTCCGCGCCGCCAAGAAAAAGCCCAGCGCCTACGCCCGCCCTCACCTCCACGGCATCAATTTCGAGGACGAGACGTCGCTCTCCAGCGAGGAGGCAGGGCGCTAAACGATGCACGTCGGGACCGGCGCCTCCATCGCATTCTGGATCATGGCTGTAGTCGCCGTCGTGTCGGCGTCGGGCGTCATCCTGCTGAAAGACATCTTCCGGGCCGCCCTGCTCCTGGTCGTCTCGTTCCTCTCCATCGCCGGGATTTTCGTCACCTTGAACGCCGATTTCATCGCGGCCGTCCAGGTGCTGATCTACGCGGGCGCCATCTCGATCCTGCTGATCTTCGCGATCCTGCTGACCCGAGACGTGCAGGAGGGCAACCCATCCAACCGGCTCAAGATTCCCGGCATGTTCATGGGCGCGGTGCTGCTGACGGCCCTCATCGTCGTCTTTGTCAACACCGAGTGGCGCCTCTCCACCGAAGCGCCGTTGGACAGCACCACGGCGGCATTGGCCGACCTGCTGTTCAGCAACAAGTTCGTGCTGGCGTTCGAGATCGCGTCCGTGCTGCTCCTGGCCGCGATGATCGGCGCCGTGGTGCTGGCGCGAGGGGAGGACGAGTAGTGGCCGGCTTGGAACACTACCTCATCCTGTCGGGAATCATCTTCTCCATCGGCCTGGTCGGAGCGCTGACCAAGCGCAACATCATCACGATCCTCATGTCGGTCGAGCTGATGTTCAACGCCGTCAACATCGCGTTCATCGCGATGACCCGGTTCGTCACGCCAACGCTGCTCACCGGACACATCTTCGTCCTGTTCATCATTACCGTAGCCGCGGGAAATTTGGCCCTGGGCTTGGCGATCGTCATCGCCATCTTCCGCAACCGGGAGTCGGTGGACATTACCACCGCCGCGAGCATGAAAGGGTAAGCGCGTGTCCTGGTCCGCCTACAAGAACGCGCCCAACCTCCTCATCGCCGAGATGTGGAAAGAGCTGTTCGAGGCCGAAGGGCTGCCCGCGCGCATTCTGCCCGAGGGGGAGATCCGCACCTGGAGCGAGACCTGCCCATTCGTCGTCTACATCCCCCGGGGACGCGAACACGTCGCCGACGAGATCTTGAGGAAAGTGTAACCGATGCCCGAGTTCGCCTCCTGGCTCATCTTCCTTTTGCCGCTGCTGTCGTTCGTCCTCATCGTCGGGCTGCGTCCCTTCGTCGGCGCCGAGTGGCGCGGCGCCGGCGTCATCACCATCGTGTCGATCCTGGCGGCCTTCGCGCTGGCGCTGACGGCCCTGGCCGCCACCATCGGCAACGACGCCCACGACCTGGGCTATCGCCCCCACGACTGGCTCACCATCGGCCCGCTCGTCATCCGCGTGGGCCTGGTCATGGACTCCCTGACGGCCGTGATGGTGGTGGTGGTCACCGGCGTCAGCCTCCTGGTCCAGATCTACAGCACGGAGTACATGCGCGGCGACAAGGGTTACGTGCGCTACTTCGCCTACATGTCGCTCTTCACCGCTTCGATGCTGGGCCTGGTGATGGCATCGAACCTGGTGTTCCTCTATATGTTCTGGGAGCTGGTGGGGCTGTCGTCCTATCTGCTCATCGGTTTCTGGGGCCAGGGCAAAGCGGCGGAAGAGCATCCTCGGGCGGGCGATGCGGCCAAGAAAGCGTTCATCGTCACCCGTTTGGGCGACGTGGGTTTCCTGGCGGCCATCGTGTGGGCCTACGTGGCGACGGGAACGCTGGAGATCGCCGAGATCCACGCGATGGTCGCCGCGGGCGCCTTCGCCGGCGTCGGCGTCACGTGGCTGGCGCTGGGCATCTTCGCCGGCGCGGTCGGCAAGTCGGGCCAGTTCCCGCTGCACGTTTGGCTGCCCGACGCCATGGAAGGTCCAACGCCCGTCAGCGCACTGATCCACGCCGCCACGATGGTAGCGGCGGGCGTCTTCCTGGTGGCCCGCCTGTTCCCCATTTTCGAGGCCTCGGAAGGCGCGATGACGACGGTCGCCTGGATCGGCGGCGGGACCGCGATCTTCGCCGCGTCGATGGCCCTGGTCTCCAACGACATCAAGCGCGTCCTGGCCTACTCGACGATCAGCCAGCTGGGCTACATGATGCTGGCCCTGGGCATGGGAGCCGTGGGCCCGGCGATCTTTCATCTCGTCGTCCACGCCTTCTTCAAAGCCCTGCTGTTCATGGGCGCGGGCAGTGTCCACCATACCGCCCACACCTACGACATGCGCTTCATGGGAGGCCTGCGACGGCCGATGCCCTGGACCTTCGCCACGATGCTGGTGGCCGGCGTGGCCCTCATCGGCGTCTTCCCCCTCTCCGGGTTCTGGAGCAAAGACAGCGTCCTCCACGCCGCGTCGATCAACGGTCTGATCGGCGGCGCCGAGGCGCTCTACTGGATCGCCGTGCTGGCCGCGGGTCTCACCGGCTTTTACGTCTTCCGAATGCTGTTCATGACCTTCGCCGGCGAGTACCGCGGCGGCGCCGAAGCCGAAGCCACAGCCGAGAGCGGGGCCGCCGCCGGCCCGCCGCCGCGGCGCCGCCTCCACGAGTCGCCTTGGATCATGGTCGCTCCGCTGGCCGTGCTGGCCGTCCCGGTTCTCTTCGCCGGCCTGGCCGACCTCCCGTGGGACCTCTTCGGCTTCGGGGCCTTCGCCATGACCGGCTTCCTCACCGGTCACGTGGAGACGTTCTCGACCAGCGTCGCGGCGGTCTCATCGGCGGCGGGGGCTCTGGGCATCGTCGTGGCCTACTCAATGTACGTTCAAGGGCTGCTCTCACCCAGCGTTCTGGGCCAGCGCCTGCGGCCGCTCCATACCCTGCTGGTCAATCGCTACTACCTCGACCATCTATACGAGGGCGTTGTCGTGCGGCACGTGCTGATTCGGGTTCTCGGCCTGACAGCCGAAGTCATCGAAGGGCAGTTCATAGAGCGGGCGGTCAACGGCGTGGCCCTGATCGGAAGAAACGTGGGTCGAATCCCCGTCGCGATGCAGAACGGCCAGGTGCAGGCCTACGGCGCCATGATCTCCATCGGCATCGTGCTGATCCTGGCGGGGTTCTGGATTTGGGGATAGAGAATCAGGAACGAGGAGCGGGCTTGACTGAGCAAACGAACGCGGGAGTGGCAACGGCGTGCTAACGGCAATCGTCTTCCTTCCGGCGGTGGGGGCCATCTTGATGGCCCTTCTGGCGAGGAGCGACCGGCAGGTGCGCTTCCTGTCGCTGCTGATAACGCTGAGCGTCCTGGTCCTCGCCCTCGTCGTCTGGGCGACGATCGACCTGGACGACCCGAACCCGCAATGGGTCCAGCGATACCAGTGGATCTCGGCCTTCGACGTGCAGTACTTTCTTGGGGTCGACGGCCTGAGCGCGCCGCTCTTGGGTCTCACCGGGCTCCTGGGCGTGGCCGCGGTCCTCATCTCCTGGGGCATCAAGCACCGGACCCGCGAGTTCTTCTTCTGGCTGCTGATCCTCCAGACGGGCATCACCGGCGTATTCGTGTCGCTGGACCTGCTGCTCTTCTTCATGTTCTGGGAGGTTGAGCTGATCCCCATGTTTCTGCTTATCAGCATCTGGGGCAGCGGACGGCGAGAGTACTCCGCGATGAAGTTCCTCCTGTACACCATGCTGAGCAGCGCCCTGATGTTGGCGGGAATGCTCGTTCTTTACTTCTCGGCCGGCACCTTCGACATGATCGCCTTGCGCGACGCGCCTCCGTCCATCGCCTTGATCACCGCCCCAGGCGTCTTCTTCCTCTTGCTGGCGGCCTTCGCGGTGAAGCTGCCCGTGTGGCCCTTCCACACCTGGCTGCCCGACGCCCACACCGACGCGCCCACCGCCGCCAGCGTCATGCTGGCCGGGGTCATGCTGAAGATGGGCGCCTACGGTATCTTTCGCATCTGCATCAGCCTGTTCCCTGAAGTGGCCCGCGACTACTCCGATCTGCTGGTCACCCTGGCGGTGGTCAGCGTGCTCTACGGGGCCGTGATGGTGTTCCGTCAGCACGACCTCAAGCGGCTCATCGCCTATAGCAGCATCAGCCACATGGGCTTCGTGTTGCTGGGGATCGCCTCTCTGGGGCAGGTCGGGATGACCGGCGCGGCGATGCAGATGTTCGCCCACGGCACGATCACCGCGATGCTGTTCATGGTCGCCGGTCTCGTCTACGAGAAGGCCCACACTAGGCATATCCCGGACCTGGGAGGCCTGGCGTCGCGCATGCCCCTTCTGACGATCGCGTTCATGATCGCCGGCCTGGCCGCCTTGGGGCTGCCTTCGATGAGCGGCTTCGTCGCCGAGATCCTGATCTTCCTCGGCTCGTTCGGCGTGTACCGCGAGGCGACGATCCTGGCCATGTTCGGCTTGGTGCTCAGCGCGGGCTACATCCTGTGGACGGCCCAGCGGGTGTTCTTCGGCCCCGAGAAGCCGCGGTTCGCCGCCATCGGCGACGTGACGCTGGTGGAGGCGGCGCCCCTGGCGGGCATGATCGCCGCCATCATGGTCGTCGGCATCTATCCATCCTTCGTCACCGACTTCTTCGACGCCGGGCTCGCGCCCATCGTCGATCTGCTGGGGGCCGCCGGTGGGTAACCAGCACGGGATGCCGGAGGGCCGCATCGTCGTATCCGTCGGCGCCGTCGTCCTCGACGACGGCCGGGTGCTCCTGGTGAAGCACGTACCGGAGCGGCGTGGATTTTGGCAGGACCGGTGGATCTTCCCCGGAGGCAAGCTCGAGCTCGGCGAATGCGTGGCCGCGGGCATTCGGCGGGAGGTCCGCGAGGAGACCAACCTAGAGATCGAAGTCACCTCACCCCTTCCCGTGGCGGAGCGGATCGTCAGGGACGGATCCCAGGTCACGCTGCACGTCCTCTATATCACCTACATGGCGCGTCGGATCGGCGGCGAGCTGCGGCCCGGCAGCGACGTGGGCCAAGCGCGGTGGGTGACTCCCGCCGAGCTCGGGGACCTCTGGGACGAGCTCCATGAAGATACGCGGCCGATCGCCCGCAACGCCGGGATACTCTGAGGCGCTGACCGATGCCATTACGTGATTTATATCTGCTGTCGCCGGAGATCAGCATCGTCGGCGTGGCCTTCATCATCATCATGCTCGATCTGTGGATCGAGCGAAAAGGGCTGCTCCCTATCCTCACCATTGTCCTGTTGGGTCTGCCACTGGGCTTCACCATCAGCCTGTGGGGAACCGAAGAGCAGGCCTTCGACGGCGTGCTCGTTGTCGACACCTTCAGCATCTTCTTCAAGGTCCTGCTCATCGGCGTCGTCACCGCCGTCGTCATTGCGTCTCAGGAGACGGCGGCCAGGTTCCGCCGTTTCCAGGGCGAGTACTACGGCTTGCTGCTCATGGCCACCGCCGGCCTGATGCTGATGGCCGCCACCCGTGAGCTGATCACGATCTATCTCTCGCTGGAGCTGAGCACCCTCTCGGCCATCGCCCTGGTCGCCTTTTTCAAAGACACCCGATCGACCGAGTCCGGCTTGAAGTACCTGGTGCTATCCGGCGTGAGCTCCGCGATCATGCTGTACGGCATGGCGATGGTCCTGGGCGTCACCGGCACCAGCTCGCTGGTCGAGATCGCCAAGGCCGCCCCTGTCTCCAGCCTTGCCGACAATCCGGCGTTGCTGCTAGGCGTCGTCTTCATCGTCGCGGGGTTCGGGTTCAAGATCGCCTCCTTTCCCTTCCAGATGTGGGTGCCGGACGTCTATCAAGGCGCGCCGACGCCCGTCACCGCCTACCTGTCGGTGGCCAGCAAGGCCGCGGGGTTCGCCGTGCTCCTGCGCGTCTTCTACCTGGCCTTCGGGGACTTTAGCTCGGACTGGAGCATGCTGTTCGGGGTGCTGGCGGTGATCTCCATGAGCCTGGGGAACTTCGCCGCCATCTTCCAGACCGACATCAAGCGCCTGCTGGCCTACAGCACCATCGCCCACGCCGGTTACATCCTGATCGGCCTGGCGGCGGTTGCCTCGCGAGTGCCGGGTGGCGAGGCCTTCGGCCCTCAGGGAGTCCTGTTCTACCTCACCGCCTACGCCTTCACCAACCTGGGCGCGTTTTTCGTGGTCATCGCCATCGCCAACAAGATCGGCAGCGAGACCATCGACGATTTCGCTGGCATGTCCAAGCGCTCGCCACTGCTGGCCGGCCTGCTAGCCCTCTGCCTGGTGTCGCTGATCGGGGTGCCGCCCGCCGTGGGGTTCTGGGCCAAGCTCTACCTGTTCAACGCGGCTGTCCAGGCCGACATGGTCTGGCTGGCCATCGCCGGGGCCATCAACACCGCCATCTCCGCCTTCTACTACCTCCGCGTGATCAAGGTCATGTACCTCAGCCCCGCCCCCACCGAGGAGCGAGTGCGGTTGACTCCGCCCATCGGGCTGGCCGTGGCCATGACGACCACCGGCGTGCTGTTCTTCGGCATCGCGCCGTGGTTCCTCCTCGATTTCGCCATCCGGGCCACCAGCGGCTTCCCCGGCTAGGCGGCCCAACGGCCCAACGGCCCAACGGCCCAACTGATTGACACTTCCGAAGCATTCCCGATACACTGCTCCAGTGGGCCAAACACATTTCAACAGGTAGCCGTGTTGAAGCGAATCGGCATCGTCTTTAACGCCCGCATGGCGGCCGCCACCGCACTGGCAAGCTCCCTCTCCCAGATGCTCCGTGGGGAGGGGCACGATTGCTGGGACAGCCCGGCGGAGCAGGACGACAAGCTCAGAGAGCTGGCCGGCGGGACCGACCTGATCGTGACCGTCGGCGGCGACGGCACCATCCTGCGGACCGCCCGTCACGCCGTTCCGGCACAGGTCCCTATCCTCGGCGTCAACATGGGCAACGTCGGCTTCATGACCGAGTTCAGCGGCTCGGTCGCCATGGAGCAAGTCCCACGATACGTCAACTCCGAGTGCTGGATCGAAGAGCGAGCTGTCCTGGACGTCGAGGTAACCCAGGAGGCCAACACCACGCCCAAGGTCCATCGCTCATGGGCCCTCAACGAGGTCGTCGTCGGTCGAGATGCTCCGGCCCGGCTCGTGAGCATCGACGCTCGAATCGACTCGGCGGAGGTGACCACGTACAAGGCCGACGGCGTCATCGTCGCCACCGCCACCGGCAGCACCGCCTACGCCCTGGCCGTTGGCGGGCCGGTGCTGGATCCGCGTTGCCAGGAGCTCTTGCTGCTGCCGGTGTCGCCCCACATGAGCCTGGCTAACCCCATCGTGGTGCACCAGGATTCGATCGTGGAACTGATCGTCGGGGCCGGCCACGAGGCCACCGCCAGCCTGGACGGACAGGTCGACTACAAGCTTCAGGCCGGGGACCGGATCATGGCCCGGCGGAGCGATAAGGTCGCCCGCTTCCTCCGCGGCAAGAGCCCGACCTATTTCTACGCGACCCTGACCCAACGGCTGAACATGCGCGGCAAGTCGTGAATCGAAGGCCGGCCAACCAGCCCTCCGGAGCCAACGCGAGACCGGCCGGCCAGGCCGGAACGCCAAAAAAGGGGCAACGTTGACCCAATACTCCACCGTGGGGAGCCGCCGCATATTCGAAGGCCGGGTAGTCAACCTCCGCGTCGACACCATAGACCTCGGTAGCCATGGCCGGGTGGAACGAGAGGTGGTCGAGCACCACGGCGCCGTGGTCATGGCGCCGGTTGACGACCAGGGCCGCCTGCTGATGGTGCGCCAATATCGCCATGCCGCCGGCCAGGAGCTCCTGGAGCTGCCGGCGGGCACGTTGGAGCCCGGCGAGTCCCCGGAGACGACGGCGCAGCGGGAGCTCCGGGAGGAGATCGGCTTCTCGGCGGGGCGGTTGGTGCCCATGGGCGGTTTCTACAGCGCCCCCGGGTTTTGCGACGAGTATCTCCACTTCTTCATCGCCACGGACCTTTGGCCCGACCCGAAGCCCGGTGACGTCGACGAGGAGATCGAGGTGGTCGCCGTGCCCCTGCACGAGGCCGACGAGCTGGCGCGAGCGGGCAAGATCATCGATGGCAAGACCCTCGCCGGCCTCTTCCTGCTGCGATTGAAACAGGAGTCCGATTGACGGACACGCTGGCTCTGGAGATAGCCGTTGGCGCGCGATATGGAAGACGAGGCGGCTACGTGCCGTTGATCGCGGGCGTTGTCCTCAACATTACCTGGCGACCGGCGCGCCGTTCGGACGTCCTCGCACCCGTCTCTTTCCGTTGTCAACGCCAATCGCCTGTGATAAACTTCACGCACTGTTGCCCGGGGAGGATCATCGATGCCGGAGCATGATGTCCTGATCGTCGGCGCGGGCCTCGCCGGCATGCGGGCCGGCATCGAGAGCTTCCGCAACGGCGTGGATGTCGCCATCATCACCAAGGTCCACCCCGTCCGAAGCCACTCCAACGCGGCCCAAGGCGGCATTAACGCGGCCATGGGCGGCGAGGGCTCCGACGACTCCTGGGAGATCCACGCCTACGACACCGTCAAGGGCAGCGACTGGCTCGGGGACCAGGATGCCATCGAGATCATGGCCCGCGAGGCGCCCCAGGATATCTATGAGCTGGAGCACATGGGCGTCATCTTCGCCCGGGACGAGTACGGCCGTCTGACCACCCGGAACTTCGGCGGCGCCTCTCGCCAGCGCACCTTCTTCGTGGCCGATATTACCGGACAGGCCATCCTCCACGTGATGCACGAGCAGGTCCTCAAATCGGGGATGCGCGTCTACGAAGAGTGGTTCGTCCTCTCCCTGATCAAACAGGACGGCGCTTGTGTCGGCGTGGTGGCCATGGACATCATCAGCGGCGCCGTCGAAGTGATCCGCGCCAAAGCGGTCGTCCTGGCCACCGGCGGCATCGGCCGGGTGTACGAGCCGAGCACCAACGGACTCATCTGCACCGGCGACGGCCACGCCCTGGCCTACCGCATCGGCGCTCCGATGATGGACATGGAGATGGTCCAGTACCACCCGACGACCCTCAAGGGCAACGGAGCGCTCCTCACCGAGGGCGCCCGGGGCGAGGGGGCCTACCTCATCAACAGCGAGGGCGACCGGTTCATGAAGACCTACGCCCCCAGCAAGATGGAGCTTGCCTCTCGCGACGTCGTCTCGCGGTCCGAGATCACGGAGATCCAAGAAGGCCGCGGCGTGGACGGCTGTGTGTTCCTCGACTGCCGCCACCTGGGCGAGAAGCTCATCATGGAGCGTCTAGGCCAGATCTACGAGCTGGCGTTGGAGTTCGCCAACGTCGATATGGTGAAGGATCCGGTGCCGGTCCGGCCGGGCATGCACTACATCATGGGCGGGGTCAAGACCGATGTCGACGGCGCGACCCAGATCCCAGGGCTCTACGCCGCGGGCGAGGGCGCCAACATCAGCATCCACGGCGGGAACCGCCTTGGCGCCAACTCGCTGCTGGAGACCGTCGTCTTCGGGCGGCGGGCCGGCGCGGCCGCGGCCGAGTACGCTCAGCAATCGGGCGCACACCCGGCGGCGCCCGAGTCCGACCTCATCGAGGCCCAATGTCAGAAGTTCCAGATGCTGATGGACCGGCCCGACCCAGGCTTCACCACCGCCAAGCTGAGGCTGGAGATGGGCGTTTCCATGGACAAGAACGTCAGCGTCTACCGGGACGAGGCCGGAATGCAGGAAACGCTGAAAACGCTCCAGGACCTGCGCGCCCGGTTCGACAAGATCTGCGTGCACGACAAGGGCAAGGTCTACAACTGGAACCTCTACTCCACGCTGGAGATGGAGAACATGCTCGACGTGGCCGAAGCCATCGTCGTCAGCGCACTGGCCAGGAAAGAGAGCCGCGGCGCCCATGCCCGGCTGGACTACACCGAGCGCGACGACGACGAATGGCTCAAGCACACCCTGGTCTATCACTCGCCCGAAGGGCCCTTGATCGACTTTTCGCCCGTCACCATCACCCAGTGGCCGCCCGAGAGGAGAGTCTATTGACAACGGTCAACCTCAAGGTCAAGCGGTATGACCCCGAGACCAAGGAATCGCGATACCAGGAGTACTCGATCGACGTCGACGAGAACGCCGCCCTGCTGGACGCCATCATCGCCGTCCGGGAATACCAGGACCCCACGCTGGCGGTGCGCTGCTCTTGCCGCAGCGCCATCTGCGGCTCCTGCGGGATGCGGGTCAACGGCCACGCCCGTCTGGCCTGCAAGACAAAGCTGGCCGAGATCGCGCCCAATGGCGAGACGGTCACCGTCGAGCCCATGGGCAACATGAAGCCGATCAAAGACCTGGTCACCGACATGACGGCGTTCTGGGACAAGGTGAAGCAGATACAGCCCTGGCTTCGGGCCCAACAGCCCCCGCCCGACCACGAGCACATCGCCAAGCCCGATGCGATGATGGACTTGGCGGGCACGATGAACTGCATCATGTGCGGCTGCTGTGTCTCCGATTGCGCCTCTCTGGAAGTCGACCAGAATTTTATCGGCCCCGCGGCCCTGGCCAAGGCCTATCGGTTCGTCGGCGACCCTCGGGAGACGGAGCAGGCCCGCGACGATCGCCTCAAGGAGCTGAGCAAGTACGGCGGTGTGTGGGACTGCACCCATTGCTTCGAGTGCGTTCAGGTCTGCCCCAAAGACGTGGCGCCCATGGACCGGATTCTGGACCTCCGGCGCACGGCCATGGAGGCCGGCTATCAAGACAACTACGGCGCGAAGCACAGCAACTCCTTCGCCAAATCGGTGAAAAACAGCGGTTGGCTGAACGAGGCCCGAGTCGCCGTCGAGTCCTTCGGCGTGGACGACGTCTCGGCCCAGCTCAAGATGCTCCCCACTGGCGTGCGCGCCCTCCTCCGAGGTAAGATGCCGCCGTTGCTGCACCACAAACGGCCGGGCTCCGAGCACGTCAAACGGATTTTCCAAGAGATGGAGAACGACTGATGCGTTACGCCTACTACCCCGGTTGCGTGGCTCAGGGAGGCGCGCCCGAGCTGTTCCAGGCTATGAAGCTCGTCGGCGAGCGCTTGGGCTTCAGTCTGGAGCACCTGAAAGAAGCGGCGTGCACCGGCGCCGGCGTGTTGCAAGAGCGCGACCCCGAGCTGGGCGACGCCCTCAACGCCCGGACCTTCGCCATGGCCGAGCGCCGCGGCCTGCCCATCATGACCATCTGCAGCACCTGTCAGGGCGTCATGAGCCAGGCCAACCACCGGTTGACGAAAGACGCCAACTATCGCGAATTCATCAACCAGTACCTGAAGCCCGAAGGACTCGAGTACCAGGGGGACGTCGAGATCAAGCACTTCATGTGGGTGCTGGTGGAGGACTACGGGCTCGACCGGCTGAAAGAGCAGGTCAAACGCCCCCTCACCGGCGTGGCCCTCGCGCCTTTCTACGGATGCTATGTCCTGAGGCCGACCTCGCAGTTGGGATACGACGAACACCCCGAACGCGGAACCTATTTGGAGCAGATCATCACCGCCCTTGGCGGCGTGGCCGTCGACTTTGAGGGCAAGTCCCGTTGCTGCGGCTTCCCCATTTTGACCATGAACCGCGACAACTCGCTGAAGATGGCGGGGAAACACCTGCTCGATGCCAAGGGCCAGGGCGCCGACGTGATGGTGACGCCGTGTCCCCTGTGCCATCTGAACCTGGACGGACAGCAGCCCGAGGCGGAGAAGATCCTCAAGACGCAAATCAACCTGCCGGTGATTCACCTGCCCCAGATGGTCGGCTTGGCCCTGGGCCTCGAGCCCCGCGCCGTTGGGTTGAACCGTCATATCACCAGCGCGCGCCGATTTGCCGCCAAGGTCCCCGCGTAGCGCGGCGCCGGCCCGGCCCCAACCTCGGAAAGCAGGAGCCTCCTCGGCTCGTTCTATTTCTCAGGAGGCTTCGGCTCGATGTCCTCCAGAACGCGCTGGCAATGCGTCCCTCACTCACGGTCGCCGTTATAGAGTAGAAACCTGACGCCTGCGTCGCCGGTATCGGCGGGGGTCCAACGAGAATGCGCCGGAGTTGTTGGCTCTGCCGGTGCTCAGAGTGATGTCCGCAACAGACCCAGAGCCAAGCCCTGCGATCGTGACGGCGGTAACCGGCCAGGGGCATGCCCAGCGCCTTCGATCTTTACGCCGCTCCCTGGTTCCCCATGGACGGGATTGAGACCTGCCACGGCGCTCAGGCGACAATCTGCCCCATCAGATGGTTGGAGCAAACCACCGTCACGGGCAAACAGCCGCGCCAGTGCCAGGGCTGGCGCTGCTCGTTGCGCCGCCTCTGGGCCCTGTACTATAGTGGTCGAGCGGCGATGCTGAGATCGCGCGGCACGGCAAGCCCCTCGAGCGCCTGGGGCTCAACCACCAACCACTATCTTGGGGGAGCGTCGAGGGGGTATTCCACTACCCCCTTGATTCGACTGCCGATCCCTGGGCGCGGAGAGGTGCCAGAGTGGACGAATGGGCCGGTCTCGAAAACCGGTGTGCCTTCGGGTACCGCGGGTTCGAATCCCGCCCTCTCCGCCATTGAGCCAGAGGGTTTGACGTTCGAGGCGAGATGCGTTAGCTTTTCTACACCGATAAACGACGCTGACGGACCGCGCTCCACCACTACCGGATCGCGCCGGGTTCGTTTGATGTGACGGCGGCATTCATGAGGCCGATAGGCCCCCAGCGAGGAGATACGCTATGAACGAAATGCTCATCAAGGGCGGGACCGTCATCGACGGCACCGGCGCCCCTCGATTCCAGGGCGATGTCCTGCTGTCCGACGGAAAGATCACGGCCATCGGCGAGAGCCTGAACGGGCCCGCCCGGGTTATCGACGCGACAGGTCTCATCGTTTCGCCTGGGATCGTCGATCCCCACACCCACCTGGATGGTCAGCTATTCTTCGAACGGCGGGGAAGCTCGTCTTCGTGGCATGGCGTCACCACGGTTATGACCGGCCTGTGCGGCTACAGCCTGGCGCCGTGCAAACCCGAGGACCGTGAGTATCTGATCCGAATGTTCGCCAGAGTCGAAGAGATGCCTTTGGAGCTCTTCCGCACCGAGCTCCCGTGGTCTTGGGTCTCCTTCGGGGAGTACTTGGACGCCCTCGACGCCGGTTTGGGCCTCAACGTCGTCACCATGGTCGGCCATTCGACGCTCCGATACAACACCATGGGCGCCGAGTCATTGGAGCGAACGGCGACCGAGGACGAGATCAACGCCATGCGAGCGACGTTGCGCGAGAGCATGGACGCCGGCGCCTTCGGCTTCACCACCTCCCTCGCCCCCAGCCACTTCGACATGGACTTGAAGCCGGTTCCCAGCCGCCAGGCCACGCCCGACGAGATGGTGGGACTGGCCGAGGAGCTTCGAGACCGCCCTTCGACGCACATGGCACTCATTCCCAGCGGACTGTTTCGAGGCATGACCGACGAAGACAAGGAGCTTATCCTTCGGATGACCTCGGTCGCGGACTCGCCGATGCAGCTGAACGGGTTCGGCGCCGGGGCCGACGCCTGGGACTTCATGGGGTTGGCCACCGCCGCGGGCGCCACCTTGTGGGGCGTCGTCTCGGCTCAGCCGTTCTACAAGTTCGTGACGCTGTACGACGGGACCACCCACTTCAACAGCATGGACACGTGGACCCACATCCTGGACAAGCCGTCCGAGGAGCGGAAGAAGCTGTTCGCCTCGCCGGACCTTCGGCAGAAGCTCCGCGACGAGGTCGACCTGGAGCCGAAGATCGACGCGATGAAGCTGCGACGACCGCGCATCAATTGGGACCTGGTCACCATCCACAAGGCGCACCACGAGAAGAATCGCGAGCTCGAAGGGGTGAGCATCGCCGAGCTGGCCAAACGGCAAGGAAAACATTTGGCCGACGCCTTGCTGGACCTGGCCGTGTCCGAGGACCTGAAGACCGTCCTGTGCACGAGGCTTGAACCGGAGGCCAAATTCTTCGACCAGAGCAAAGCCCGGGTCTACCGTAACCCCTTCTCCGTGCCCATGAACTCCGACGCCGGGGCGCACCTTCAGGCCGAGTGCAAGGCCGGCGAAGGCACCTATTTTCTGCGCCGGTGGGTTTTGGACCACGCGATCATGAGCCTGGAGGAGGGTCTGCGAAAGGTTACGTCCATGCCCGCGAAGCTGCTCGGGCTCACCGATCGCGGCGCCATCCGCGTTGGGGCCAAGGCGGACATCATGATGTTCGATCCCACCAAGCTGGACGCGCTGGACAAAGAGACACGGAACGATTTCCCAGGCGGGGCCACCCGCTGGATTCAGAAGGCCGAGGGCGTCGAGTACGTGCTGGTCAACGGACAACCAACGATCTGGCAGGGCGAAGAGGTGGGCGATCTACCGGGGAAGGTGCTTCGGAGCACCTCGTACCGCTAGCCGCTGCCCAGCCCGCTAGTCGCTGCCCAGTATGACGGTGCAACCGCTGTGCCGCGACCCGATATTGCCACCGGTGCCGTGGCACAGCGCGACCTTGCAATCCTTGACCTGGCGAGGCGTCCCCTCGTAGTCGCCCCGGAGCTGCTTCGTCGCCTCGATCAGCAGAAAGATGCCCCGCATGCCGGGGTGGTTCGACGACAGACCCCCGCCGTCGGTGTTCATCGGCAGTTGCCCGTCGATCGCCAGCCGGCCGCCCTCGACGAAGGCGCCGCCTTCGCCTTTCTTGCAGAAGCCCAGGCTCTCCAACGTTGTAAGCGCCGTGATCGTGAAGGAGTCGTAGACCATCAGCAGGTCGATGTCGTCGTGCGTCACCCCGGCCATGCCGAAGGCCTCCGGGGCCGACTGGGCGGCCGCAACCGTCGTGAAGTCGCGCTTGCCGGCGCTCAGATGGGCGAACGCCTCGCCGACGCCCAGGACCCACACCGGTTTCGTCTTGGCGCTCCGCGCCCTCTCGGGGCTGGCAACGACGATCGCGCCCCCTCCATCGGAGATGACACAGCAGTCCAGCAGGTGAAGCGGCCAGGCGATCATGCGCGAGCCAATCACGTCCTCCACCGTCATGGGGTCTCGGTAGAGAGCGTTGGGGTTCATCGAGGCGTGGCGGCGAGTGGTGACCGCAATCTCCGCCAGCTGCTCGCTGGTCGTGCCGTAGTCGTGCATGTGCCGGGAAGCGACGGTGGCGTAGAGCCCCGCCAGGATCGTCCCGTAGGGGGCCTCGAAGCTGTCCGGCCACGCCCCGACCGACCGGGCGCCGAAGCCGCCGGTCCCGATGGAGCGCGCTGAGGAGAGAGCCGTGCTCCCGTAGGTGATCAGCACCACCTCGCACTGGCCCGCCGCGATAGCGGCGGCGGCGCGCGAGGTGTGGAGCTCGTACGATGAGCCGCCCACCTGCGTCGTGTCCATGATTCGCGGGTTGAGTCCCAGATACTCCGCCATGTGCATCGCCGCAAAGCCACTGGGATTCATGAAGCCATCGACGTCTTTGATCGATAGCCCCGCCTCATCCAGCGCCTGGCGAGCGCACTCGGCCTGGATCTGGTACTCGGAAACCCCGGGGGCCCGCCGCAGAGGGTGCTCGTACGCCCCAACGATGGCCGCTTTCTTCGTCAGACTGCCCATGGCGATGGCTCCTCCTTTATCGAGGCCCTACGCCGGCGGAGCTCCGGTCATGCCGCGGAACCGCGGCGGCCGCTTCTCCTTCGACGCTCGGGCGCCTTCCTGGATGTCGTGACTGGCGTAGGTGCGGTTCACCAGCGACGAATACTGTTGCGTCACCAGATACTCTTCGTAGCTGAGGGAGAGGCCGCCGTAGATCATTTTCTTCGAGAGTTGGAGGGCCAACGGCGGCCCGTCGGCGATGGACTGGGCGAGCTCTCGGGCGCGGGCCATCAGCCGGTCCGCCGGCACCACTTCGTTCACCATGCCGATCCGTTCCGCCTCGCGGGCGTCGATGATATCGCCTGAGTAGACCAGCTCCAACGTCTTCCCCAATCCGACATGACGCGGCAGCAGCCAGGCCACGCCGTCGGTCGCCACCATGCCGATGCGCTTGAAGATGGCGGAGAAGCGGGCCGCCTCCGACGCGATGCGAATGTCGCACGCCAGGGCTATCCCCAGGCCCGCGCCCACCGCGACGCCGTTGACCGCGGCGATGGTCGGTTGCTTGATCTCCAGCAGCGGCTTGAGCCAGTCCTGGGACGCGTCGATGACGGGTCGCCGGCCCTCTCTGCTGGACAGGTCGAAGTTGATGAGGTCGGCGCCCGAGCAGAATCCCCGGCCGGCGCCGGTGACGATCACCGCCCGCACGTCGTCGTCGTCGTTCAGCGCCCGCCAGGCGTCTTGCAGCGCCTCGAACTGCTCGTGGGCCAACGCGTTCAACACGTCGGGACGGTTCATCGTGATCGTCGCGACGTGGCCGTCGATGTCCACCAGAATCGTGTCTTGGGCCATATCTCGCCTCGCTCTTTCGTTTCTGCGCCCAGCCTGAGCCGGAAATCTTGATGCGGCTCAGGCGCTGGCTCAGCCACCCGCAGCCTGCTGGTCCCAGCGTGGGCCGGAAACGTTGATGCGGCTCAGCCGCCTGCTGGTTCCAGCCTGGGCCGGAAACGTTGATGCGGCTCAGCCGCCTCAGCCACCGCCGGCGAGGGCTATGGTGCCATTGAAGCGACGGCCCGGTCAAGAGGCCGGCCCTACTTCTTGACACGCTTCCAGCCCAACGGTACATTCAACCGGCGCCATCCTACCGCTCGAGGCATACGCATGGAGTACAAGCTCTCCCCCGAGGACGAGGCCTTTCGCGACCGGCTGCGATCGTGGCTGGACGACAACGTGCCGGCGATGCCCCGGTCCTGGTCCGACGACCGGGAGCGCGCCGATTTCCTCAGGGCGTGGCAGCGCAAGCGCGCCGAGGCCGGCTTCATCGCTCCCGCGTGGCCCAAGGAGCACGGCGGCATGGGCGCGACGGTGGTGCAACAGGCGATCTACAACGAGGAGATCGCCAGCCGCCGCGTCCCGCCTCTGATCGGCCAGTCGGGGATCGACACCGTGGGACCCGTCCTGATGCAGCATGGCAACGAGGAGCAGCAGCGTCATCTTCCCAAGATCCTGCATGCCGAGGAGCTCTGGTGCCAGGGGTTCAGCGAGCCCGATGCAGGCTCGGACCTGGCCTCCCTCAAGACCTCGGCCCGGCGCGATGGCGACTTCTACGTCATCAACGGCCAGAAGGTGTGGACCACCAACGCCCACATCGCCGACTGGATATACGTGCTGTGCCGCACCGATCCCGACGTGCCCAAGCATCGCGGCCTGAGCCTGATCCTGATCGACATGCAGACGCCGGGGATCGCCGTGTCGCCGTTGAAGCAGATCTCCGGCGAGGCCCATTTCAACCAGGTCTTTTTCGAAGACGTGCGCGTCCCCGTCGAGAACATCGTGGGCGAAGAGAACCAGGGTTGGACCATCGCCATGACCGCCCTCAACTTCGAACGCTCCGGCCTGGCCGGGACCCTCGCTTCCGGGCGGACGCTGATGGCCCTGGTAAAGCTGGCCAAGAATACCGTCGTCGCCGGCCGGCCCCGCTACGAGGACGACACCATCCGGCGCACCCTGGCCCAGTTCGCCATCGAGATCGAGGCGCTGCGTCAGCTTGGCTATCGCACCCTGACGGTGCAGAGCCAGGGCGGCGTCCCCGGCCCCGAGGCGTCGGTCGGGAAGCTCATGGCCAGCGAGCTGCAGAAGCGCATGTCCGAGTTCGCCATGGACATCCTGGGACCCTACGGCGCGCTCACCGCCGGGCCCAAGTACGTGGTCAACCGTGGAGCCGCGGCTCGCGGCTTCCTGGCCTCGCGGGCTGCGACCTTCGGCGGGGGCACCTCCGAAATCCAGCGCAACGTCATCGCCGAGCGGATCCTCGGCCAGCCCAAGGACTAGCCGCACCGGCCGGGCGACAGCGCGATGACGCCGCAGCCGCAGCCCCTACCCCTCACGGGCTATCGAGTCCTCGACCTGACGACCGAGTCGGGCCATCTGGCCGGCAAGCTCCTCGCCGACCTGGGGTGCCAGGTCATCAAGGTCGAACCACCGTCGGGCGACCCCGCGCGCAGGAAGGACGCGGCCGGGACGCCCACCCGCGGCGCCAGGACGGGCCTCTTCTGGCTCGCCTACAATACCGGGAAGCTCGGCGTCACGCTGGACGCGCGGACCGCCGCCGGCCGGCGCCTGCTGGAGCGCCTGGTCGAGCGGGCCGACTTCCTCATCGAATCGTCCATCCCTGGCGAGCCCGCCGCTTTCGACGGCTCACGGTGGGCCGGCCTGAACCCCAGGCTCATCGCCGCCTCCATCACTCCCTTCGGACGCGGCGGGCCGTACCGGGACTATCGGGACGGGGAGCTCATCGCCCAGGCGGCGGGCGGGCTGCTCTTTCTCTCGGGCGCCGACGAGTCGCGGCCGCCCGTGCGGCTGGGCGTGGAGATGGCGTGGCACATGGCCGCCGCCCAGGCCGTGGCCGCCATGCTCATCGCCCATCAGCAACGGTCGGCGACCGGACAGGGCCAGCAGATCGACCTGTCGGTGCAGGAATCCGTGACCAACCTGCTGTTCAAAGCTCCGCTGGCGTGGGAGCTCAACGGGGTTGTCGACGGCCGTTGGCCGAGCCCCAGCGCCGGAGGCGCGCGCCGCACCGGCATCTGGCCGTGCGAGGACGGCTACGTAAGCTGGGTTTGGTGGGTCGCCCGAGGTTGGGGCCGGAAGAACGTTCCGCTGCTGCAGTGGATGGCCGAGGAGAGCGACGTCGACGACCTCCTGGCCGTCGACTGGGAGGCGTTGAGCATCACTACCGTCCCGAAGGACCTGGTGCGGAGGTTCGAATCGGCGGCCGGCGAATTCTTCCTGCGCCACACCAAAGCGGAGCTCTACGAGCAGGCCGTGCAGCGCCGGTTCATCCTCTATCCCGTCAACAGCCCGCGAGACGTCCTCGCCGACAGTCAGCTCGAGGCACGGGACTACTGGCAATCGATCGTCGACCCAGATTCGGGAACGCTCCTCACTCATCCGGGCGCATGGTTCAAAAGCGCCGAGTACCTGCCCCGCGCCCGTGGGCCCGCGCCCCGGCTGGGCGAGCACAACCGCTACGTTTTCCAGGGAATGCTGGGTCTCTCGAATCGAGAGCTGGTCACGCTCAAGGCCACGGGGGCGATGTAGCCATGCCCAGCGGCAACGAAAGCCTCCCCTTCGCGGGACTCAACGTCCTGGACTTCTCCTGGGCCGTCGTCGGGCCTGTGACCACCAAGTACCTGGCGATGTACGGCGCGCGGGTGGTCAAGGTCGAGACGGCCCGGCGGCCCGACGCTTCGCGCATGACCGGCCCCTACCTGGACGCCAAGCCGGGAAAGAACGCGTCGGGCATGTTCGCCAACCACAACCTTTCGAAGCTCAGCGTCTCCCTGAACCTGGGGAGCCCCAAGGCCCGGAACCTCGCCGGAAAGCTGGCGGCCTGGGCCGATATCGTCGTGGAGAACTTCAGCCCCGGCGTCATGGACAGGATGGGGCTGGGCTACCGGGAGCTGGCCAGGGCCAAGCCGGGCCTGATCATGCTGTCCCTCTCGATGCAGGGGCAAACAGGACCCCGGGCCGGGCATCCAGGCCTGGGCCATTTTCTCCAGTCGCTGGCGGGGCTCGACGACGTCACCGGCTTCGCCGAGGGGCCGCCCGGCGGTCCCAACCAGGTGCTGCCGGACTTCATCAGCCCATGGTTCGCCATCGCGGCCCTGGTCTCCGCCCTGGAGCACCGGCGGCGCACCGGCCGTGGCCAGTACATCGACATGAGCCAGTACGAAGTCACCCTCCACCTGCTGGCCCCGGCGCTGATGCGGTGCGCCCTGGACGGCCGCGTCCTCGAACGCCAGGGCAACAGATCGCGGAGCGCGGCGCCCCATGGCGTCTATCGCTGCCGTGCAGAGCCTGACCTGCCCGATCTGGCCCGTGACCAGCGTTGGGTCGCTATCGCCTGCTTCAGCGACCGGCAGTGGCTCTCCTTGACGCGTGTGATGCAGCGGCAGGACCTGGCCCAGGACGCCCGGTTCGCCACGTTGCTGGCCCGCAAGCGGAACGAGGACGAGCTGGACCGGCTGATCTCGGCATGGACCCGGAAGCGTGCGCCGAGGGAGGCCATGGAGCTGCTGCAGGAGGCGGGCGTCCCCTCGGCCGGCGTGTCGAACGGCAAGGACGTGCTGGAAGACCCGCAGCTGCTGGCCCGAGGCCACTTCGCCGAACTGACGCATCCCGTCCTGGGCCGTCGTCCCTTCGACGGGCCCGCGTGGCATATGTCCGGCCTCGCTCCGTCGATCCGGCCCGCGCCGCTCTTCGCCGAGCATAACGAGCACGTCTACCGGGATCTCTTGGGCCTGTCGGAGAACGACATCGCCGACCTTGTCGCCGAGGGCGTCATCGACTTCGTTTGACCAAGGAGGAATCGTGACCACCGATATTCACGAACAGCTTCGCCGCACCGCGAGGGACTTGCTGCAGAAGGAGTGTCCGCCCTCCCACGTCCGGTCGCTGATCGGCGACGAACGAGGCTACTCACCGGAGCTGTGGCGGATCATGGCGGATGTCGGGTGGACCGGCCTCAACGTTCCCGAGGAGCATGAAGGCGCGGGCCTGGGATTCGCCGAGCTGGCCATCGTTCTGGAAGAGGCGGGCCGCGCCCTGCTCCCCGGCCCGTTTCTGGCGACGACGGTCCTGGGCGTCATGCCCATCGCGCTGGCCGGCTCCGAAGAAGCCCGCTCCCGGCTGCTCCCAGGCGTGGCCCGAGGCGAGATCATCCTCACCGGCGCATACTTCGAGCCCGGATCGTGGTTCGATTGGTCTGCCGTCAGCACGGTGGCGAAGGCGTCGGGCGCCGGCTTCACCCTCACCGGCGTCAAATTTCCATCGCCGTTCGCGCACGTGGCCGATTACATCGTCACCACCGCGCGCGACGAGGGCGGCAAGCTGGGCCTGTTCGTCGTCGACGCTCGCGCCGCCGGGGTCGCCGTCAGCACCGTCGAAACGCTGGACTGGCAGATGGAGGGTGAGGTCGCGCTCGACGAGGTCGCGGTCCCAGGCGAGTTCGTCCTGGCCTCATCCGACGGCGAGAGCATGGTCGAGCGGGTCGTCCGGGCCGCCGCCACGGCCACGTCGCTCCTTTCCCTTGGCGCCGCCTCCAAGGCGTTGGAGATGGCCAACGAGTACGCCCGCTCGCGGGTCGCTTTCGGGCGCCCCATCGGGGCGTTCCAAGCCATCAAGCACAAGCTGGCCAACATGCTGGTCGACGTCGAGGCGGGCCGCGCCCTGGCCTACAAGGCCGTCCGGACCATCGTCGAGGAGACGCCCGACGTGGCCGAGGCGGTGGCCGCGGCCAAAGCCTGGTGCAGCGACGCGGCCCGCCACGTCACCAACGAAGCGATGCAGATCCACGGCGGCATCGGCTACACCTGGGAGCACGACATGCATCTCTACCTGCGCCGGGCCCAGGCCCTGGCCCGCTCCTTTGGCGACGCCGAATTTCACCGCGACGCCGTCGCCCGCTTGAAGTTCGGTGACGCCCGGTAGTCGCGGAAGGGGCCGTCTCGCCACTCCGGCTTCGCGAGGCAACGCCACACTTTCGGGGCATTGGCGGGGGTGCGGTGAACGACGAACCGGAAACGCCGGTGGAATACGAAGCTGCGTTTGCATCAGCGATCGGTCGCCGGGGGGCCGATGGCGCGGCCTTCCGCACCGAAATCGAAAGAGACGGGGCCGGTTGGCCCCGTCTCTCGTTCGTTATCGTCCCGTTCCCGCGATCACCGATGGACCGACGAAGAATCAGCCTCGTCGGCGGTTGTCGAGGTCAGATCCCGTCCTTCTCCGCAAGCGCCTTGAGGATGGCGCCCGGACTCATCGGCAGGCTGCTCATGCGCACGCCGATGGCGTCGTGGATGGCGTTGGCCATCGCGGCCATCGGCGGCACGATGGAGCACTCGCCCACGCCCCGCAGTCCGAAGGGGTGGCCCGGATTGGGCACCTCGATGACCTCGGCGTCGATAGGCGGGAGGTCAAGGCTCGTGGGAATGCGATAGTCCAGGAAGCTGGAGTTGGCCATGACGCCGTCGTCGGTGTAGAAGTACTCTTCGTTCAGCGCCCACCCGATGCCCTGGACCGACCCGCCCTGCATCTGGCCTTCGACGTAGCTGGGGTGGGCCGCCTTGCCCACGTCCTGGAACACCGTGGCCCGCAGCACGTCGACCTTGCCCGTCTCGGGGTCCACCTCGACGTCCACCAGAAACGCCGAGAAGGACGAACCCACGCCCGTCGGGTTGGACGAGGCCGAGGCCGTGATCGGCCCGCCGGTCATCATCATCGCGGCAGCCAGCTCCTTGAACGTCTTGCGGTCCTCTGGATTCTTCTGGGAGAAGAACACGCCGTCCTTGAACTCGACCTCGTCCGGCTGCGTCTCCCACTGCACCGCCGCCCGCTTCGCCATGATCTTGATGACCTCTTCGGCGGCGTTGATGGCTGCGATGCCCGTGGAGAAGGCGGTC
>JACZVV010000087.1 GCA_022572465.1 Chloroflexota bacterium
GCACGGGGCCGCCAGCGGCGGCGCAGGCATCCGACGAGGGCTCGACTCTCTCCCAGGGCCGCTCGCTCGGCGTTCGGTCGTTGAACGCCAACTCGACGTCTGCTATAGTTTCTTCTGTTGAACGGGCCTGTGGCGCAGTTGGTAGCGCGCCTCAATGGCATTGAGGAGGCCGGGGGTTCGAATCCCCCCAGGTCCACCAAACCCTCGCGATCACGCCAAGCAGCGCGTCCCGGTGAATATCGGGAACGTGGGGGTTTCGAGGCCCCCCAGATCCATCACTGCAAGCGTTTATGTAACGACTGCGAGCAGCTTCAATCTATCCCCAGACAAGATGAAGGGCCGGGAGGTTTGGGACATGAATAGAGAAAGCTTACACAACTCCGTAGAGGTTCTGAAAATCCTGTATATGGTGGTAGCTGGCCTGGCTTTAGCTGTTGGGCTAGAACGCTTCGTCCTTGACGAAATGAGACAGTTCAAAATCGAATGGATTAGCTTACAAACTTTGCTTTTCATCATATTTGTAACTACGGTTGCAAGGTTTGTTCATGGTGCAATGCGACATTTCGACCGTACTTATACTGAGCAGTTACAGCGAGTGAACTGGCGAATCAGCCAACCTCTAGTGGATTTCTCGGCTTTGGGAATCGAGGCCTTCATCTTTTTTATTTTGGCATACTCGATAGCTGATGAGTCGCGCTTCATCAACTACTATCTATTGCTACTTGTTGTGGACTCAATTTGGTTGTTCCTCGTATTTCCATCAGGTGAGCAGCCCTTTTGGTCTGGAAACACGAAGTGGTGGACTTTAGCCAATCTGTTGGTATTGGTTTCAACAGGCGGTCCGATAGTGGTTTTTTTCATACGCGGCATTGAAATCTACCCGTCTTGGCTATTGTGGGTCTTTGTCATTGGTGTCGCTTTCCATGCGGTTATGGACTATCCGCTGAATTGGAATTTGTACTTTGGGCGGCGGTTCAGGTGGCCTTGGAGTGATTGGCCAAAGGAGGAAGCTCCTGGTGCACGTGATGCTACTGCGTCGAGTGTCCCGGACGACGAGATCGGCACGGTGTTCATAGCTGGTCCCTACCTTGGCAGCGATTTCAATGAGACTGAAAAGAACATACGGTTGGCTGAGCAGTACAGTATAGAACTGTGGAATCGCGGCTATAAAGTCTTCTGTCCTCACTTGAATACCTCTCATTTCGAAGTTAAGGCCAAAGCCGACGAACAGGCATATAAGGAATTCGACTTGCGAATGCTTCAGTGTTGTGACGCTGTGTTCGCCCTTCCAAAATGGGAAGACAGCGAGGGAGCTAAGGCAGAGATAGAGGAGGCCAAGCGACTAGAAATGCCAGTTTTCCACTCCTTGGATGCATTGCCAGGCACAAGGTCTTGACAGCGAGCCGGAGCTTGAGCTCAAAGGTGAGCTGAGTTCTTGCTATTGTCCACGCAGGCCCACCAGCGACCGGCCATCGTGGTCACTCTCGGCGTCCGCTTCCTCCACAGCCTTCTTGGCGTCGAGTATGATGTTGGTTGCAGGATCGGCCGTTTCCGGCTTGGAGCTCCGTCAGAGAGGGATGAGAGCCATGCGATCGATCGAAGTGGTGTTCTACCGGGAAGGGAAAGCCTGGGTAGCCCAGGCGCTCAACGTCGATGTCTCCTCGTTCGGCGACAGCCGTGAGCAGGCCCGAGCAGCCGTCAAAGAGGCGCTGGAGCTTTACTTCGAGGACGCTTCGGACACCGAAATTACCCAGGTCGCCGATGTGGAAGTAGAGACGGTCAGCGTTGGAATCGTGTAGTGGACGCGAGTAAGTCAGAAGCGAATAACGTAGATAAGGTAGGCATTTCCCCTTACCCTGGCCCGCTGCCATCCTTGCCCCCACCACTGCCCGGTGAAACAGTCGAGATAACCGTACATGGAGACCCGCCCTTAAAGGACTATCATTTTTCGATTCGCAATCCGAGGCATCCAAAGTACCCGAGTTTTCTAAACCTCCGGTACAAGGCTATCGAAGCTATGGGGGGCAGAGGATGGTATGGCGGGCCCATCGAGATAGATTTCACCTTGTATGCCCCCATGCTTAATAAGGCCCTAGTGGGTTACCTCGGTGGGATTTTTGATACGCTAGATGGATCCCATGGGTTCACGTTCACGTATCTCCCGGTAGTCTATCAGGACGATTGCCAAATAGTTTCAAGCAACTCTAGATATTTACAGTGCCACGAGACGAAATACAGCCTTAAGATTTCTTTTCTTGGGGTCGAAGGGTAGGATTGAAAGTTCTGGCTACCGTACGCTTAGCCCCGCCAACGCCCGCCCCACCAATCCCCCTCGCCCCCTCCCTCCTCCCCATCGGTCGCGCCGTCGGGTATCATGTGGGCTGCGCCGGCGACGCAGTCCAGCCGATCGCCGGACGACGCCGGCGTGACCGCGACCACCAGGAGGCGCCTCATGCCCGAGATCCTTCGTCTGTTCCACGGATCGAACATCGTTCCCAATCTGCTGGACGCCGCGAAGTTCTATCACGACTTCTTCGGAAGCTGGGTCTATGAGGCCCAATACCTCCCATACGAGAACAGCCGCAACAGCGCCAACATCATGGGCGGGACCTTCTCCATGGAGATGCTGGCGCCGGTGGACGCCAACGGCTCGGCGCCCTCGGCCGTCTTCCTGCGGCGTCACGGCCCCCACTTCATCAACATCGCGTTCTGGGTCAAGGACTGCCGCGGCCTGGCCCAGGGCCTGCTGGACAAGGGCGTGCGGATCGCGCTGCCGGGCGGCAACGTGGTTCGGGAGCTGCCCGACGAGGCGTTCACCTACATGCTGCCCCACCCCAAGGACACCCACGGGTCGCTCCTCGAGTTCCTGGAAGACAACGCCGAGTTCCACGACCCACGCCGGTCGCCCGACTGGTCCTCATCGTTCTGGCGCGACCAGCACCCGCTGGGGGTGGAGGGCCTGTCCCACGCCACGGTGGCCGTGAGGGACCTCGACGAGGCCGCGCGGTTCTACGCCGACGGCCTCGGCTGCACGATGGTGCACGAAGAGCGGAACGCCGCCCAGGGCACCCACAGCCTCTTCTTCGCCGTCGCCGACTCCCTGGTCGAGCTGGCCAAGCCGACGTCGGACGATTCGGACATCGCGCGGCACATGGAGGTCCATGGGCCCATCGTGTACTCCTTCACGTTCAAGGTGAAGAACCTTCGCGGAGCCAGGGAACATACCGAAAGCCAGCGTTTGAAGGTCTTGCCCAGGGGCGACCACACGTTCGAGCTGGACCCGGCCCAGGCCTTCGGCGCCATCTACGGATTCACGGAGCGTGTCCTGCCAGGCCACCCCACGCTGTAGCTTGGACGCGGAGCGGCGACGGCCGCTTCTCTGCAGCCCCTCGGCTGGCCGTCGAACGCAAGACAAGAATCGCAAGACAAGAAAGGAGCTCGATCGCATGAAGTTCGGTCTGACGATACCCGGAACGACGTTGATGCCCGGGGATAACGAGCCCTGGGCCGCGAAGGCGACCCCCGGAGATATGCTACGGATCGCCCGGAAGGCCGACGAGCTGGGGTACGACTGGATCGCGACGCCCGACCACGCGGTCATGCTTCAACCCATGGTCGAGGTGATGGGAGCGCGCTGGCCTCACCCGGTGACGTCGCTGGCGTTCTTCGCCGGCGCAACCCAGCGAATCCGGCTGGTCAACAGCGTGATCGTTCTGGGGTATCACAACCCCATCGAGCTGGCGAAGATGTTCGCCACGCTGGACTACCTCTCGGGCGGACGCGTCATCGTCGGACTGGGCGTGGGATACCTGAGGCGCGAGTTCGCCATCATGAAAGCCGATCACGCGGGGCGCGGCGCCATCGCCGACGAGTACATCGACGCGATGATCGAGCTCTGGACCAGCGAGACGCCGACCTTCCAGGGCGAGCATGTCAGCTTCGAGCGTATCGCGTTCGAGCCGAAGCCGGTGCAGAAGCCGCACCCGCCGATTTGGATCGGCGGACACTCCGGCCCATCGATGCGCCGCGCCGCTCGGGTCGGGAACGGTTGGTGGCCCTGGCAGATCAGCCGCGCGGAGCTGCCGGCGAAGCTGGACTACATTCGCCAGCAGCCGGGATTCCGCGACCAGCCGTTCGACGTCATCATGCCGCTGTACGAGAGCAAGGTGGACGAGCGCCACAACGTCATCGAGCCCGCCCGCATCGCCACGACCCGCGACGAGGCCCTTGAGGAGGTACGGCAACTCAAGGAGGCCGGCGTTACGGGCGCGGCGATGGCCTTGAAGCCGACGCGCGGCGTCGACGAGTACCTCGAAGGCCTGCAATGGTTTGCCGAGGAGGTCGTGCCCGAAGCGCGCGGCTGAGCCGCAGCAGCATTTCCGGCCTACGCGGGGCACAAGCAGGATGCCGAAAGGAGTGTCCACAGGGGCGGAACCCCTTTGGCGGGGGTCGAAGGGGGTGTCCCCCTTCTCTCAATCCTCCCCGAGGGGGATACCTTGAACCCCCTCGAGGGGGTTTGGGGGTGTTTTTCAGCGACCTGCTAGCTCTTGTCCTCGAAGTACTGGACCTCGATCATCATGGGCATGAGATAGCGGACGTAGGCGTTCCATAGACGCAGATCTGGCGATTCGGTGTTCACCTCGATGTCCGTGATCTCGACCGACGAGTCCTTGGTCTCCTTGAACTCCTTGGCCTTGGCGATCATGCGGTCCAGGGTTTCCTTGTCGTGGACCTCGATGCCGAAGTGGTCGGGAGTGTTCAGCTTGCTGGGCGGGTCGCCGGAGATCAGGTACAGAAACTGCCCTCGCCGGTAAAGCCGGAACACCAGCCGTTTCCCGTCGTTGGTCAATTGCGGGATCTCCTCCCAGCCGAACACGCTGGTGAGAAAGTCCTTCAACAAATCCCGCTTCGGGCCGTCCAACAGCTCCTTGTCAACTGACAACGCTACATGGTTCAGCACCGGCGTCGTTGTCATCGTCTACCTCCTGTTGCTTCTGATGGGCTCGGCTTGCCGTTATCGTTCACGCTCAATGAGACGTCGATTGGGTTAGAAGCGGTCGCCCCACGGGTCGACCAGGACCTGCACGTGGCTGGACGGGTCCTGCAACGCGTCCAGGTATCTCGGCAGGTCGTCAAGGCTGACGATGTCGGTCACCGCCGGCGACGGATCGACCCGGCCCTGGCCCATGAGCTCGACGCTCATGGGCCAGATCTCGGTCGCTCCCGGCACGCAGATGATCCGGGCATGTTTGCTGAAGAGCCAACGCGGGTTGAACTCGTCGGGCAGGCCCGACAGCCCGACGACGGTTACCGTGCCGCCCTTCTTGAGCATGTGCAGGGAGAGCTCCAGCGTGCCTTTCGCTCCGGCGCAGTCGAAGGCGACGTCCACGCCGTCTCCCACCATGCTCTGCAGATCCCGCTCCACGTCCTGAGTCTTGGAGTTGAAGACGCCGTCGGCGCCCATGCGCTTCGCCGCCTCGATGCGGGCCGGCGAGATTTCGGCGACGTAGACCTCCAGGGCGCCGGCCAGCTTGGCCGCCAGCATGGTGAACAGACCGATCGGGCCTGCGCCCACGATGCCCGCGCGGTCGCCGGCCCGCAGGCCGGACTCGCGGACCGCACGGAGGCCGACGGCGAAGGGCTCGCTGAGGGCGCCTTGCTCGAACGTGACGCTGTCGGGAAGCGGGATCACCTGGTCTTCGGCCATCTTCACGTACTCGGCGTATCCTCCGCCGCACAGCGCCGTCACCCGATCGCCGGGCCTGACCTTCTCGACGCCCGAGCCGATCTCCGTGACCAGGCCCGAGATCTCGTGTCCCATGACGCCGCCCGATGGCACGTGGCCGATGTTCTGGAAGATGTGCAGGTCCGAGCCACAGACGCCGCAGTAGCGGACCTTGACCAGCACTTCGCCCTGCTCCACCGAAGGCATGGGGAACTCAGGGTCCAGCTCGAATCGGCCATGGTCCCGATACACAACGGCTCGCACGTTTCACCTCATCGACCCGCCCACGGGGGTCCAGCGCCGGAGAACGGCCATCGTCGTGTCCAGACCGCTCCCCCGGCGATAACGTGCCCCCAGTATACGGGGCCGTCAAGGGTCGGCGGCGGCTGAGCCGGGCGGCTGAGCCGCATCAACTTTGGGCCGGAAATGCCGATGTCGCTCAGCGACCGGCTCAGCCGCCGGGCTACTCCACGATCCGGTAGACCTGGCCATCGAAGGCCAGCACGTAGAGCTCGCCCGAGGCGTCTTCGCCGAACGACGAGATACTCAGGCGCGTGCCGGCGATCTCCCTCTGCGCCACCACCTGGCCTCCCTGGTGCCGCAAGGCCCAGATACGCCCCGAGCAGAAGTCGGCGTAGACGTAGGCCCCCACCAACGCAGGCGCGCGAGAGCCTCGATAGACGTAGCCCCCGGTGACGGAGCAGCCCAGGCCGTGATCGTAGTCGATGACGGGGAGCTCCAGGCCCTGCTGATTGCAGCCCGAGGAGGGGGAGAAGCACCGGTTCCCTTCCATGACGTTCCAGCCGTAGTTGCCGCCCCTGCGGACCAGGTCGATCTCCTCGCGTCGGTTCTGGCCGACGTCGCCGACCCACAGCTGGCCGTTGGCGCGATCGAAGGAGAAGCGCCAGGGGTTGCGCAGTCCGTAGGCCCAGATCTCGCCTCGCGCTCCCTGCGTCGTGCCTGGGCCGGCGAAAGGGTTGTCCGGCGGTATGCCGTACCCCGGCGCCGGGCCGCTTGCGTCGACGTCGATGCGGAGGATCGACCCCAGCAAGGTCGCCAGGTTCTGGCCGTTGCCTTGGGGATCGGCGCGGCCTCCACCATCGCCGACGGCGACGTACAGCATGCCGTCGGGTCCGAAGGCGAGCATCCCACCGTTGTGATTCGAAAAAGGCTCCTCGATCTCCAGGAGCACCGACTCGCTGGCGGGGTCGGCTGCGTTGGGGTCGCCGGTCACGCTGAAACGGCTCAACACCGAGCGCCTGGGTGAGCGCGCCGAGTAGTAGACGAAGAAGAAACCGTTGTCGGCGTACTGAGGATGAAAGGCCAGGCCTAACAAACCCTCCTCGTTGCCTCCGCGGTTCACTCGGTCACGGATGTCCAGGAACGTGCTGACCGATGCCACGCCCGGGTCGTTTCGAAAGATGACGATGACGCCGTCCTGGGAGACGACGGCGACCCGGTTGGAACCGTCGGGAGGGAAGGTAAGAAACAGCGGGCGGCCGCCGAAGGCGCCGTCAGGCACGTTGGGATAGGCGATCTCCAGGGTCACGTCGGGCAGGACCGGCGTCGCAGTGGCGGCGGGCGCGGGTGTGGGCGGGACCGGCGTGGCGGTGGCCGTAGGCGTCGCGGAGGGAAGCGGCGCAGGTGTTGGTGGCTCCCGCCCGGCTGTAGGCGTAGGCGTTGGGAGGGCGGGCCGCAGGGTCGCCGTCGGCGTGGGAGTTGCGTCAGCGGGTGCGGTCGCGGCCAGCGTTGCGGTCGCAGCCGGCCGTGAGGTCGACGTAGGCGTTGCCACCGGCGTGGCGCTGGGTGAAGGCGTGGGCGTAGCGGCGTCGCCGCCGGTGCAAGCGCCGAGTACAAGCGCCAGGACGATGCCCGCCAACGCGGAGAGCACGACGCGTCGAGCCGCGGTCCGGCTAGGCAAGCCGCGGACCTCCGTTGACGCCGAAGGTCTCGCCGGTCATGAACGACGAGGCGTCGCTGGCCAGGAACAGGATGGGGTAAGCGATCTCCTCGGGCCAGCCTCCCCGGCCCATGGCGTTTCTTCCGGCGACCTGGTCCGGATCGAGTCCCTGTTTCGCCATCGAGCGGAGGAATCCCTCGCTCGTGATGGCGCCGACGGCGATGCAGTTGACCCGAATGTGATGTTGGGCCCACTCGCCTGCCAGGAGCTTCGTCATCTGCACCAGACCGGCTTTCGCGGCGCCGTAGGGCAGCACGCCCCAAGCGCCCCCAGTGGCAGCTCCGGACGCGATGTTGACGATGACGCCGCCGCCTTGCTCACGCATCACCTCGCCGGCGGCCTGGCTGCACAGGAACGGCCCGCGGAGGTTCAGGCTCACCATCCGGTCCCAATGCTGAGCGGTGACCTCCTCCGCCGGGGCCCGGTAGCTCCCTCCGGCGTTGTTCACCAGGATGTCGATCTTGCCGAACTCCCGCACGGTCCGGCGCACCATCTCCTGAATGTCTCCTGACTCGTGGACGTCGGTCTGCACGGGGAGGGCCCGGCGGCCAAGGGCCCGGACCTCTTCCGCTACGCTTTCCAGGTTCGGCATCCTCCGGCTGGCCAGAACGACGTCGGCCCCGAACGTGGCCAGGACCAGCGCCGTGGCCCGGCCGATGCCGGTGCCGCCGCCGGTGATGATCGCAACGCGGCCGGTGATGTCGAAGGGCGGATCGGGCATGACAAACCTCGCTCATCCGGCTCCGGCAGCTTGGATCTGCCGCCGTGAGCGCAAGCGTAGCGTCTCGAGACCGGCCCGCACAACGGGGCGTTGGGAGACTGGTTCTTGTATTGGCGCCTCGGTTGAAAAACGACCGCAGCGGCACGGAGCGACGGGGCTCAGAACCGGGGGTCCGAAGGCGGCTCGTCGGGCTGGGGCCGGGTTGCGCGCAGGATGAACATCGCAACGATCATCGCGACCAGCGCGATGAAGATGTTTTCGCCACTCACAAAGAAAGCGCCCATATAGACCAGGAACATGGCCAGGTATTCAAGGAGGAGCCTTCTCCAGGAAGGCCTGTGTCGCTGAGGTCGCATCGTCAACTCCCCCGGGATAGCGCATCGGCGGGTCCATCCAATCGACAGACCGCCGCTTGCTTTCGACCCCTATTGTGCTGCCTTGATCCGCTGAGCATCTCGTGCCCTGGCGCCCAGAGCGTTACGCAAGTGGTTCATGCCGAACCGGTGGTTCTCTTCCGTGAAGCTGGAGACGCAGTCCTCCGGTACTTCGACGACGTACCGGCGCAGGAAGGCGTCCGCCGCCGTGTGCAGCACGCAGATGTCGGTACAGACGCCGACGATGATCACCTTATCCGGGGCCAGCTCCTCGATCCGCGCTTCGCACTCCGGGTTCGTGAAGCCGGAATAGGCGTGTTTCTCGAAGAACTCGCCTCGGGCCAGGTGGGAGGCCAGCTCCGGAATGACCTCTGCCTCCACGGTGCCCTTCATGCAGTGCGGCGGGTAGAGGCCGGTGGCGATCTCATGGTCATCCGGAACGTGGGCGTCATTGACGAAAAGTACTTTCGAGCCCGCGGCCAGCTCCTCATCCAGCAGGCGTTGGACGTGGGGGATGATCCGCCGGGCCTGCTCGCCGCACGAAAGGGGATAGCCGTCTTCGAGAAAGCCTCGGGACATATCGACGACGATCACCACGTTGCTCATCTTGCGCCACCTCCTGCCACGGCCGCCGGGCGTGGGCGCTCCGCGCTTCCATCATAACGCCCCCAGGCTATCGCACGTGTACGGGCCGCCCCCAGCCAATCGAACGTGTAAGGGCCACCGGCGGCGCGTCAGCCTTTCAGATAGCGGGCGAGGTACCGGAGTGCGTCGGGCCACGCCTGCCGCGCCGCCTCTTCGTGGTAGAGCCAGGCGTCGGGGTTCAGGAACGCATGGTTGGCCCCGGCATACAGCTTGAACTCGTAGGGGACGCTCCCCTTCTTCAGATTGTCCTCCAGTCGGGCCAGCCGTTCGGGCGTCCCCACCGGGTCCTCGTCGCCGTAGATCACCAGTGTTGGGCACCGGATGTCTCCGGCGCGGTCGATGGGGTGATACGGCTTGCGCTCGTTGAGCTCGGGATAGGTGAGCTGGCTGACGTAGAACAGCACGGCGCAGGCGAGGTCGGGCTTTTCGATGGCGAGGAGCATCGAGTAGGTGCCGCCGGTGCAGAACCCGATAGTGCCCACGCGCTCCGGCGCGGCCAGCCCGCGATCGACCAGGTAGGCCACGGCGTTCAGAAAGTCGCCGGCGACGGTCGGGTTGTCGATGCGGTCGACGGCCGCCATGATGGCCGGCACGTCCTCGCGGGGCGTCGGCCCCCCGGTACGAGCGTAGTAATCGGGCGCCAGCGCCACGTAGCCCTCTCGCGCCAGGTTGGCGGCCACGTCCTCGATGTGGTCCGTCAGGCCGAACGCCTCCTGGCCCACGATGACGCCGGGACTCGGGCCTGAGCCGAGAGGCCGGGCCAGAAAGGCCGGCACGTCGTAGCCGTTGGATGGGTACCGGACGTGGGCCAGCTCGACGTCCGGCACCGTTGCCGCGCGATCGATGACCTCAGCCAACGTCGGCCTCCTGGCTCGGCGTCAAGCCCTGATCGGCTTGGTGACCGCTCTGCTGATGCGTCCGCCGCCCCAGGGCGGGATGATGATCGAAAACGCCCCGGCGTCGCCTCCAGCCACCAGCATCGAGATATCGTCCGCTGCGGAGACCACCGGCCTTGGCTCTTGGCCCGCGTCGACGGCGGTGACGGCGTGCTCGGCGAGGTGCTCCATGGCCTGGCGCTTGGTCCAACCGGCGTTGCGGAAGGCCCCGATGTGCTCCGGCGACCACACGATGACGATCTCCGCCAAGTTTGGGCCGTACAACGCCATGGACCTCGCCGCGCTGGCCAGCAGCCCCTCGGGAGTGTTGCTGGTGGAGTCGTGGAACTGGAACGGCGGATGGACGGCGAAGACGGTGACGGCGCTCTCGTTGGGCCGCAGTCCACGCTGGACGTGCAGCGGCTCCCAAGGGCTGGCCTCTTCGTGCTCGGCGATGCAGAAGCTGTACTTGCCGCCGTGGCCGAAGGTCGACTTGTCCAGATCGCCGGGGATTCCGCCGGTGACGTTGATGATGATCAGGCGGACGGCGCGTCCGATGGTGGCATTGGCCCGCCAACCGGGGCCGAAGGCGTTGACGCCGCAGTTGATGTCCAGCTCGCCGGCGATGGGGCCGTTGACGACGATGAACTGGGCCGAACCGCCGGTGCTGGCCAGGCTGCCGTGGTAGTTGAACTCCGGCTCGGTCATGGCCTCGATGACGGCCACCACTACCGGCATGTACTCGGGCCGGCACCCGGCCAACACGGCGTTGATGGCGACCTTCTCCGCCGTGATCACCCGGCCTCGGGTGGGCACGACGCCGATCACGTCGCTGGGATTCTTGCCGGCGTGGGCCAGAAACTCGCGGACGCGCTCCTCGGTGGCCGGCACCACGGGCAGCCCGTCGGTCCAGCCCTTCTCGTAGTAGAACTCGATGGCGTCGGCGACGGACACGTCGGCGCGCTCCGAAGCCAGGGCCTCCTGCGCCATGGCGGGCCTCCTCGGACGATTTCGGGTGGAGCATAGGCGTTTCCGCGAGGGGTGTCAACGGAAGTACATGCCGGGTCGGGCGGCCTCCCGTTGTGCTACAATCCCGGCGACATTCCGCGGGCCCGGCGACATTCCGAGGGCCCGGCAACATTCCGACGGCCGGCGACATTCCGCGGGCCCGGCGATATTCCGCCGGACTCGAGGCGCCTCCGATGGCCAAGATTACCGACCTGTACGCGAACAAAGGCAGCCGGCCTCTCATCGCCGTCGACTTCTCGCCGCCTCGCTCCGGCGACCCGGCCTTCGCCGAGGCCGCGCGGACGCTGGACGCCGATCTGGTCTGCGTCGCCTACAGCCCCGGCCGTTCGGTGCGGATGGACTCCGTGGCGGCCGCGGCCACGATCAATCGGGACGCGGGCAACCGGCACGCGGGCAAAGACGTGATCTTCAACCTCTCGCCACGGGACATGAACAAGCTGGCGCTTCAGATGCATCTCCTGGGAGCGCAGGCCCTAGGCCTGGAGAACGTGCTGGTGCTCAAGGGCGACGAGTTCTCGGAGAAAGACCTCGCCCGGCTCCAATCGGTCGACGACTACCAGCCGACGGAGCTGGTCGCCGCCATCAAGGAGATGAACCAGGGCGTCGATTTCAAGGGGCTGAAGCTGGCGGCCCCGACGGACTTCTGCGTGGGCGCGACAGCCGACTTCAGCAAGGGGATCGAATCGGAGGCGAGGCTGGCCGTCCGCAAGACCGTCGCGGGGGCCGACTTTCTCGTTACCCAATCGGTGTACGACCCGGCTCACGTGGCCGAGTTCGCCCGGCAGTACCAGGCGGCGGCAGGCCATCCCATCGGCATTCCAGTGCTCTACGGCGTGCAGGTGCTGGTGCAAGGCGGGCTGGTCTTCGGCAACGTGCCCGAATCGATGCGGGACGACCTGGAGGGCGGGCGTCCCGGCCCCGAGATCGCCGTGGAGCTGCTTCACTCGCTGATGGACGCCGGCTGCGACGCCTTCTACGTCATCCCACCGATCCTCAAAGGCGGCGCCCGCGACTACGAGGCTGCGCAAAAGACGCTGGCGGCCCTGCGGGGCTAGAAGCCATCCGAAAATGCCCCTCACGCCCCCGCAATATCCTGGGGACACCTCTTTTGGAGAAGAGGTTTCCCCAGACCCCTTCCAGACAACTCTCG
>JACZVV010000088.1 GCA_022572465.1 Chloroflexota bacterium
AACCCCATCTCCTCGATCTCGCGGACGACCCTGGCGATGGTCTCGGGCTCGCCCGCTCGAGCGTCACGGATGAACATGTGGACAGGGAGGCCGGCGACGACGGTCATGTCAAACGTCCCTCCGTGTGGGCATGGCCTCTTGGATGATCTTAAGAATGGTCTACCAGCTAGCCTACCGACACGCCTTCCAGCTCCAGCATTCGCCGCTTGAGCTCGAGGCCTCCGCCGAATCCGGCGAGGCTTCCGTCCCTCCCGATGACCCGGTGGCACGGGATGATGACACAGACGGGGTTAGAGGCCATGGCGGCGCCCACTGCCCGCGCGGCGTTGGGCCGGCCGACCGAGGCGGCGACCTGGGCGTAGCTCCGCACCTGGCCTCTGGGTATCGATCGGACGCTTTCCAGGACCTGTCGCTGGAACGGCGTCCTCTCGCTCAGATCGAGCTCGACGTCGCCGAACTCCTGCTCTTCACCCGCATAGTAGCTTTCCATCCTGGCGGTCAGGGACGACAGCGCCTCGTCGTCCGGGCTAGCGCTGGCCACCGCTTCGATCCCCAGCGATTCGACGGCCTGACGCTCCGTCGGCTGCGGCAACGTCAACCGGCTCACGCCCCGCTCGGTCGCGGCGACACCGATCCATCCGCGAGAAGTTTCGCCGATGCTGTAGCTCAACCGATCGCCGGCCATACTTGAGCCTCCTGACACATTTGCGAGCCTCCCGACAAGGGTTCGAAAGCCCGATGAGTCCGCACCACGATAGGCTTGTTGGGGGGGAACGCGCAAGTACAGGTTGACGGAGGGATGGCGCTACGTGCTGACTCGGTCGCGAGGCCGCGCTCCGGGGACGGGCACCCCATCCAGGACCTGCTCGATGATCGAGCTGCCGGTCACGTCTTTCATCCTCGAGGCGGGATTAACGATGAGCCGGTGCGCCAGGACCACCTGCGCCAGCGCCTTCACGTCGTCGGGCAGAACGAAGTCGCGATCGGCCAGCAGCGCCCGGGCCTGGCTCGTGCGGTAGAGGCCCAGAGAGCCGCGAGGCGAAGCGCCAACGTACGTGGCCTCGTGATGCCGCGTCGCATCGGCGATGGTCACGATATACCGCTTGATCATCGCATCGACGTACACCTCTTTCGCCGCCTCGGTCAAGGCCAGCACCTCCTCGACTCCCACCACCGTGCCCAGCTCGTCGACAGGGTGCACCTTCTGCTGCATCTCGATGATGGTCACCTCGTCGTCCAAGCTGGGATAGCCCAACGTGATCCGCAGCAGGAACCGGTCCAGCTGGGCCTCGGGGAGAGGGAACGTCCCTTCGTACTCGATGGGGTTCTGGGTCGCCATGACCAGGAACGGCGTCGGCATCGGGTGGGTCACGCCGTCGACGGTCACCTGTCGCTCCTCCATCGCTTCCAGCAACGCCGATTGCGTCTTGGGCGTCGCGCGATTGATCTCGTCGGCCAGAACGATCTGGGCGATGATGGGCCCTTGCCTGAACTCAAAGTCGCTGGTCTTCTGGTTATAAACCGAGACGCCGGTGATGTCCGTTGGCAGCAAGTCGGGCGTGAACTGGATTCGCTTGAAGTTGCAACCAATGGAGCGGGAAAGACTCTTGGCCAGCATCGTCTTGCCCACGCCCGGGACGTCTTCGATCAGGGCATGACCCCGGCAGATCAAGGCGATCAAGACCAGCTCGACGGCCTCGCGTTTGCCGATGATAACCTTTTCGACGTTGGCGATGATTCGATCGGCGATCTCTTTGGCGCTGGCCACAGGGCTTCCCCCTCTGTTCAAGGCGTAACGGCGACCAATTATAGCAGACACCCCACCCAGGAGAACGCAGGCGTTACGTTCGCCCTCCCGCCGCCGCCTCGCGCCATCCCGTCGGCGGAGGCCCCGACTCGTTGACACCCTCGAGGGCGTTTGCTACCCTCACGTTATCAGTGAGTCGAGGAGGTTGGCATGGCGGCAAATGGACAACCGATGCGTAAAACGTTTCCGGTTTTCGACTGCGACGCCCACGTTAACGACCCCTTGGAGATCTGGGACTACGTCGAGCCCGAGCAGCGCGAGCTCGTGCATCAGTCGTATTTTCGCGACGAGCAGGGCGGCCTGCTGAACGGCAAGACGCGGGTCTTCGCCGGCGAGGGGCGCATGTTCCTGCCCTCATACAACCCCATCTGCATCGCTGGCCCGGGCATGTCCAAGGCCCTGATCAGAAAGCTGCTCATGTCGCCGCTGGACGATGAGAAGCGGGACTACCTGGAGCACAAGGGCGCCTACGAACCCCACGCCCGGATCAAAGAAATGGACTTGATGGGGATCGACCAGGTCATGGTCATTCCCACGATGATAGTGCAGCACTTTCCGTTCGTGGAGAATCCCGCGGGCGCCTACGCCTTCGCCCGTGCCTACAACGACTGGGCTGCCGACTTCTGCAAAGCCGTTCCCGACCGTCTGTTCGCCGCGGGCTGGCTTCCCATTCAGAGCATCGAAAACACCGTGGAGGAGCTGACGAGACTCAAGAAGATGGACTTCCGCGTCGCGCTCTTGCGTCCCATCGACGCCCAGGGGAACTACCCCAGCCAGATCAATCCTTCCTTCGGCGGCGTCAACTGGGACCCCGTGTTCCGGGCGTTCGACGAGACGGGCATCGTCCTCGGCATGCATACGTTCCCGGCTGGCGCCGGCGCCGGCGATGGCGGGCGCCAGGCCCAGATGTACTCTCCGGGCCAGCTCATCGACGCCTCGGCCCACGACGACGGCATGACCCAAGGCCTCAACTCCCAGACCCTCAGCTTCATCTACGAGGCCACGGTCTGGCTGACCCAGGTGCTGCTCTCGGGCTTCCTCGATCGCTACCCCAAGCTCAAAATGGCCATCTTCGAGTCCAACGCCACCTGGCTCCCCGGCATCCTGGAGCGCCTGGACCGCTACTTCACCCTCTACGCCAACGAGCGCCGATCGGCGGCCAAACGGCTGCCCAGCGAGGCCTTCTACGACCAGTGCTTCATCTCCTTCGAGTCCGACGAGGTCCCCGTCTTCCGCCGGTGGGACCAGTTCGAGAACGTCGGCTTGTGGGCCTCGGACGCCTACCACCACGACGGCGCCGACTCCTGGGGCGCCATGGGAGACATGAGCAAGGTCGAGGTCCCCGAGGAGGTCCAGGCCAAGCTGCTGGGCGGCAACGCCCTCGGCATGTACGGCATCGAGCCCAAGATGTTCGTGGAAGAGCAGCTCCCCATCGAGCGGCCCAGCTGGTTCCCCACCGACGCGGACGTCGAGGAGTTCGCCAAGATCCAGAAGGACCCCAAGCTGGCCGCCGAGTACATGGCCCAGATGATGTCGTCGGCGAGGACCGGATACTAGACGGCCTCCCGCCCCGACCTGTCGGGGCGCCAACGCATCGCGCCCCATCCCGACGATGGGGCGCGATGCGTTGTTAAAGGAGCGAGCGATGCCCGAGAAGAAAAAAGATTTCCCCGTCATCGACGTCGACAGCCACATCCTCGAGCCCGCCGCGATCTGGGACGAGTACGTGCCGTCCGACTATCGCGCGCTGGCCCGGTCGTCGTTCTGGTACGAGTTCGCGGACCAGGGGCCCGATACCGTGGTCCTCAACGGCAGCCCGGCCTCGCCGATGCGGCGCACCGGCATCAACCGTCTGGCCATCTACCGGCCGGGCATGACGCCGGCGGAGATCGGGGCGCTGGACCCGCGGCAGGTTCACCCGCGGACGCCGGGCGCTCAGGACGCCCAGGCCCGGCTTCAAGACATGGACGCCATGGGCGTGGACCAGGCGCTGTTGATGCCGACGCTGTTCGCCGAGTACTTCCCCATCGTCGAGAACCCGGACGTCGCCGCGGTGCTGGCCAGGGCCTACAACGACTGGGTCCGCGATTTCGCGGCGGCGGCGCCCGACCGGCTGTTCCCCGCCGCCGTTCTGCCGATGCAAGCGCCGTCTCTCGCCATCCGCGAGGTGGAGCGAATCGCTGAATTGGGCCTCAAAGCGGCCTTCATCCGGCCCTCGTTTTTCCACGAAAAGCTGCCCAACCACCGGGACTACGACGGCTTGTGGGCCGCGTTGGAGCGCACCGGCGTCGCCGCATGCATCCATCCATCGCCCGGCTTCACCAACCCCGAGTGGACCTCGGAGGGACCCTTCATCGAACGAGTGGCCGCCAACCTTCGCGTCGGACACCCGCTGAGCGAGGCGATCGCGCCGGGGATGGACAACGGCATCTTTCTCAGCGCGCTGTGTTTCTTCGGCCACATGGAGACCTACCCCAAGCTCAAGCTGGGCTACCTGCACTCCGGGTGCTATTGGGCGCCGCTGGCCCTGGAGAAGTCCGAGACCTATCTGTGGCTCTCGCCTCAGATGAAACCGGTGAGCCTGGAGCCCGCCGAGGTGTTCTACAATCGCCCGTCGCTGGTCAGCTTCGACGCGTGGGAGTCCTCGGTGACGCGGCTGGTCGACCTCTACGAGAGCATCGCATCGTGGGGATCACGCTACCCCCATCACGACGCCGCCGACGCATGGGAGGCCATCGAGAACCTCCAGAACGCCGGCGTTCCCGGCGACGTCGTCCGGCGCTACATGGGCGGCAACGCCGCCGACTTCTTTGGCATTACGGCCAACGGGGCGTAGCGTCCCGGTTGCCGCCCGCCCCATGGGCCGGCCCGTCGCCGCCGCCCTCGCCTTGCAGCCCTTCGACGCCATCGTCCTCGTGATCGATCTCATCGAGCAGCCGTAACACGCCTGGAACAGCGTCGTCGTAGAAAACTGCCCGGGCAGTCCCGCGCGTACCTGGTAAGCGAGCGCCCCTTCGAGCAGGCGATCCCGGCGATCGGAGTGCGACGTCGTCCCGTCCCGGCCCAGGGGCTGCGTTCCCCGGCGCCAGGGGAGTGTAACTTCTCGAGCGATGCCATCCGCGACGGGTTGTTGCTAGACTATGCGAAGCCATGAGACTGGGTAACGATCGCTGGCGGGAGGCGGCCGCCGGCTTCTTGTCATCACGGGGCCACCTGATAGTCCTGGCGTTGCTCACCGGCCTGGCCTTGTTCTTCCGGCTGTATGGGATCAACTGGGACCAGGGCGGCCTCTACCATCCCGACGAACGCGCGATCTTGATGCGCGTCAACGACCTCGCCTTTCCCACCGGCAACCTCTCCTCGCTCTTTTCGGCCGATAGCCGGCTCAACCCGGCGTGGTTCCCCTATGGCTCCCTGCCGCTGTACCTGCTCAAGCTCACGGGGTACCTGGCGCCGCCGTTCCTGGACAATCCGAGCTTCCAAAAGCTGGCCATCATGGGCCGGGCCACCTCGGCCATCTTCGACGTCGCCACGGTCCTGCTCGTCTACGTCGTCGGCGCGCGGCTGTTCAACCGCTGGGCCGGGCTGCTGGGCGCGTCGTTCATCGCTCTGTCGGCCCTGCACATCCAGCAGAGCCACTTCTTCGTCACCGACATCATGCTGGCGTCGGTGCTGATGGTGTCGTTCTTCTTTCTCACCAAGGCGATGGACAGCGGCCGGCTGAAGCACTTCGCCCTGGCCGCCGTCTTCTTCGGCATCGCCCTGGCGACCAAGGCGAGCGCCGCGCCCTTCGCCCTGGCCTTCGCGGCCGCGGCCGTCCTCTACGTCTATCGAGGAGGGCAACCCGGCTCGTTGTTCCGCGCGGACGTTCGGCAGGCGGTCAAAGGCGTCGGTCTCGCCGGCGCGGTGACCCTGGCGACGTTCGTCGTCGCCCAGCCCTACGGCGTCATCGACTACAGGACGTTTTGGGGCGACGTCGGCGCCCAGAGCGAGATGGTGCGCCGCGTCGTCGATCTCCCCTTCACACGCCAGTACATCGACACCACGCCGTTCCTCTACCACATCCGGCATCTCACGATCTGGGGCATGGGGCTCCCGGCGGGGCTGCTCCTGTGGGGCGGGCTGCTGTTCAGCGTGGTGATGGCGGTCCGCAAACGGCGGCGGGAGCACATCTTGCTCCTCTCCTGGGTCGCACCCTACTTCCTCATCACCGGGCTCTTCGACGTGAAGTTCATGCGCTACATGCTGCCCATCACGCCGTTCTTGGCCATCATGGGCGGGAGCCTCGTGACCTGGGCCGTGGGCTGGGCGCGCCAACACCGCTCGCGGCTCATGCGGCCCGAACTCCTGTACGCCGCCCTGGGCGTCGCCATGGTGTTCACGCTGCTCTATTCCATCGCCTACGTCCGCATCTACACCAGGCCTCACCCGGCCGAGGCCGCCTCGGCGTGGATCAATGAAAACGTCCCGGCCGGCGCCACCATCCTTCAGGACAGCGGCTGGGAAGAGGGGTTCCGCAACCTGTGGCGGTACGACCAGTTCCGCATGGAGGTCTACGACCCCGACACGACGATGAAACGGCGGACGATGGTCGAAAGCCTGGCGCGGACCGACTACCTGATCTTCTACAGCAACCGGCAGTATGGGACCATCCCCCGGCTGCCGGAGCGCTATCCCCTGACGACGGCCTACTACGACCTGCTGTTCAGCGGCCGGCTGGGCTTCGATCTGGTCCACTGGGAGAGCTCGTATCCGAACCTGTTGGGCGTCTCCATCGCCGACGACACGTTCGGCCGCCCCGGCTTGGCCCGGCCTCCGCCGATGACGGGTTACGAGCAGACGCGGCTAGCCATGAACTGGGGCTTCGCCGACGAGAGCTTCACGGTCTACGATCACCCGCTGATTCTGGTGTTTCAGAAGACGATCGGCGGTGACCCCGAAGAGCAACGGGCCTTCTTCGATGAGGCTCTGCCCCAAATCAGCGTGCCACAGCGCGACGCCGCGACGGGTTTCGGACTGTTGCTATCGCCCGAAGACGCCGCGACGCAGCAGGCGGGAGGGACCTGGTCGCGACTCTTCGATCGGGCGAGCTTCGTCAACACCATCCCGGCGGTGGTCTGGTTCCTGCTCGTGCAGCTGGCGTTCTTGCTGGCGCTGCCCATAACCCTGGCCGTCTTCCGCCGGCTGCCCGACCGCGGCTACCTGCTGGGCAAGATGCTCGGCGTTCTGCTGATCGCCTACGTCCCCTGGCTCCTCGCCAGCCTGCACTGGCTGGACTTCTCTCGCCTCTCCATCGGCGTGGGCTTGCTCTTCATCGCGGCGGTCTCGGCCGTGATCCTCCGATTCCAATGGCGAGAGATGCTGGACTTCCTCCGGCGCAACGCGCGTCTGATCCTCGTCGGCGAGCTGCTGTTCCTCGTGGCCTTCCTCGGCCTCTACGGCATCCGAGTGTGGAACCCGGACCTGTGGCACCCGTTTCGTGGCGGCGAGAAGCCGATGGACTTCGCCTACTTCAACGCCGTCGTCCGATCGACGACCATGCCTCCCTACGACCCCTGGTTCTCCGGCGGCTACCTGAACTACTACTACTTCGGCCAGTTCATGAACGCGACGCTGACAAAGTTCACCGGGGTGATGCCATCCATCGCCATCAACCTTACGGTGCCGCTGTTCTTCGCATTGATGGCCGGGGGAGTCTTCTCCATCACCTACAATCTGACGTCCCTGGCGCAGCGCCGCCTGGCGTCGGCCTCCGGACTTGTCACCCGAATGCCATCGCCCATTTGGGCCGGACTCATCGCCGTGGTGCTGGTCGGCGTGGCGGGCAACCTGGATGGCATCATTCAGTTCTCACAAGGCATCGGGCGGATGTTCGACGGTGAGTCGTTCGGCGCGTTCGATTTCTGGCGCAGCAGCCGTTTCACGCCCCGGGACTCACCCGGTTTCGAGATCACCGAGTTTCCCTACTTCACGTTCCTCTTCGCGGACCCCCATGCGCACCTGTTCGTGATACCGCTGACGTTGCTGGCGCTGGGGTTGGCGATGACCTACGTCCTTGAGGGCGGGCGCGGCAGAGGTTGGTTCGGGGCGTTGCCCATCGTGCCGCTGGCGCTCCTGGGCCTGACGCTGGGCGCGATCCTGGCCACCAACAGCTGGGACGTGATCACCTACGCCGCCATCGGCGCCGCCGCGGTCATGATCGCCGAGTTCGGGCGCCGCCGGGGCCTTTCCGTTCAGATGGCCGTAGCCGGCCTGATAAAGGTTGCGATCCTGGCCGGGCTGGCCGCTCTCTTCTTCCTCCCGTACATCGCCAACTACGAGCCGCCCATCACCAACGACTCGGAGTCGTTCTGGACCAACGTCCCCCTGGTGGGTGGCGGAGCGAACACGATATGGAACACCTTCAACCTCAGCGAGAAGCACACCCGCGTGCACTACTACCTGGGCGTCCATGGCCTGTTCATCGTGATCCTGGTCTCGTTTCTGGCCTACGAGTTGTGGCAGCGCTTCGGCGCTACCGTGCGCGGCGCGGTGGCCGCCGCGGGCGTCTCGAGGACGGCGAGGGTGGCGGCCGCGGCGAGGAGCATGGGCTGGATCGGGGCCGCCTACGTGACCGGTGTGATCGCCGCCATCGCCGCCGCGGGCGCGACGGGCTACGGGACGGTCGCCCTCATCACCAGCGTTCTGGCGCTGCTCGCGCCGCTGGTCGTCTGGGAGGTGCGGGCGAGGGGCGAGGGCTCGGCGCTACGGCTGCTTCTCTACCTGGTGATCGCCGTGCCCCTGCTGCTGGGGATCGTGGTGGACCTCTTCACCTTCGCCAACGACATCGGCCGGATGAACACCGTGTTCAAGTTCTATCTCCAGGCATGGGTGTTGCTGGGCATCGCCTCGGCCTATGCCCTGTGGCGCCTGCGTTTCGGGGGGGTCTTCTCCCCCAGGCTGTTCCGTTGGGGATGGCAGGCGTTCATGGCGGCGCTGGTGGCCGCGGTCCTCATCTACCCCATCATGGCCACGCCGGTCCGGGCGCGAGACCGGTTCGACACCAGCATCCCTCCCTCGGCCAACGGGATGACGTTCATGGACACGGCGTCGTACCACGACGGCGAGAAGAACACCTGGCTAGAACTCACCTGGGACCGCGAGGGGATCGAGTGGCTCCAGGACAACGTCGAGGGATCGCCGGTGATCGTGGAGGGCCTCACGCAGCTCTATCGATGGGGCAACCGGGTTTCGGTGTACACCGGGCTGCCGGCCGTCATCGGATGGGACTGGCACCAGAAGCAACAACGGTGGGACTACCAGTGGGCCGTCGATCAACGCCGCCGGGAGGTCGACGCCTTCTACAACACGCCCAGCGTCGACGATGCCAAGCGGTTCCTTCGGCGTTACAACGTCGGGTACGTCTACGTCGGGCAGCTGGAGAAGGCCTACTACAGCGAGATCGGCCTGAACAAGTTCTTCGCGATGGAGGGCGCCGGGCTCCGGATCGTCTTCGCCAACAAGTTCGTGCGGATCTTCGAGGTGGGCGGCTGAGGCGGCTGAGCCGCGGCAGTATTCCCGGCCCACGGCGGCTCGCAGCTAAGCTGGTGGCTGAGGTGGCTGAGCCACATCAGCATTTCCGGCCCAATGTCGCTGGCGGCGGATGCGGCAGTGGCTGAGCCACATCGATCTTTGCCGCCGAATGTTGCAGCGGCTCAGCCGCCTCAGCCGCTGCGGAACCGGGGGTACGAGCCGAAGATCTTGAGCGTGTTGGTGGAGGGCGCAATGCCCGCCAGCGCTTCCTTGGCGTCGGCGTCCTCCCGGTGGCGGTCGAAATCGAGCAGGAAGACGTACCGGCCCAGGCTCTCTTTCGCGGGCCGGGACTCGATCTTGCTCAGGTTGATGTCCCGCTCGGCGAACTGCTTGATCACGTTGTGGAGCTGCCTCGGGCGGTCGTCCAGCAGAAAGGCGATGGAGGTCTTGTCGTCGCCGGTCGGCGGATGGTCCTCGAACGCCAGCACGACGAAGCGGGTGACGTTGTCGGCCCGGTCCTGGATTCCCTCGACCAGGACTTCGACTGGATAGAGGTCGGCGGCGCGCCGGGGAGCGATGGCGGCGGACGGGCCGTCGTAGGCCCGCATATCCTCCACGCCTGCAACCGTGCTCAGCGCGGCGACCACCTGGGCCTGGGCCAGCGACCCCTCGATGAATCGCCGGCATTGCCCCAGGGCCTGGGGGATGGAGAAGACCACGCGGATGGTTTCGAGCTTGGTGCCCGGTTTCACCAGAAGGCAGTGGGTGATGGGCAATACCAGCTCTTTGCATATCGAAAGCGTGGAGTCGTGAATCAGCAGGTCCAGCGTATCGGTAACGGGGCCTTCGATGCTGTTCTCGATGGGCACGATGCCCTCGTCGGCATCGCCGGCCTCGACCGCCTGGGCCACGGCGCTGATCCGGGGGAAGGGCACAAGCTCGGCTTCGGCGTCGTGAGCGATCGCCGCCGCCTCGGAAAACGTCCCTGGCGGGCCAAGGTACGCGACTTTTCTGGCCATGACCTAAATGGTGAAGGCGTCCACCAGGGCTCGCTCGTCCTCGGGCCGGCCCAGGGCGATGACCTCGTCGTCGGGCTCCAACACGACCTCGTCCGACGGCACCGTGGGACTGCCATCCCGGTGCACGACCAGCGCGATGGCGGTCGACTCCGGGAGCACGATCTCGGTGACGCGTTTCCCCACCGAGGAGGCCGTCGGCGGAATCTTGATGCCAAGCAGGTTCAGCGCGCCCTGGCGCAGGGGCGCCAATCGGCTCAAGTTTCGTCCGGGGACCTCGTGGAGAACCCAATTGGCCAGGGAGTCGACGGCGCTGACGGTGGGCGTCACGCCGACCGCCCTGAAGATCCGCTCGTTCTTGGGGTCGTTGACCCGGGCGACGACCCGCCCCACGTGGAAACGGTGCTGGGCGACCTGGCACGCGACCAGGTTGTCTTCGTCACCCTCCGTGACGGCGATGAACAGCTCTGCCCGGTCGGTGCCGGCGTCGGCCAGCAACGACGCCTCGCAGCCATCGCCGTGCATAACCACGCTGCCGAACTCCTTCCGCAACACCTGGCATCGCGATTCGGACCGCTCGATGAGCAACACCTCGTGGCCCATGTCGATGAGCGTGGAGGCGATGCTCGCGCCGACCTTACCGCCGCCAATAATGATGATATACATGGCGAGCTTAGCCTTCGATGGTGTCGTGGATCATCTGGGTAAGCACGGTGGTGGGGCTGAACGTCCGCAACCCCAGGTCCCGGAAGACCTCTTGACGGATCGGGTCGTAGATACGGCACACCACTTTGTCCACCTGGAAGAGATGCTTGGCCACCTGTGAGGCCATGATGTTGCGGTTGTCTCCCTGCGTGACGGCGACGAAGACATCGGCATCGACGACTCCGGCTTCACGCTGCACATCCTCGTCGGTGGCGTCGCCGACCACGGTTTCGCCGCCGTACGAGGAGGACAAGCGGCTAAAGGCGGCGGGGTTCACGTCCACCACCGTCAGGCGATGGCCCTCCGCGTCCATGATCGTGGCCAGCCGGGAACCGACCCGGCCGCAGCCCATGATGACGACGTTCATTCCACCCGCTAGGAGGCGCCGGCCGCTGAAACGGAAGCCGGCTCTGGCGATCCGCCGCGTCCGGTGCCGTTGGTCGCCGGCTCTCGTGAGATCAAGACACGGCATGGGGCGTTCTTGAGCACATACTCGATGGTGTCGCCCAGACGAAACTCCCCGCGCCGCTTCTTGTATTCGAGACCCATGATGATCAGGTCTGCGTCTCGCTCCAGGGCCTCGGCCACCACTGCCGGTCCCGCCTCCCGTGCCTGCAGGATTTCCGCTTCCACGGCGCACTTCTCTTCCGCGCCGACCGACTCCATTCGATGCAGGATCGACTCGCATCGGTCGACCTCGTCGGGTTCAGGCGATTCCACCGGCAGGTTTCGTCCTACCTCGACCACGTTGAGGACGAAGACCTTGCTTTTGTTTTTATTTTTTTTGGTCAGGCCGCAGGCCAGACGCACCGCTTGCTCGTCTGACGCATCCCCGTTGACCGGGACCAGAATCCTCAGAGGCTCCATGTGGGACATCCCCCCCATCTCGCCGCTTTCAAAAGCCCTTGTCGGCGAGCCGCGGGATATTATACTCACCGACCCGGGGCGTGGCAATCGTATTATTAGCCATTTTTGCCGGGGGCTTCGAAGCGCTCCAACTGCTCGTCGCTTCCCGTCACCACGAGTATATCACCCTCCTGAATCCGCTCGAAGCGGTCGGGCGTCAAGGTCACGTCGTTGCCTCGCTGGATGACGAGCACGGTCAGGCCGGAGCTGCTCCCGGCGCCCAGGTCGGCCTCCTCCAGGGTCTTCCCTACCGCCGACGCCGGCGCGGTGAACTTGCTGAGGCCATAACCCGGCCCAAGCTCCATATAGTCGACGACGTCCGGAAACGAGATGTTATGGGCCAGGCGCTCGCCCGCTTCCTTCTCTGGATAGATGATCCGGTGCGCCCCGATCTTCTCCAGGGTCAGCCCGTGGATCTCGTTCTGGGCGCGAGCGACGACCTCTTGAAGGCCCATGCGTTGCAACAGGACCGTCGACAG
>JACZVV010000089.1 GCA_022572465.1 Chloroflexota bacterium
AACAGCCCCATTGCCATCGCTGTCCCCGCAAACAGACACGACCCGATACTCCTCGACATGGCGACGAGCGTCGTAGCGGGCGGTAAGCTCAGCCTGGCCGAGGACAAGGGGGAGTCAATCCCGGTCGAATGGTCGCTGGACCCGGAGGGCAATCCGACGACCAAGCCCAGCTTCGACAACGTCCTGCTGCCCTGTGCGGGACCGAAGGGGTCAGGTCTGGCCCTCATGTTTGAGACCCTGTCGAGCTTGATGGTCGGCAACCCGCTTTTGGAGGTCAACATCACCGGGCGAAAACCCAGCCCCCGCGGCTTGCAGAACAGCTTCCTGGTTGCTATCGACATCGCGGCCTTCACCGACGTGCAGAGCTACAAAGAGAACGTGGACCTGCTCATTGAAGCTCAGAAGTCTCTGCCGAGGGCGGAGGGCGTAGCAGAAATCTTCGTACCCGGCGAGCCGGAGCGACTCATACAGGAGCAACGAGAAAAGAGCGGCATCCCGCTGCCTGCCGGCACTATCGACAACCTCAGGGCCGTTGCCGGGCGGTTTGGCGTGCAGATGCCCGATGGTACGTGAGGGGTAAGCTGCGGCTACCATGAGGCGGGACCCACTGCACACCTCATCCGCCCCAGGCGGATCAGCCTGTCAGGGCTGGGCGCGTGGCTTGAGGAAGATCACCACGTTCCGGCGGGGCGAGACTACATCCCAGGAGTAGCGTTTTCCTATCCAGGACATTGTCCGCATGCTGTAGAAGCAAATGTGCGTCGGGTAGCGGGCCATTTCGGCCTGTCGGCTCAGGTGATAAGTGCGGGGCACGAACATCAGGTCGCACGTCCCGCATCGCACGAACTCCCGACGCCTGGTCTTGTCGTCGGTCGTCTGATACAGCCAGGTTTCCTCGGCCGGACCTCCCCGTATCAATCGGCCTGGCACTGCCGGAGCCATAGTGGTGTTGTTCACGTATGCCGTCAGCCATTCGATCTAGTGCACGAAATGACTATCGGCGCCGTGGGTGCCGGGCCGCACTGGCCGTCATGCCCGGCGCCTGCCTGAGACAGCGCCGGTGAAGTGGGGATCCCGACACGTCGGGACCAGGGGTAGTGTGCCTGCGACACGATACCGGCACCTTCTTTCTGGGCTAGAATGACGATGAGTCGTATCCGCCGGGGTTTTCATGGCAGCAACCGTGTCCCACCCAGAAGCGAGGGAGGTCCGATAGAACGAGACTCCCCGATTCCCATCGAGGCTCTCGAGTCAGAGGTCTCACCGACGCGTCCCGCTTTGAGATTTTCGGAACGGCATCGTCCCGACCTGAGCCGGGATGCTGTCGGCATGGGATCGGTCGAGATGGGCAATCCCGGATCAAAGGGATTTGACTCCTGAAGGACGCCGCCCCTATGCTGAGTGGCCATTGGCGTCGTCAGGATGCCGCAAACGGCGAACCTAGAGAGCGAGCCCTAGTTTGAGAGTCGGAGTGCTTGAGTTACTGTCGCCGTCCCGCGCCACCAGTTGGAAACAAGCCGTAGGGGACTACCTCACCACCAAGCAATACGCCAGCATCATGCCCCAGGCGATCGCCGTATGGTGCCGGCAGGCGGGGCATCAGACGTTCTACGCGACGTATTACGGCCGAGGAGACCCCAAAGAGAAGCTGCCGGACGACCTGGATGTGGTGTTTGTTGCGGCGATTACCAAGTACAGCGCGCTGGCCTACGTCCTGGCGAAGCTATACCGGCGGGACAAGACGCTCACGGTCATCGGAGGCGCCCACGCGAAGTCCTTCCCCGACGACTGCTTACGGTTCTTCGACCTGGTTGTGACCCAGTGCGACAAACAGGTCATTGCGGACATCCTCAGCGGGGCCTATGAGCCCGGCTCTGTGGTCTCCAGCGGCCGAGCGCTGACCGACCTTCCCAGCGTCGAAGAGCGCATGCCGGAGATCAAGGCCTCCTCTTTTTCAAGAGAGAAGCGGCCCTACGCGGCAACCGTGATCCCTCTCTTGTCGAGCGTCGGGTGCCCCTACACGTGCGACTTCTGCACCGACTGGAACAACCCCTATGTGTTCCTGTCCCAGGACCACCTCGAGGCGGACCTGCGATACGTTTCCCGGGAGCTGCCTGGGGTGAAGATCGCCTTTCACGACCCCAATTTCGCGGTCCAGTTTGATCGGACGCTGGAGGTACTGGAACGGCTCCCCCAGAAGGCCCGCAACCCGTATGTCATGGAGAGCTCCCTCTCGCTGCTCCATGGCCCCAGACTCCAGCGGCTTCAGGACACGAATTGCGCCTACATCGCCCCGGGTATTGAGTCGTGGTCGAGCTACTCCAACAAGGCCGGCGTGGGGCGGAAAACCGGGTCAGACAAGGTCCAGCGCATCGCCGAGCATCTTGAAGAGCTCCACTCCTATGTATCAGGGATTCAGGTGAACTTCATTTTCGGTCTTGACACCGACCAAGGGGACGAGCCGGTGGAGCTGACCAAGGAGTTCATGAGCAAAACGCCGTTCGCATGGCCCGTGATTAACATCCCCGTCCCGTTCGGGGGAACTCCCCTCTACGACCAGTACCTCAAGGAGGAGCGGATTCTGAGGTCGATGCCCTTCTCCTTCTATTATCTCCCTTATCTGGTGACAACGTTAACCCATTACGATCCTATCACCTATTACCAGAAACTCATCGAGATGATGCAACATTGTTCGGATCGTAGCATGCTCCTGCGGCGTCTGCGCGTCACTTCCAGTTGGGCTCTCCGGCTCTTCTGCGTGGTGCGAACTTTCAAGACGAAAGAAGCCATCGGAAGGTTCCAGCACATTTTGGAGATGCTGACCACGGACCGTCAGTTCAGAGCTTTTCATGAGGGCGAAACAACCGAGCTGCCCGAGTTCTACCACCAGGAGTACGAGCGTATGCTCGGCCCTTACGCCTCGCTCATCTCTCGGGCTGAGCGCACGCCCGAGCTCGTCCCCGCGAGCGCCCCCACGGCCACGGCGTCTCCTCAACTAGCCCCTGCAAGCCCGCACCTGTAGCCGCACGGACATTCTCTTTGCCGGAGGGTAGACCTGCCCAGGCAACACGCTTTACGTCGGCCTGGAGTCGTTCGACAACCAGGTCCTCAAGCTGATAAACAAGAAACAGAACCAGGACGGCGTCAGGAACGCCGTGGCGACGCTGAGATCGCACGATTTGAACGTGCCGCGTCCCTTCGTCATTGGCTCCGATTCAAACACCGTCCAAAGCACACGAAATAACATCGCTTTTCCCATCGAGGAAGACCGCGCATTTGTCGCCGTTTACTCCTTGAGTAGCTACCCAGGACACAACGCCGCAACCATTCCAATAAACCGTTTCTTTGTGCCAAATTTAGGCCGGATGAATGGGACCTCCGTGATCTTCGTGCCGAACAATATGAAGCCGAGCACGTTACAGCGAGAGATCAACGACGCCTGCAAGAAGTTCTACGGTCCCAAACAGATCCTGCGGCGGATCCCGCATGGCCAGTTCTGGGCTGCGCTTCGACGAGCCGCCAACTATTGCTGGGTCTGGGAGATTCGAAAAAGCACCTCGAAATGGGCCGACTACCCGGCGACCGTCGAAGGGAAGCACTACGGCGCAAACGAGCGGCTCGGCGAGGGCATCCACCCGGCGCAGTTCCTGGCTTCGTCACAAGACGCGGGGATTGACGACGCTGTCACCGGTCGCTGACAAGGGGCGCCGCGCCCCGGTCGTCCCCATAGGTGAACGGCTCGGCCGGCCGGCGGCGAGCCATCAATCACGACGATCGGCGGCCGCGCCCCAGTCGTCCCAATAGGTGACCGTCTCGGCGGGCTTACGGGTCGTCGGGCCGAAGCGCTGTCCGTCTGGGAAACCGACGGGGATGATGCACGCCGGAATCGCGTTCTCGGGCAGGTGAAACTCTTTCACCAGCATCTCCTCGACATAGATGTTGGGCGTGGTGAGCACCGTGCCAACCCCCAGCGCCCTGGCCGCCAGCATCAGGTTTTGCACCGCGCCGTAGATCGAAGAGCCGGCGAACAGGCTCCGCGCTTCGGACACGGGCGAGGTCACGCCGATCAGACAGGGGATGATGAGCACCGGCGCGGCGGCCAGGTTCTCGAAGAGCTCCACCGCCCGGCGGACGCTGAGGCGGCGGCTCGCCGTCTCGAGCTGCTCGGCGTTCCGGCGCATCTCCTGCAACCGGCCTTCGGCCTCGAGGCGCTCCCGCACCGCTCGGGCGACCGCCTCGCGCTTCGCCTGGTCCCGGACCACCAGCCAGACCCACGGCTGAAGATTGGACCCACTGGGCGCTCGGATGGCTGCGTCGATCATCTTCCAGATCACGTCATCCGGGACCGGGTCGGGCTTGAACCGGCGAATCGACCGCTGCGTATGGATGACCTCGAAAAAATCCATCGACGAGTCCTCCTGCGGACGTAAATGCCCTCCCGCGAACGCCAATGGTGGAGACAAAACGGCTCAGCGGGGCATCGCCGGGCCTACTCGGGCGTTGCCCCAGCGAACCGAGGATCGGCCTGGAGCTCGAACATCCCCTGAATCAGCTCGTCGACGTCCATCGGCGCGTCCCACGGGTCGCCTCGGAACTCCCGGTAGGCCCGAGCGACGTTGAAGACGATGCGTCCCGGCTCGGTCCAACCGGCGTACGGGCCTGGGTCGATCCTTTTCGAGGCCTCCACCGGCGATAGGCCCGCGTCGAAGTGAGGCCTGGACTCGGCGTAGACGTATTCCAGGTACGCCTTCATCTCCCGCGGGCCTTCGACACCGCACAGCGGGCCGTGGCCGGGGACGATCACGTCGGGTTCCATGGCCACAATCCGGTCCAGCGCCGCAACCCAGTTGTCGTGGGTCCCTTCCCACCCAATCGGCGTACACAGGCGGAACAGGATGTCGCCGGCAAACACGATGCGCTGCGCCGGAAGGTGGACGATGACGTCGCCGGCGGTGTGAGCCGGGCCGACGTAGACCAGCTCAACGGCGATGCCATCGAGGTCCAGGTCCAGCCGGTCCTCGATCAGCGTCGATGGCGGCGTCAGCTCGATGCCGGTGAAGTCCCATTCGGCCATCGCCTCGCTGAGTCCGCCCGCCCCTCTCCCCTTCCAACGCTCCTGGAGCTGCGCCGGGTTCATATCCTTGAACGCCTCGGCGCAGAGCCGATGGCCGATGATCTCAGCGCCGGCGAAAAGCTGATTGCCCCAGCAGTGATCGCCGTTGTGGTGCGTGTTCACCACCCGGCGGGCCTCCTCCTTCCACACCCGCCGGTAGTTTTCGATCAGCTCGCGAGTGTGGGGCAGGTCCCAGAACGTATCGACGACGAGGCCGCCACCGCGATTGACGAAACCCGAGTTGCTCCAGCCTAAGCCTTTGTCCGGCTGAAGACAGGCGTAGACATCCCCCGCTAGCTCCTGCAGTTTCACCGGGCCCCTCCTCGAGCGCGACGTGCGTTTCGCCTGTCACTATACCCCACGTGACCAGGCAAAGTATCGGCACGATCGCATCGGGTGAGGGGCGACGAAAAGCCGCCGCACAAGGCGACGGCCATGACAACTTGGGGAGCGGTCTCTCGCGCCGGGCAGCGCGATGGGGGCCTAGCCCTCGTAGACCAGCAATCGGGGCAGCGGCCCCGGACGCTGCATTCGATTCATGGCGAAGATCGCCAGCGCCGCAACGCTGACCGGCACTCCCAGACGGGCGAGCCATTCCAGCACATAGCCTGCTATCGGGATGCGACCCACCACTTTGGCCTGCACCGCGCTCCCGGGCACGGGAAAGAGCTGCGACGTGTGGTCGCGGGTCAAGAGACCGATCCCAGCAGCGGTCGTCCGGGTCCCCACCACACGGCGGAGGGTGGGTCCCGGAGAGGCGTAGTCGTTGATCAGCACAACGTCGCCGGGCATCAGGGTCGTCTTTTTCGGAGACTCCAAGATCACCAGGTCGCCGGCCCGCAACGAGGTTCCCGTCTGCGGTCCGTGAACGATTCGCAGCGGCTGCATCGTCCCCCCACGCATGCCGAGGCCGCCGTAGAAACCCACCACGGCCAACAACAGCAGCAACAAAATTCTCAAGTGCCGCACGAATGGACGCTCCTAACGGATCAAGACGCGGGTCTTTCGTCCACCTACGATAGGGCCTCGTTCCCGCGCGACCAATCGTGCATCCGTTCAATTCGTTGCGGGCATACACGAAGTCAATTTCCGCATGCGGGACCTCGATGCGCCGATCTCCCGGCCCCGTTGCCATCGCCAGGCGACCGCGACCGTCGTCCGCTCTTCGCAACCAGAGGCTTTGCCTGGATGACGCGGCCCGGCGGCTCCGCTATCATTGCGGGGCATCCCGGCGTGGACGATTCCGGGCAATCCAGTCAATGCGGGAGGAGCCAGCATGGCCGACAAGAACCCCATCGAGTTCGGCGTCTACATTCCCCAGCTCCAACTCGATTTCGATGTAATACGGGAGCGAGTCCTCGTCGCCGAACGTGGCGGCTTTCGATCGGCATGGTTCATGGACCACCTGTACCCGCCGGGGCTGCCGCAGCTGCCGTCGTTTGAAGCGTGGACACTGGTGTCGGCCCTGGCGACGTGCACCGAGCGCATTCGCCTGGGGCACCTGGTGCTGTGCAACAGCTTTCGCCATCCGGCCCTGCTGGCCAAGATGGCTACCAGCCTGGACATTATCAGCAACGGGCGTTTGGACCTGGGCATCGGCAGCGGCTCCGTCGCCGTGGAGCACGAGGAGTTCGGCATACCGTTTCCCGGCGTGGCCCAGCGGTCAAAGCAGTTGGCCGAGGCGGTGCAGGTCATCAAGCTGTTGTTTACCCAGGAGACGTCCAACTTCGAGGGCGAGTACTATCAACTGCGCAACGCGCCCAACTTACCCAGGCCGGTCCAGCAGCCGCATCCGCCGATCCACGTGGGCGGCGGCGGCGAGCGGTACACCCTGCCCATCGTGGCTCGATGGGCCGACGCGTGGAACTGCCCGACCTACTCTCTGGGCGAGATGGAGCGAAAGATTCAGGTCTTACACGAAGAGTGCCGGCGCATCGGCCGGGACCCGGAAAGCCTGCGCATCACCGAAGAGGCGGTGCTGGCCTTGGCGCCGACGCGGGCCGACGTCGAGTCGGTGCGGGCAACGGCCCAAAGGCGCTACGGCGGGGCCGGATGGGGTCTCGAGGCGGGGGGCTACGTCGGCACGCCCGAAGACGTCGTTCGTCAGATCCGGCAAAAGGCCGAGTTGGGGGTCACCCTCTTCGTCTTTTTCTTCCACGATCGGGCCAAGCCGGAGACGTTGGAGCTCTTCGCCCGGGAGGTTATTCCGGCCTTTGCCTGACGCCTCGATGAGGCCGCTACATCAAGGGCGTCGCGTCGTTCCGCCGTCGACGATCAGCGTCTGCCCCGTGATGAAGCTGCTGTCGTCGGAGCAGAGGAACAGCAGCATGGCGGCCAGATCGGTCATCCTTCCGGGGCGTTTGATCAGCTGGCTGGCCCACACCTGCTCCTTGATCTGATCTGGCAGCGTGCGCATGGCGGCCTCCGAATCGACGAGCCCCGGCGCGATGCCGTTCACCCGGATGTTGTCCGGCGCGAACTCAGCAGCCAGGGCCATCGTGAGGCCGTTCAACGCCAGCTTGGACACGGCATAGGCCCCGGTGGGGCTATAGGCCGCCATGGAAGACTGGTTGATGATGACACCGCCGCCTCGTTCTTTCATGCTGGGCCGGCAGGCCGCGGCGCACATGAGCGCTCCGGTAACGTTCACGTCCAGCAGCCGGCGCCACTTCGCCCGCTCGAGCTGGGTGCAGGGCGCCGCGTACTCCATAAGATGGAGCCCGGCGTTGTTCACCAGGATGTCGATGCCGCCGAAGGCCCGGACCGCTTCGGCGGCCATCCTCTCCACCTGAGCATCGTCGGCGACATCGGTCACGATGCTCACGGCGCGGCCTCCCTGGCTCGCGATCTCGGCGACGGCATCCTCACCGGCGCCGGCATCGATATCGGCGATCGCGATGGCGGCGCCCTCCCGGGCCAGCGCCTGGGCGTAGACCCTCCCGATGCCCGCGCCCGCGCCGGTGATGACCGCGCATTTTCCTGCAAATCGCATGGTGGCCCCCTGGCGGTTATTCGCCCCAGTCTACCGCATCGCCCGTGGAGGCGGTGAGACCGCCGGCGGCGGCCTCGGCAGAAGCGGGACTGGCGGCGGCGTGCGAACCCTTTCCCCGCAGACGTGGCCGGGGCAGGCACCCACGGCGATGGAGAGAAGCGCACGCTCACTACCCTACGCCCGACACGTCCGAACCTGGACGCGCGGGTTGTCCCTTAGGCCATCCGGTGCGCGCCCGCATCTCTGGTTGGGCTGCACCCTACCTGGTATTTGATGGATTTAGCTCGTCCCTGCGGAGGTATACCCTGTTACGCCGCCCGAGGCCACGTGCCATGATTGGAGCCACAACTACGCGGAAGGGTGGTGCTGCATGCCCCAGAAGAACACCAAATTGACCCTCTTCATCGCCGAAGAGCAACAGATCCTCCGAGAGGCGTACCAGACCTTCTTCGTGCCCCACCCGCAGATCGAAGTCGTCGGCTCGTCGGGCGACACCGACGTCGTCTCACTGACCAAAGCCGTCATGTCGTTGCAGCCCAAAGTGCTCCTGCTGGGCATCAAGATCCTGCAACCCGATTCCGTCGAGAAGCTGCACGCGCTCCGTGAGGCGTGGCCCGAGACGGCGATCGTTCTCCTTTCGGCCTACTACGACGTCAAAGGGATCACCGCCCTTCGGAAGTTCTCCACCGGCGCCTCGGTAGGATGCGCCTATCTTCTCAAACACACCATCGACACCGTCGACCAGCTTACCCAAGTCATCTTCTCGGTGAGCGAACGCCGCATCATCCTCGACCCCACGGTCATGGAAGGTCTGATCACCGACACCGAGACCACGGGTTCGTTCCTCAACGATCTCTCGCCGCGCGAGCTCGAGGTCTTGAGCTGGATGTCCAAGGGCTACCGCAACAGCACCATCGCCGAGATTCTGTGCCTCGAACCGAAGACGGTGGAACGGCACATCAATAACATCTATAGCAAGCTAGGTCACATACCCGCTTCCAAGGACCAGCGAGTCCACTCGATCACGCTCTATCTCCGGGGCACGGGGCAACTCCCCGACGACGAATGGAACGACGAGTTCTAGACCAGCGCAGGCTGGCAATTCATAGGGGGAGGCTTCGGCCTCTCCCTATTTTTTCGTCATCGCCCGGCTACCACCAGTGAATGTCGTCCAACGCCGCATCGCCTCGGTCGGCGGCCTCCCAGGGCCTGGACGGCAAGTACTTCCACCCACCGTCGGCGAAGATCACCACGATGTTGCCCGATTCCAGACGCTGGGCGGCACGAAGCGCTCCCTGAAGCGTGGCGCCCGACGAGACTCCGGCGACGATCCCTTCGGCGCGGGCCAGGTCCCGGACGCACCGAAAGGCTTCGGCGCTATCCACCAGGTAGCGGCCGTGGAGCTTGTCCAGGTCCAACAGCGGCGGCATGAAGCCTTCCTCCAGGCTCGCCAGACCCATGACGCGGTCCCCAAGCTTGGGCTCGATGCCGATGAGCTGCACCCCGGGCGAGAGCTCGCGCAACCGCCGGCCCACGCCCATGATGGTGCCGCTGGTGCCGATGCCGGCGACCAGGAGATCGACGTGCGGCAGGTCTCGCGCGATCTCCGCGCCTGTCGTCCGATAATGGATCTCCACGTTCTCGGGATTGTCGAACTGTCCCAGAGGATGCAGGCCCTCCGCCTCGGCGATCCGTCGGGTGAGATCGATGGCCTCGGTCATCCCGGCGCCTTCTTCGGTCCAGGTGATCTCGACGTCGTACAACGCCAGGACGTCTCGAATGCTGGGTGCGATGGCCGGCGGCAGCACCACCCGGACTCGATAGCCCCGCTGCTTCGCGACGAACGCCAGGGCGATGGCGGTGTTGCCGCTGCTGGCCTCGATGATCGTATCGCCGGGCTTGATCTTCCCAGAGCGTTCCGCGGCCTCCACCAGGCCCAGGGCGATACGGTCCTTGATGCTCCCGGTGGGATTCTGCCCTTCCAGCTTGGCGAAGATCCGCACGCCGGGCTTGGGCGAGAGGTGTTTCAGCTCCACCAGCGGCGTGTTTCCCACGAGGTCCAGCAGGTCTGTCGCAGCCATGAGCGAATTCTACACCAACGGCAGCGGACGGCTCCTTGACAGCCGCCGAGGCGGGACAGCATCATGAGCAAGGGAGCCGGCTCCTCCCATCGCGAGGGGTCCGGGCCGGTGGACACCATTCATGGGCAAACTCATCGAGAAACTGAACCGCATCGGCAGGTCTAGCGGACCGAGACTTGGTTTTGGGCGGTCCGGCGATGCCGCCGCTCCCGAGCTGGCGATCATCGCATCGTTGGACGCCGCCGATCGGACGCTCGCCAAGGCCGTCGTCGCCAACGGCGCCGATGCCGTCGTCGTGACCGGCTCCGGGGCGAAAGCGCCCAAAGGGCCGGCGGCCAAGAAGCTGGGCCTGAACGATGCCGTGCCCTGCGGCGGCGGCGGCCGGGCCCTGGAAGCCAACCCGCCCGCATCATGGGACTTCGCCGTCGTGACCACCGACGGCCCTCTGGGAGCGCTGGTCGAAGCCACCGACGTGGACCTGGTGCTGAGCCTGCCCTCGGATGCGCCCGACTCGATGGTTCGGAGCCTCGAAGCGCTCCCCATCGATGCCGTGGCGGTCCCAGGCCCCAACCACGGCCTCACGCTCGACGCGCTGGTGCCCTGCTGCCGCATCGCCCGGGCCACGAGAAAACCGGTCCTGGCGTTCGTCTCCGTGGAGATCGATAGGCCTTCGTTGCTGGCTCTTCGAGACGCCGGCGCGGCCGGCGTCATCGTCGACGTGGCCAAGGGCCAGGAGGACGCGGTCGCGTCCCTCCGGAAGAGGATCCTCGATCTACCGCCGAAAGCGGCGAAGAAGCAGAGCGCCCGGCTCGCGGTGTCGTTGGGGCTGCTTAGCCAGGTCGCCGGCGACGAGCCCGGCGACGAGCCCGGCGACGAGCCCGACGACGAGCCCGACTACGAGCCCGGCGACGAGCCCGACAACGAGCCTGACGACGAGCCCGATGAAGAGGACCGGCGCCGGTAGCTCGGACGCGGCGCCCCGTCCGCAACAGGCGGAGGTAGGGCGATGGAAATCGAGGTCGGCAACGTCACCGCGTTTTTTGCCCGGCCGATGGTCGCTGGGATCGATCTGACGGCGCAGGTCAGCCTCGGCGACCGGTTGCACGTCAAAGGTCACACCACCGACTTGGAGTTGACCATCGAATCCATGCAGATCGACAACGCCGTCGTCTCCCAAGCGAAAGCAGGCAGCTCGGTGGGCGTGAAGGTGCCGGACCGGGTGAGGCCTGGCGACCGCGTCTACCGGGTGAGTGAGGACTAGCGCCGCCCCGTGCCTGTCCAACGCTCTGGAGTCCAGTCGTTCTTGCTCGGGATGGCCATCGTGGCAGGGGTCTGGGCTGTGCTGACCCCGCTCCTGGTCTTCCTGCCGATCTACGACCCCTCGAACGCCCTGGAGGGCGCGGGCGCCACCTCCGCCAGCCGGGCGGGGAAGCTCGGCGAAGCGTTGGCCGCCCTGGGGCCGGCTGCGGCCCTGGGCATCGTGGGGCTTGTGGGCGCCGGCATTTTGTGGCGCGGCGCTGTCGTCGGCCGGGCAATGCTGATGGTCACCGCGGTCGCCTTGTTCGGGATCACGATCTTCACCGCTCCCTCCGTGGGCCCCTACCTCTTACCGCCAGCCGTGCTGTTCGGCTTTCCCGCTCTGTGGCTCCAGTACGTGCCGAACGTGAGCGGCGACCGCGGCGCGCCAACGCGCTAGGGCTGGAAACGACGGCGGCGGTCGACGGTCCGTGAGCGGTCGCCCGGTGTGTTCTCCATCGCCATACGTAGCAACTCGCCGAAATATACGCACATCTCACTATTCTCGGTATCGCAGAGGTTTGCTATCATCCACGGTTCGATTGGATCGCCAGGGAGTCCGGCCTGCCTCGCCTGCCGTGGTAGCCTCGACCCCACGCGAACCCAGCCTGCGCGGAGATTCATCAAATCGACGATGGGCCTTATCAGGGGATGACCCCCGCCGGTTCCCGGGCGGCGTGCCTAGGTACCGGGGCGAGAGGCGCAGCGACCAGAGGAGGTGGAGGATGGCACAGCAGACGCCGGCGGCGAGTAAGTGCGAGATCGAGGACCTTCGCGGGCAAGTGGCCGGCCTGCAAGCCGAGGTCGAGCGTTGCAAAGAAGCGGGGGAAGCCCTCCGCGAAAGCGAGGAGCGTTTTCGCAGCCTGGTGGAGAACGCCAACGACGCCATCGTCGTCTTGCAAGACGGCAAGGTCGTGTT
>JACZVV010000009.1 GCA_022572465.1 Chloroflexota bacterium
AGCAGATGTTTGGCATGTTCTTCAGCGCTTTCCCCGACCTCAGCGTCACCATCGACCATATGATCGCCGAGGGTGACCTGGTAGCCGTCCACACCACGACGCAAGGGACCCACAAAGGCGAGCTGATGGGCATCGCGGCGACGGGGAACCAGTTCAGCAACCAAGGCATCGACCTCATTCGAATCGCCGGCGGCAAGGCCACCGACATCTGGCACTACGAGGAGGAGCTCTCGTTCTACCAGCAGCTAGGCGTCACCACCATCCCCGGCGCCGAGGAGTAGCCAGCCCCTCACTTGATGTGGGCCGCGTAATCCTCGCCGATGTGGCCCTCCCGCTCCAGGCGGTCGTAGGTCTCGCCGGTCACGCCCAACAGCTCGCGGTAGACGTAGCCGTTGTGCTCGCCCAGGCGGATCGGCGGCTGCCGAATGCTGTTGGGCGTCGCCGAGGCCCGCCACATGATGCCGGGGTAGGGATAGGCGCCGATGTCGGCCTGGGTGATCGTCTGGAAGAATCGCCGCGCCTCCAGGTGCGGGTCCCGGTAGGCGTCGGCGTCGCTGATGACCGCGCCGGCGGTGACCCCGGCCCGTTGCAGACGCTCCATGGCCTCGTTGGGATCGCGCCGCGCCGTCCAACCGGCGATGATCTCGTCCAACGCGTCGTGGTTGCGCCTGCGAGCAAGGATCGTGCGGAAGCGCGGATCGTCCAGGAGGACGGCCCGCCCGATAGCCCGCGCAAACCGTCTCCACTCCGCCTCGCCGCCGACGGAGATGGTGATCCAGCGGTCGTCGCCTCGGCAAGGGTAGCAGCCCTGGGGCGTGCGATACGGGTCCCGGTTGCCCAGAGTATCCTGCACGCGGCGGTTCATGGTGTAGTCCATGATGGCCTCGCCGAGGTTGGGGATCATGTTCTCCACCAGCGACAGCTCAACGTGCGCCCCCTCGCCGGTCGACCGCCGCCGGTGCAGCGCCGAGACGGCCGCGAAGGCGGCCACCAGGCCCCCTGATGCGTCGGCGAACAGCACCTCGTCCTTGCTGGACATGTCCAGGTCGGGGTAGCCCCGGATGTAGGTGTGGCCCGAGACCGCCTCCACGTGGCTTCCATAGGAGCGATAGTTCTTGTACTCGCCCTCGAGGCCGTAGGCCGGCATCTGCACCATGACGATGTCGGGCCTGATCGACCGCGCCCACTCGTAGGTGACGCCGAGCCCCTCGGCGGTCTCGGGGACGTTGTTCTCGATCAGCACGTCGGAGACTCGCAACACCGACTCCAGCACCTCCATGCCCTCAGGCCGCCGCAGGTCGACGGTGAAGCTCCGCTTGTTTCGCGAGTGGTTCTGAAACAACGAGAACCGGTTCCAGGGCCGCTCGCCGGGCTCGTCGTTGGGGTAGGCATGGCGCCAACTCCGGAGCGCGATGACCTCTTCCTTCGAGGGCCGGGCGACGTTGCCCCGGGTGGCCGTCTGGAAATGCTGCGTCGACTCGACCTTCAACACGTCCGCTCCCCAATCGGCCAGAAACATCGTCGCCGAGGGCCCGGCCCACACGAGGGTCATGTCGACGACGCGCACGCCTGCCAGAGGCAAGCGGACGGCGGGTCCACCGGCCGGCGATGGCGACGCCACTCAGATCACCCCCGCGGCGCGGAGCCTGCCCAGGTCACGCCGGCTGAACCCCAGCTCGCCGCACAGCACCTCTTCGTTGTGCTGGCCGAGGGTCGGCGCGGCGCGCCGGGGCTGACGGTCCATGGTGTGCACTCGAAACGGACGGCCGGGATACTCGATCGAGCCGGTAGCGGAATGCGAGATGGTCTCCCAGTACCGCCGCTGACGAAAGTACGGGTCTTCGATGGTGTCGCGGGAGCTATAGACCGGCCCCGAAAGCAGCTTGCGGCTCTGGGCCTCTCGCCAGATATCCCGCATGCCCCGCTCCATCCACCACGGCAGGATGTACGGCTCCAGTTCCTCTGCCGCTTCGACCCTGTTGCGAGCCTCCACCGTCGCGAAACGCGGGTCCTCCGCCAGCTCGGGGTGGCCGACCATATCCATCACGATGGGAAACCAGTGGGCCTGGGCCGCGACGCTAAAGTAGCCGTCGGCGCAGGGCCGCACGCCGCCTCCCAGCGCGCCGGGCCTGCGCGCGCGCCCGTTCACATGGCCGATGAATTGATAGGCGATCAGCATCGTGGCGCGGCGGTCCTGGCCCGCTGCCTGGGTCTCCATGATGGAGACGTCCAGGTGATCGCCCCGCCCGGCGTCGTCGACGCCGAACAGCGCGATGACGGTCGCCAGAGCGGCCGCCTGGCCCGCGTGGCTCTGGACCACGCTGCCGCCCAGCTTCATCGGCTCGCGGCCGGGGTAGCCCGTGGCGAACATCGGCCCGCCCATGGCGTACTCCGTGATCTCGCCGGCCCGGAAGTCCCGGTAAGGGCCGTCCTGCCCGAAGTTGGAGATCGAGGTCAGCACCAAACGAGGTTGCAGGGCCGACAGGGCCTCGTAGCCGATGCCCAGGCGGTCCATCGTCCCCGGGCGGAAGCTCTCGATCACCGCGTCGGCGCCAGCGGCCAGCTCGCGGAAGATCGCGCGGCCGGTCTCGTGCCGCAGGTTGAGCGTGATGCCTCGCTTGCTGGTGTTGAGGTGAAGAAAGAGGCCGCTTCGTTCGGGGTGCGGCAGGTCGCCCTGGAACGGCCCCCTGGTGCGCGCCGGGTCGCCGCCCCAGGGCCGCTCGACCTTGATGACGTCGGCGCCGTAGTCGGCCAACAGCTTGGCAGCGAGGGGCCCGGCGACGTGGTGCGTCAGGTCGAGGACGCGGAGGCCGGCCAGGAGCGCGGTCATGGGGGAAGAGTACTTCGAATGGGGAACGAGAGACAAGGGAGGCAGGGGACCTCACCCCTGTCCCCTCTCCGCGAGCGGAGAGGGGAATTGAAGAGCCGCGGCGATGCGCTCCATGACGCCTTCCATGCCGCCGTTAACCTCGTCGTTCGTGAAGCGCAGGACGCGCAGCCCCAGGCTTTCCAGGAACGCCTGCCGGACGGAGTCTTCCTGGCGCGTGTACTGGTGCACCGGTCCCTCGATCTCGACGACCAGGCTGGCCTCGGCGCAATAGAAGTCCACGAGGAAGCGATCGATGGCGTGCTGGCGGCGGAATCTGGAGCCAAAAAGGCACCGGTGTCGCAGGCGCTTCCACACCGCGGCCTCCTCCGGGGTAGGATTGCGGCGCATCTGGCGCGCCAGCGGCTTCAGCCGTTCCCAGAGTTCGGGAGCTGTCGCCCAGGGAATCTCTCCCGAAGACCCCCTCTCCGCAGGCGGAGAGGGGGATTAGGGGGTGAGGTCGTCCCCTACAGCACCTCTCGCAGGAAGCCGCGGAGCGTGTCGGCGAAGGCGATGGGCTGGTCGCCCTGGACGGTGTGGCCCGCGCCCTCGATGGTGACGCAACGGCCGTTGGGCAGCGTCGCGGCCAGCTTCTCGGCGTCCTCGCGGTGGAACACGGTGCTCTCGCTGCCGTGGATCACCAGCGTGGGGCAGGGAATGCGCGGGACCTCTTCCCACAGCTTCTCGTTCGCCTGGAGCGCCTTCTGAGCCTGCTTCTCCCGCTCCTCCTTCGACACCTCGCCCTGGGGCTGGCCGTACTTCCACGTCCACCGGCCGTCGTCCCGTTGCTTCAGGGCGTGGAGCAGGCTGTAACGCAGGTGGGCCTTCGGGCGCAGCGGGTTGAACTGGTGAGCGTACTCCAGGGCGTCGTCGATGGAATCGAACTCTCGGCGCCCGCGGATGAAATTCCCCACCTCGTCGAAGCCCTTCCGCTGGATGGTGGGGCCGACGTCCACGATGGCCACCGCCAGGAGCCGGTCGGGATAGCGCCCCGAGTAGGCGATGGTGTTCAGGCCGCCCATGGACATGCCCACCAGCGCCAGCCGCTCAAGGCCCAGCGCCTCGATCGCCTCGCGGACGTCCTCCCTCTGAGCTTGGGGCGAGCCGTCGCTGTCTTTCGGCGCCTCGGTCTCGCCGTGTCCACGCTGGTCCAGGGCCAGACAGTGAAACTCGTCGCGGAGCTGGAGACAGACCAGGTCCCAGGTGTGGGCCGTCTGGTTCCCGCCGTGAAGGAACAGCACGGGCGTTCCCGTGCCGCCCCAATCCAGGTAGTGCATGCGAAGGCCGTTGGCCTGGACGTAGCCTTCGCCGGGGGCCGACGTGTCGGGAAGCTCGAGGCCGAAGGCCTGGGCCGCGTCCAGAAGCGCGTCGTGCGTCTCTTGCGTCATCTCGTTAGCTCCTCGGTGTGGGCCGGAAATGCCGATGCGGCTCAGCCGCCTCAGGCGAAGTGGTAGAGCTCGGAGGCGTTGTCGCACACGATCCGCCGCTTCTCGGCCTCCGGGACCCCTTCGAACAGCGATACTATCACCTCGCGGGAATGAGGCCAGATGCTGTCGGTATGCGGATAGTCGTTGGACCACATGATGTTGTCCAGTCCGATGCGGTGACGGATTTCGATCCCGGTGTGGTCCCGCATGAACGTCAGGTAGACGTGGTCGTGGAAGTAGTCGCTGGGGCGTCGCGTCAGCCCCGCGCTGGTGCTGGACCAGTGGCGGTGCCGCTCGTAGGCATGATCGATACGCTCCAGGAACGTCCCCGCCCACCCGATGTCGTTCTCCACCGAGATGACCTTGAGGCGGGGAAAGCGGACGAAGACGCCGCCGAAGATCAGCGCCGCGACCGATTGCTGCACCCAGTGAGGCGACACGGTGTACTCGACCAGCCAATGGTCGATGGTTGTGTGAGCCTTGGAGCCCGTGAACAGGTGAAGGCTCACCGGAAGGTCCAGCTCCTGGCACAGCGACCAGAACGGATCGTAGCGGAGGTCAGTGTAGAGCTCATGCTCCTGGGGCGTCGACGAGACCATGACGCCGCGAAGGCCGAGCGCGGCGGCGCGGCGCGTCTCGGCCATGCCCCGCTCGATATCGTCCAACGAGACCACGGCGATCCCCTTGAGCCGCTCGGGGTAAGCGTTGCAGAAGTCCGACAACCAGGAGTTGTAGGCGCGGAACAGCGCGTCCTGGAACTCGACGTCCGCCACCTTGTACATCCGCATCGCCAGCGTGGGGTAGATCACCTCCGCGTCCACGCCGTCGGCCGCCATGTCCTTCATGCGCTCGTGGGGGTCCCATCCTCCCTTGCGGCTGTCGGCATAGCGCCCCTTGCGGCTGAGCTTCTCCGGATCGGTGCCCGCCGGGGCCAGCAGCCCCACGTTGAAGTCGTCCAGCCCTTCGCAGACGAAGACGTCGGTGTCGGCCTCGACCCGCACGTGGGGCGCCCGCTGGCGCAGCGGCGACTCCATGTAGTTTTGCCACAGATCGCCGGGCTCGGCCACGTGGGAGTCGGCGGAGATGACGTCGTACTTTGCCATGATTCGCTCCTGTAACGATTCGGCCAAGCGGCTCTCGACACGCCCAGCCGCCCCGCCCGCGTGGGCCGGATAATGCTGATGCGGCTCAGCCGCCTCAGCCGCCTCAGGCGAAGGTAGCTCCGGCCCCCTGCGTTGTCAAGCAGATTGTCTCGACGCTCCCGGCGCGATGGGGTAACATCCGTGACAACCTTGGCCGTGACAACATCGGCGCGGAGGCCGCGATGACGCTGACCCTGGACTGGCTGGGCGTTTCCACCTACCGTCTCAAGATCGACGACCTGGTCATCTTCCTCGATGCCTACCTGGACCGGGTGCCCGGCGCGCCGCCGGTGGGGCTGAGGGCCGCCGAAGTCGACCGGGCAGACTACATCTTCGTCGGCCACTCCCACTTCGACCACCTCTGGGGCGCGGAGACCATCGCCCACAACACCGGCGCCGCCGTCGTCGGCTCCTACGAGACGATTCGGATCATGCACGACGAGGAGGTGCCCGAGGCGCAGCTCGTCTGCGTCGCCGGGGGCGAGCGCATCCGCCTGTCGGACCGGGTGACGGTGCGGGTCTTCCCCAGCCAGCACTCCTGCATCTGGGCCAAGGCCGGGAAGCCCGACGAGGTCTGCCTGGGCGAGATGGGCCTCTCGCTCCAGGAACGCCACGCCAACCTCGAGGCCCGGCCCCTTCGCCGGCGCCCTTCCGATCGGCCAGGCGCCGCCGAGCTGCAGGCTCACCTCCAGGAGTCGGACCAGCACGCCAGGGGCGACGGCGGCGCTCTGGCCTACCTGATCGAGACGCCCGAAGGCTCGGTGCTGTGGAAGGACACCTCGGGCCACTGGACCGGGATCCTCCGCGACCTGCGCCCCGACGTCGCGCTGCTCGCCGCCGCGGGCCGGGGCAACATCGACGGCGATCCGATCCAGGGCTCCCTCGCCCAGTTCGTCGCGCGGGAGGTGGACCTGGTCCGCCCCCGCCGCGTGGCCCTGTGCCATCACGACAACTGGATGCCGCCCTTCACCCGTGAGACGGACGTCGAGCCCATCCGGTCCGAGCTGGCCCGCCACTTTCCCCACGTCGAGTTCCTGGAGATGGGCTACCTGGAAGACATGCCGGTCCTGAGCCGCGATTGGTAGCCGCCAAGAGGCGGCCCACCACAAGCGAGCATCCGCCATGCCACGAGAGCACCCGAACACGGCAAGATCCCGCAGGCACTTCGATGCGCTGGCGGCCGACTACGACCAGAGGCTGGTCGCCCACATGCCCGCGTACGACGAGATGCACGACGCCATCATGGCCTTGCTGCCCGCCGACGACGGCCCGGTGCGGCTCCTCGAGCTCGGCGTTGGCACCGGCGCCCTGACCCGGCGAGTCCTCCAGCATTTCGCCCGCGGCGCCGTCGTCGGCTACGACCTTTCAAAGGAGATGCTGGCCCGCGCGCGACCCAAGCTGGCCTTCGCCGGCGCCCGTATCGAGCTCCATCATGCCGACATCAGCAACGCTTCGTTTCGCGGGCCGTTCGACGCCGTCGTCTCCGCCATCGCGGTGCACCACGTGCCCCCTCGTTCCAAGCCGAAGCTCTTTCACCGCCTGTTCGAAGCGCTACGTCCCGGCGGCGTCCTTATCCTCGGCGACGCTTTCCGGGCGCCCTCGGCCGAGCTCGACGAGGTCTATCGCCGGCAGGCCGCCAAAGAGGTCGAGCGGCGCGGGATGGACCAGCAGGCCCGCGACTCCTTTCACCGGCGCGCCGACCGTTCAGGGGGAACGCAAGCCCGCGTCGAGGACTACCTGCGGTGGCTCCGTCAGGCGGGGTTCGTCTCTGTCGACTGCGCCTGGAAGCGCTTCAACCTCGGCGTGGTCTACGCCGTCCGCTGACCCGCCGGCCCGAGGCCCTGCGCCGGTGAGCCGGCCCCGTCAACATCACGCCAAGAGTGGCGCTGGCGCACTGCCATTTCGGGCCGGCGTATGGTAGGTTGGATGGCAAGGAGTTGCCGTGCCACGCAACGATTGGGAACAGTTCCTGGCCGTCGCCCGCCTGCCCGACGAGCAGATCGAGTTGGCGCGGGCGGCGTTGCTGCTGGCGACGTTCGAGGACCCGGCGCTGGACGTCGAGCGCGAGCTTGGCCTGCTGGACTCGCTCGCCACCGCCGCCGCCACCCGCATGGGCACCGAGCGCGACCCCTTCGGTTCGGTCAACACCCTCAACGAGTACCTTTTCGACGAGGTGGGCTTTCGAGGAAACGAGGAAGACTACTACGACCCTCGCAACAGCTATCTCAACGAGGTCCTGAAGCGCCGCCTGGGCATCCCCATCACGCTCTCTCTGGTGTATATCGAGACGGGGACGCGTTTGGGCATTCCCCTGGTAGGCGTGGGGATACCCGGCCACTTCCTGGTCCGGCACCGGGATGTCGAGGACCTGATCGTCGACCCGTTCCATGCCGGCATCCTGCTGTCGCAACGGGAGTGCGCCGAAAGGCTGCGCCAGGCGGTCGGGGAGGGCACGGCCTGGGACAAGAGCTACCTGGCGCCCATAGGCAACCGCGATTATATCGCCCGGATTGTGCGCAACCTGAAAGGTTGCTTCCTGCGGCTCCACGACTATCCGCGGGCGCTGCGGATGTTCGAGTGGCTGCTGCGCATGGACCCGCCGGCGCCCGCGGACCAACGAGAGCGCGGCGTGGTCCGCTTGCGTCTGGGCGAGTACCAGGAGGCCGTGGACGACCTGCGAGCCTACCTGGCCGCCGAGCCCGACAGCCCCGAGGCCGACGCCGTCCAGCAGCTCATCGACCGCGTGCAGCGCCGCATGGCGGAGTGACTGCCCCCCAAACCGGCCAGTCCGCCTCGTCCCTGCATCGCTCTCGCCGCCCTTGCTCAACACCCGCGGAAGATGCGTCGCCTTCCGCAAACGGCGCCGCTCCGTCCCCGAAAAGCTGGTCACAACCTTCCGTTGTGGCCACTTGCCTGTCGCAGGAGGCGTACCGTATGCTGCCAACGATGGCAAGCGCTGTCGGCGCCGAAAAAGCGCACGGCAAGCCGATGGGGGCTGAATGGCGATGCGAAAGATCGTTATCGTCGGTGGAATCGTGGCGTTAAGCATCGTGCTAGCGGCATGCAGCTCGACTGAATCCAAACCGACGGCGACCTCCGCGCCGGCTCTGGCGCCGACCATACTAACGCCAATCGTCGAAGGTGACCAAGAGGCCCCTTCTGGTCTCCCCTCCTTCTTTGCAGGCGTTCTGGACAGGCTCGGCATTGAGAGAAGCAACTTTGCCCTGGCTGCCATGGAGACATGGGCAGGCATGGAAAACACCCGGGCCACGTGGAACCCGCTGGCAACGACGTGGAAGATGACCGGGAGCACGGCCTTCAACTCGGCGGGCGTGCAGAACTACCCGGACCAGGCCACCGGCATTGAGGCTGCGGCCAACACATTGGCACTCGCCTATTACGATGCCATTCGAGCGATGCTACGGGAGGAATCCATTGTGCGCGAGCGAGTCCAGGATTCTCTGAACACCTGGAGTGGAAATGGCGCATATGTCCCTCATCTTCTGGCCGAGTGGGCAACCCTGTGGGTAAACCAGGCGAATCCCAGTCAGCCACCCCCCGAAAAACCTGGTGGGCACACGGAATTCTACTTACGTGACACCCAAACACCGTCTCGTGGACCTTTTCGCGAGCTCAAGGCAGGAGAGCATGACTCTCTGCTGGTGGGCATTACGAACAACGAGGAAGTGGTCATCAGTTATGGCGTAGTGATTACCCTTGAGGGGTCGCTAGTTCAAACCATCGATAACCTTGTGCTTGAGCCCGGGGAAACGTGGGAGCAGGAGGTGAGGGTTGGCCCTGTAGAACCAGGGCCGAATCAGGACGTTCAGTTCTCCCTTTTCAAGGGAGACGAACAGGCGGACTATTCATCACTTAGAGTCTGGTTGGAAGTTGGAACAGAGCCCGATCCAACGACAGTCATATACTACCCTGAAAAGCTTTGGGAAGTTTCGCTCCCTGTCAGCCTGCCCACCAACCAAGTCAGTGTCGACCGGCAGGGGACGATCTATAGCTGCACCGGCGATGTCGTCGTGGCTATAGACCGGAACGGCGTATTGCGCTGGACTACTCGTTTAGCCGATACAAGGTGCAATAACGGTCTCGCCGTCGGTCATGACGGGACCATATTCGTGCCAGGGAACGGTCGAACTTACGTTTTAGACACAAATGGTCAAATCGTCGGAGAATGGTCGATCTCCGGACGGCCGTACCTCACGGCGGATGCCATCTACTTTGGCGGCCAGAACCATATCACCGCGTACAAGAATAAATTAACGGACTACAATGGCTGGGGCTCCCTAGAGTGGACCATCCCGACACATTATGGGACTGGGCTTACAAGCTTTTACCGTCTTGCATTTTCCGGGGATGGGGCTATTTACGCCTATTCCACTAACATAAGCGGTACATCCCAGACTGACGCAATCTATGAGCTATATAGGATAACGCCCAACGGCAAAGTGGACTGGGTCCTGGAGCTGGATGAGCGCCAACCGGGCACACGGGGTGGAATGGGTCCATTCGTATCATCGGACGGTACGGTCTATGTGGTCACACGCCAGAACAAACGAATGTATGCGGTCTCTCCAGAGGGCACGGTTTTATGGTCCAAAGACTTGGAGACCCCACTAGGCACCGAGAATAGTTTGAGAGGGGCGTTCGTGAGTCCGGAAGGGACTGCATATATCTATAACGGTGTGACAAGCTTTGCGATGGACGCAAACGGAGAAACCTTATGGGAGTCAACGATGTTCTGGCACGCTACGTTGCGTGGCCTGCCGGATGTCACTGGAACAGGGACGCTAATAGCGGGTAACGACGGGGGCACCATCTTTGCACATGACCAGACAGGAAAGACAAGATGGGAAGTTTACTTGTACCAAACCGGTGATCGATTTAGAGGGATACCAACGGTAAAGGCAACCGAGGATGGGAGGGTCTACGTCGTAGCCAGACCACTGGAAAAGGACGAGTCAACATTATATGCATTTGGCCCCGCCAGCTTCACGCAACTCCCCAGAACGCTGCACGTGTTCGCTGGTGACGGCAATAAACTTGAGGCAGACCACCACTTCGAGTCCATTCAAGAAGCCATCGACCTAGCGCTTCCGGGAGGCGCAGTGCTTGTACATGGAGGCGATTACCGAGAGAACGTTGTTGTAGACCGCCCCCTTACGCTTAGGGGTCTTGATCTTCCCACCATAGACGCTCGCGGTAACGGCTCAGCCCTCTGGCTTCAGGGAGGCCGGGCCGACGTCGCCGGGTTTCGCTTGACAGGTGCAGCGGAGATCTCTTCGCTGTTCGTGACCTCCAGCTATAATATTATCGAGCGGCTGGTCATAGAAGACAACGCATCGGACGGGTTGGAACTCTCTCTTGCCTATTACAATCGGTTGAGTGATATCCAGATCCGGAGAAGCAACTGGGGTGTGAATGCTCCTTATTCATCGTCAAATACTTTCCGTGATATCCAGACTACAAACAACGTTATTGGTTTCTACGTCTACGGAGTTGAAAATACCCTTGACTGTGTATTGTCTGAAAATAATAGTGCAAAGGATCTCACCTTCAATGATGACTATTTCAGGCTTAACACCACCGTCCAACCCTGTAAAACGCTGCCACCACCGCCGACGCCTACTCCTACCCAGACGCCTCCGTAGGAAGCATCCACCACCGGGTCCAGAAATTCAGCTTACCGTAACCTCGACCCGATCGTTGGGCATGACACGGCGTTGCCAGCGTTCCCGCGATCTGGCCCCTCGGCCAGCGTCAACCGAGCGCCGACCTCTCCCCCCCGCTCACTTCACCGCCAGGAGGTCGTAGGCCAGGGCCAGCATGCACTTGGCGCTGTTGACCAGGCTCTTGATGCCGATGGACTCGTCGGTGCCGTGGACGCGGTTGTGGGCCGGGTCGTCGTCGGGGTGGGAGCCGGCGAAGCCGTAGGTCGTGACGCCCAGGGGCCGCATGAAGCGCGAGTCGGTGAAGCCGGTGCTGATGGCGGGGACCCACTGGATGTTCTCGCGGTCCAGGGCCCTAGCGGCGGCGGTCTTGATGCGCTCCGCCAGGTCCGTCTCGAACGGCGACGAGCTGGGCACGGCCATGTAGTCGATCTCGATTCCCACGCCCGGCACCTCTTCGAGCACTCGCTCCAGCTCCCGGCGAACGTACGCTTCGTCCTGGTGCGGCAGGATGCGAACGTCGCAGGTGACCTGGACCGACTCCGGCACCACGTTGGACTTGATCCCGCCTCGGACCATCGTCGGCGTGATCGTCATCCGGGAGAGCCCCCGCATTAACGATGCGACGCTGGGGTTGGTCTTCTCGGTCTCCTGGATGACCTGGTCGATATTGGCCGGTGAGACCTGGTGCTCGATGGCGAACGTGCTGAGATAGTCGAAGAGGCTGGCCGACGTGTCGAGCTCCGGTTGGTACGCCTCGATCCGCTGCAGCGCCTGACCGGCGCTCAACAAGGCGTTTTCGCCACGCCAGGGCACCGACGCGTGAGCGCTGGCGCCCTTGATCTGAATCTCGACCTGCAAGCGCCCCTTCTCGCCGACGCCGAGAACGTAGGTGAGCGCCCCGCCGGAGTAGATCGGCGTGCCTCCGCCCTCGTTGATGGCGCACGGCGCGGTGATGGCGTCCCGATGCTCTTGGGCCAGCCAGCCGAAACCGTACCGGCCTCCGTGCTCCTCGTCGGCGCCCGAGGCCAGCACCAACCCGTCCTGGAGCTCGACGCCGTTGCGGCGCAGCACGGCCATCGCCACAAGCTGGGCCGTCAGCAACCCCTTGCAGTCGAACGCGCCGCGACCGTGGATGCGCCCGTCGGCGATGGTGGCGCTGAACGGCGGGAACCGCCACTTGCTCTCGTCTTCGACGGGCACCACGTCGGTGTGGGACATGAACACCAGGCCGGCGTTGCCCGAGCGTCCATCCAGACGGGCGATGAGATTGCCTCGGTTCGGCGCCCGTTCGAGGATGTCGGCCTCGATCCCTTCGCGGGCCAGCCAGTCCCGAGCGTACTCGCACACCGGTGTCTCATCGCCCGTCGGCATGACCCCGGTGTTGATCGAGGGAATCTGGACCAGGGCGACCTCCAGCGCGACGATCTCGTCGCTGGCGGCTTCGACCTGGTTCAGCAGCTCATCGAGGTCCGGCATCGACGCTCCGCTCCCCCGCTGTGCCCCCGTGCGCCCGCCTAGATAATACCAGCCCACGGGGACCAGGGAGGAGATCAATAGTTAAGGAAGAAGCGACGTGCGGCTGCGATGGACCGGCGGCGGGCCTACGTCCGGCTCGCCAACAGCTCCTGTTGGAACGCCAGGTCCTCGTCCGGCAAGGCCTCGCCGGCGGGGAAGCCCCGCGACTCCTTGATGATGCCGTCGAGCTCGCCCGACGCGGTGAGGCGGCCCAGGGCCTCCATCACCTCCGACGAGACCAGGCCACGCTCGCGGAACCCCTCCAGCGTCGTGAAGACCTCTCGAAGCCGCTCCCCCTGGCGGCCGTAGTAGTCCCGGCCCCGGCGCTGGTTGTTGTACGCCTCGAAGTTCTCGCACGCCACCAGCAGCATCCCCATCGTCCGCACGTCTCCGGGCTGGCCTTCCATGCCGTGGGGGTAGTAGTAGTACAGCATCACCGTCTCCATCCACGGCTTCACGGCGATGCCCAGGCGGTCCAACTCCGCCCTGCGTTGGTCCAGCATCCGTCGCAGGCGTCCCTTGAAGTCCATGCGCATCGCCACGTGGTCCGTCACCGCGTCGGTCACAGGGATGCCTTTGTCGCGCAGGGCCGGCGCCAGCAGGTCGAGGAAGAACGGGACGGCCTGCTCCTCGGTCACGCCGGGGTAGCGGGCGCGGAGCTCCGCGATACGAACGGGGAGGCCTAGCTCCTGCGCGAGGCCGAAGACGGCGCCGAACAGCTCGGGGTCCATGCCCGTGCGGCCCAGGTCGTGCAGCAGCGTCGTAATCTCCAGGTCGGCAAGATGCCGGCCATCGAGGCCCACGGCCTCGGCGACCCGCAGCACGATGCGCGTCGTCCGCTCGGCGTGCTCCTTGTCGTAGCCGGGGATGACCCGGCCCGGGTGAGCCGGATCGGGCACGTCGTACATCGCCAGCAGGGCGTCCCTGGTCGTTTGGTCCATGGTGTCGGAGTGTAATCGAGCGCGTCGTCTGCAACCGGCCCAAAAGCCGCGAGGCCCCTGCCAGCAGGAGCCCCGTCATGCTTCACGGCAACCGCGAGCCGGAGAGCTACGACTCTTTCAGCGGCGTCAGGTCCATGTCCGGCGGCGGGTACTCGGGCAGCTTCCACTGAAGCAACGGCTTGTCCGCCGCCTTGTGGTAGTCGTTGGCGTTCTTCACCGCCTGCTGGTAGACCTCCTCGAACTCGGCCCAGTCCTGCTTCTTGATGGCCGCCTTCACCGCACCGAGATCGTCTTTGATGAAAGGCTCCATCCATTCGGCGTACTTGGGGCGGGTGATCATGCTCATGTCGATGAGCTCTTCCACCTCTTTGGTCTCGAACTCGGCCAGGGGCCAGTTGCCTTCCTTGGCCGCGTAGTAGACCTTCCACCACCGGTTGCCCACCTCCGGCATGAGCCGGGCCGGACCCGGGAGCATCGCCGCGATATCGTCGATGGTGAAGTAGGCGTGGCCGTTGTAGCCGCTGGGTTTTTCTTCTGATGTCATCGAAGGAACTCCCTCCAAGAAGAGCTATGGTCGCGGTCGAAAGGCGCCCGTCGCGGGCTCGAACGGGCTACCATACTAGCAGGGGGCCGCGGGTAGTGACAAGGGCGTCGTCGTTGACCCGCGCCTGCCTCGCTGCTACCGTGGAGCGTTCCGTACCCCCCTTTGATTCGACATCTTGGGGGAGCATCGAGAGGGTATTCCCATACCCCATCGAGAACCTAGAAAGGCTGAAAAATGCCGAACCGTCTCGCCGGCGAGACCAGCCCCTACCTGCTACAGCACAAGGACAACCCCGTCGACTGGCACCCCTGGGGCCCCGAGGCGCTCCAGCTGTCCCGCGACGAGGACCGACCCATCATGCTCAGCATCGGCTACGCCGCGTGCCACTGGTGCCACGTCATGGCCCACGAGTCCTTCGAGGACCCCGATACCGCCGAGGTCATGAACGCCCTGTTCGTCAACATCAAGGTCGATCGCGAGGAGCGGCCGGACCTGGACAGCATCTACATGCAGGCCGTCCAGGCCCTCACCGGCAGCGGCGGATGGCCCATGACGGTGTTCATGACGCCCGACGGCCGCCCTTTCTACGGCGGCACCTACTTCCCCAAGGTCGCCCGGCCCGGCATGCCCGCCTTCGTCGAGGTGCTCAAGTCGGTGGCCGATGCGTACCACTCCCGCCGGGACGACGTGGTCCAAGCGGCTAACCAGATCGTTTCGCGTTTGGAGAGTCCCAAGCCGCAGACGAGCGGCGAGCTCCTGACCGCCGGCCTGCTCGCCCAGGCGCTGACGCGCCTGACCTCGAGCTTCGACTACGACCACGGTGGGTTCGGCGGCGCGCCCAAGTTCCCCCAACCGATGGCGCTGGAGTTTCTCATGCGGTCCTACCGGCGCCAGCCCGACCCGCGTCTGCTCCAGATGCTGGACCTCACCTTGACGCGCATGGCCCGAGGCGGGATGTACGACCAGATCGGCGGCGGCTTTCACCGCTACTCCACCGACGCCCGGTGGCTCGTCCCCCACTTCGAGAAGATGCTCTACGACAACGCGCTCCTGAGCCAGGCCTATCTCCACGCCCACCAGCTCACCGGCAACGCCTTCTACCGGCGCGTCGTCGAGGAGACTTGCGACTACGTTATGCGGGAGATGACGCATCCCTCCGGCGGATTCTACTCGACCCAGGACGCCGACAGCGAGGGCGTCGAGGGCAAGTTCTTCGTCTGGTCGCCGCAAGAGGTCATCGAGGTCCTGGGCCAGGAGGATGGCCCGCTGTTCAACGCCTACCTCGACGTGACGGAGTCCGGCAACTTCGAGGGCGACAGCATCCTGAACGTCCCAACCGAGGCGTCGGCGGTCGCCGCCGAGCTGGGAGTCGCCGAGGACCGCCTTGCCGCCGCCTTTGAAGCCGGGCGCCCCAAGCTGTATGAAGCGCGAGAGCGCCGGGTCCACCCTGGGCGCGACGAGAAGATCCTGACGTCGTGGAACGCGATGATGATGAAGGGCCTCACCGAGGCCGGAGCGGGCCTGGGCCGCTCCGACTACCTTGCCGCCGCCTCGGCCAACGCCGAGTTCCTGTTGGAAAACCTGCGCGCCGATGGGCGGCTCCTGCGCACGTGGAAAGACGGCCGGGCCAAGCTGCTGGGCTACCTCGAAGACTACGCGATGCTCATCGACGCGCTTATCGTCCTGCACGGGGCGACGTTCCAGCGCCGCTGGCTCGACGAGGCCAGGAGCCTGGCCGACTCGATGATCGACCTGTTTTGGGACGAGTCCCAGGGCTTCTTCTACGATACCGGACGAGACCACGAGAAGCTGGTGGTCCGCCCCAGGGACATCTTCGACAGCGCCGTCCCCTGCGGCGGCTCCGTGGCGGCCGACGCGCTGCTCCGCCTGGCGGTGATCACCGGCGAGCTCGACTACCAGCGCAAGGCGGTGACGTCGCTGCGCACCGTGGCGCCGTTTCTCGCCAACCAGCCCACGGGCCTGGCCCACTGGCTCGGCGCCCTGGACTTCTACCTCTCGCAGCCCGTCGAGGTGGCCATCGTCGGCCCGTCGCAGGACCCGGCGACGGCGGCGCTGGCCGCGGTGGTGTTCACGGCCTACCGGCCCAACAAGGTCGTGGCGAGCCTGGACACGGACGCCGGCGATGAAGCCGCCGCCGGTCTGCCGCTGCTGGAGGCGCGAGGCCTGGTCGACGGCCGGCCCGCCGCCTACGTGTGCGAGAACTACGCCTGCCAGACGCCCGCCACCGACGCCGAGACGCTGATGGAGCAGCTGGGAGTGTAGCGATCACCGCCTCGGCGACCTTGCCGCGACGCGACGATGGAACTATGATGGCCCGCAATACGATAGGCACAATGGAGGCGAGCGATGACGCAGCAATCGATGCCCAACATGGCGGAGCTGTATGAGGCGGCGGTCGCCCAGACACGGAAGTTCGTCGCCGGCGTCAAGTCCGACCAGCTCGGCACCCAGACGCCCTGCGCCGAGTGGAACGTGCAAAAGCTGCTGGAGCACATCAACGACGCGACCAACTACCTGACCGGGTTCATGGGCGGCTCCAAACCCGATATCGCCGCTGGCCAGAGCGCCCTGGCGGCCTACGACGCCGTCACCCATGCGGCCCTGGCCCTGGTCAAAGCACCTGGCGCAATGGAAAAGAAGGGCCCCGGCCCCATGGGCGGCGAGACGACCGGCGCGCAGTTCACCGGCTTGATCTTTGGCGACAACCTGCTCCACGGGTGGGACGTAGCCAAGGCCACCGGGCAGGACACGGCCATGGACCCCAGGCTCGTCGACGCCTGCGCCTCGATGATCGAGCCCACCATCGAAGGCGGTCGGTCTCGCGGCGCCTTCGGGCCGGCGGTGCAGCCGCCGCCCGACGCCAGCGCCCAGGACAAGTTCCTGGGCATGACCGGACGGAAGGCGTAGCCAGCGGCGGCGTTTACGCGCCCCGGCCCATCGCGCGCACCGCCTCGAACTCTTGCTGCGTCACCGGCTGGATCGAGAGCCGCATGCCCCGCTTCAGGAGCATCATCCCGGCAAGGGCCGGGTTCCCGCGCATCTCGTCCATCGACACCTGCCGGTCGAACCGCTCCGCCGCCTCGATGTCGACCATGTACCACACGGGGCCGGCCGGCGTGCTCTTGGGGTCGGGATGCGCCGACCTGGGGTCCCACGCCGTGTGGTCGGGGTAACCGCTCCTGACGACCGTGGCCGTGCCGATCACGGCGTTGGGCTTGGCGCTGCTGTGGTAGAACAGCACCCCGTCGCCCTCCTTGATCTCGTCCCGCAGCAGGTTGCGCGCCTGATAGTTCCGCACCCCGTCCCACTCCGCCACGACGTCGCGGACCAGGTCGTCGTAGGAGTAGGCGCCGGGCTCCGACTTGAACAGCCAGTGCCGTTTGGGCATGGGGACGCTCCTTGGCTAGCCCACCCTGAACTCCGCCGACCACCGCGTGAGTGTTATTCTACCCGGGCGACCTGCCCGTGGTGGGCGCTGTAGGATTCGAACCTACGACCCCTTCCTTGTAAGGGAAGTGCTCTAACCCCTGAGCTAAGCGCCCCTCGCTCCCTACTCGTCCTCGGCGCCGTCCAGCGCCTTGCTGCACGTCGGGCAGAACTGCCAGTACTCGTAGTCGAACATATAGCACGTGTGCAGGTAGTTGGTCTCCACCTCGATGCGCTCCCGGCAGCCCGGGCAGGTCCACTCGAACAGATTTGCGCCCTTGACCGTCAGGCTCAAACGGACTTCGAACCACTTTCGCGCGGCCTCGGGCGGCGGCTCCGCGGATGGGAAGGGCGACTCGTTCATCCGGTCGTAGGCCCACCACTCAAGCACCGCCTCGATCAGCTCGTCGACGCTGCCGATCGTCCGCCCACCCTCTTCCGGGCTTTTCAAGAACGGCCCAGCCCGTTGCGTCATCCGCTGCTCCCAGGAAAACGTACCTTGTGTTGAAGCTACCGTCCCGTCTGCCGCGTGTCAACCGTGAACCCCGGCGGGGTCGGAGCGCATCTCACCTGTGTCCATCACTCATGGTACGATCGATTCCAAATGAGCCCCTTGACGACCTCTTCCCACCTTCGCTTCCCCTCTCCATTCCAAATGGAGAGGGGCCAACTGCCGGCCAGCTCGGTCGCAAACTCAAGCCAATGAGCAAGCTGCTTGCGTTCGCGGTCGTCGGCGTCCTCGTTTTGGGGGCCTGCACCTCGGGGCGGGGACAGGAGTCCACGCCCGCCGTGGAGCGTTCGCCGACGGCGCCTACTACAGCCAAGCCCACCGCGGTCGCTTCGACTGCCACGCAGCAGCAGCCGCCGCCATCGGCCACGGCCACGCCACAGCCGACGGCTACCCCTGAGCCGGTCATCGCGGCCAACGTCATTACGGCGCCGCCGGCGTCGCTACCCGAGATCGACCTGAGCCAGATGTACCAGCTCCTGGGCATCGACACCATCGCACCCATCTACGATCCGCAATTCGTCCCGGCCGATCGCGCCACCATCGGGGACCTCGACCTGGTCCTCGGGGTCGAGATCAACGGCGAGGCCAAAGCCTATCCCATCGCGCCGCTGATAAGACGGGAGATGGTCAACGACGTGGTGGGCGGGGTGCCGATCCTGGTCACCTGGTGACCCCTCTGCTTCACCGGTCTGGTGCACGACCGGCGGATCGATGGCGAGGCGGTGGTCTTCGGCAACCAGGGCGCCCTGTTCATGAACGCCATGACCTGGTTTGACCACAGCACCGCCAGCATCTGGTCTCAGCCCTGGGGCCTGGCCATCGAAGGCGAGCTCAAAGGCACCCGTCTCCGGCAGCTCCCCATGAACCTGGTCGAGTGGGGGGGCTGGAAGGTGGACCACCCCGACACCCTGGTCTTGAACGTCCCCGGCCTGCGGCTGGGAAACTTCGGCCAGCGCTTCAGGGAGGACTTCGTGATCGGCATCGCGTTAGGCGACCATGCCCGGTCGTACCCTTACCCCATCCTCGCGGAAGAGGTTGTGGTCAACGATGCCGTCGGGCCCTTCCCCATCGTCCTGCACACCAACCCCGAGAGCAGCAACGTGCAGGTGTTCGTCCGCCGAGCCCAGGGCCGGGTACTGACGTTCGTGCCCGACGGAACACAGATGCGCGACCGGGAAACCGGGAGCCTCTGGGACCCGATCCGAGGCCTCGCCGTGGAAGGCCCCTTGCGCGGCCAGGGACTTCAGCGGGTCTCCGGCAACAGCTCCACCGACTGGTCCTGGCGCGACTTCTACCCCCAGTCGACAGAGTATCAGGGGCGCGCCGCCCGCAATTGACCCCGGCGCGGCGGCAGGGTCGGCTACAGCTTGAAGAGCTCAGCGGCGTTCTCGCCCAGAATCCTGCCCTTGGCCTCGCCCGAGAGGTCGTCCCGGCCGGCGAGATACTCCACCGTGCCCGGAAACTTGGCGTCGATGTGCCAATAGTCCGACGCGTACAGAATGTTGCCCGCGCCTAACGCGTCGACCACCTGCGGCAGCGTCGTTTCGTCGTAGTCGCACGTGACCATCACCCGGCCGCTCTCAACGTACTCACTGGGCCTGAGCTTCGCCGGAACCTGCTTGCCGAACTTCTCATATTGGCTATCCATGCGATTCAGCCAGAACGGCAGCCACCCCACGTAGCCCTCCATGATGCCGACCCGCAGCCGGGGAAACCGGTCGAGGACGCCGCCGCAGATAAAGCGGCTCATGGCCGTCATCAGCTCGAAGGGGAAGGTGTACAGGTTGAGATAGAACTGGTTGGGAGATCGCGGGCCCGCCATGTTATCGATGCCCGGCATCAGGTAGCCGCCGTGGGAGCAGACCGGGACGTCGAGGTCCTGAGCCACGGCGTACACCGGGTCCAGAGCCGCGTCGTCCAGGTCGCGGCCGTGGACGTTGGTGGGAAAGTGCGCGCCCACCAGGCCCAGCTCGGTGACGCCGCGGTGAAGCTCGGCGGCGGCGCCTTCGGGGTTCTGGAGCGGCAGCGCGCACATCCCTTTGAGCCGCTCGGGATAGGCGGCGCAGTATCCGGCCAGCCAGTCGTTGTAGGCCCGGCACAGCGCCAGGGCGAGATCGCCGTCGTCCAGGCCCGAGGCCGCCAGCGCGAGGACGCCGCCGAAGAGCACCGCCTGATCGATGCCATCGAGGTCCATGTCCTCGATGCGGACGTGCGGGTCCCACATTCCGGGGCGGGTCGAGTGGACCGCGAAGTTGTCCTCCTCGGCGGGCACGCCCGCATCGACGCCGGGGATGGGCTCGAACCAGATCTTGCCCTCCAGAAACATGCGTCCACCGCCGGTGGGAAACGGGATGTAGCGTGGCGCTCGGTCCCGGTACGCCGGGCCCATCGCGTCGCGCCACTGGACGGCGTCAGGATGCGTCTCCATCACGTGGCCGTCGGCGTCGATAACACGATGCTTCGGCATGGCTTCTCCTCGGGGGCCTCCGATCGATGAACGTGGAGGACGAAAGGTCGGGCTTGGCTGGTGCGCTTGGCGGGAATCGAACCCGCAACCTCAGCCTTCGCAGGGCTGCGCTCTGTCCGATTGAGCTACAAGCGCGCGACCAGGGTCAAACGCCTGAACCGAGAGGCCTACTATAGCAAAATCCCGCTGCTCCCGACAAGGAGCCCGCCCGTTCAATACCCTGCATCGCGGTCGACCTCGTTCACCAGCCGGTGACCGTCCAGGTAGAGTCGCAGATTGGCCACGAACAGGTCGACGACCCGAGCGTCGTAGCTCTCGAAGAGACCGGCGATGTGGCCTGAGATCACCACGTTGGGCAGATCCCACAGGGGGCTGTCCGAGGGCAAGGGCTCGGTCTCGAACACGTCCAGAGCCGCGCCGGCAAGGCGTCCCCTTCGCAGAGCGTCGATCAGCGCCGCCTCGTCCACCACGTCGCCCCGTGAAACGTTGATCAGGCAGGCCGAGGGACGCATCGCCTCCAGCTCCGCGCGGCCGATCATCCCCACGGTCTCGCCGGTCGCCGGCACGGCAAGCACGACGAAGTCGCTGGCGGCCAACAGCCGATGCAGCTGGTCGTGAGGCAAGACCCACGAAGGCAGGTGGGCCTCGGGATCGACGTGCCGCTTGGTCGCCAGCACGTTCATCCCCAGTCCCTGGGCCAGCCGGGCCACCTCGCCGCCGACGGCCCCCAGGCCCACGATCCCAAGGGTGGTCCCCCGGACCGGCCCCAGCTCAAACCTGTCCCACTCCCGCCTGGCCTTGCTGGCCAGCATCCGAGGCACGTTCTTGGCCAACGAGAAGATCGCGGCGACGACGTACTCGGCTACCGGGGTCGAGTTGATGCCCGCGCCGCTGGTGATGGTGACCTCCGGTGCGTCCCAAAGGTCCGTCTGGCGAAAGATCTCGACGCCCGCCAGCGGCGACTGGACCCAGCGGACGTTGGGCGCCCGGGACGCGACGTCGGCGGGCAGACGCCGCGCCGACAGCAAGACCTCGGCTTCGGCCAGAAGGTCGTTCAGCGAACGCCCCGGCTCTCGAAGCGGCGCCGGCGTCTGCCCGGGCCGCAGGGCCGACGGCAGCTCCTCCAGGAGCTGGGCCGCGGCATCGTGGACCTTCGCCCGCTCGTCCACCGCCACGATCCGCGCCAGCAGCTCGTCGGGCAGGCTGGTGCAGACCAGAACGTTTACCGGGCGATCATCAACCGGCAAGGTCACTGCTCCGAAGCCAGCGCAAATCGAGCCGAGACCAGCCGCGCCAGAACCACCGCGTTGGTCAGGCTGGCGAGAACGATGAGCGTTGCCAGCCCCAGTCCCGCCACGCCCCCGATCATGACGATAAACAAGCGGATGTCCCGCGAAGCGACGGACGTGAGTCCGCGATCGAATATCGTACGGGGAGCTCCCTCGATGCGCGCTCGGGTGTAGCTGACGGTAAAGACGCCCACCAACGCCCACAGCCCGACGATCCACACCCCAGTCTCGGCGCCGTCGGCCGCCCATATCGTCAGCCCAAGAATGATGAGCGCGTCGGCGTATCGGTCCAGCACCGCGTCCATGAATCCGCCGAAGCGCGAGGTTTTCCCGGTGAGGCGCGCCAGGTCTCCATCGACGCCATCGGCGACGGAGGAGGCCTGGGCAAGGAGTCCGCCAAGGATGGGCAGCCCAACGACGAAGGACACCATTGCTCCAGCGGCGATTCCCAGGCTGGAGATGGAGACGAGGTTCGGAGTAACCGGCGTATGGCTGAGAGCCCGGGCCAGCGGTCGCGAAATCCGCCGGTTCAGGTGGCGGGAGACGAATCCGTCATACACCGGTTCCAACGGAACGCTCCAAGAGCCCCACGATGGAGTCGTAGTCGTCTGGCGTGTCGATGTCCGACCAGAATAGACCGGTGATGTCGCAGGTGCCGAATGGAGGAGAGTGCGACACGACGTACCGCACCATCTGGCTCAGCTCAACCTCGAGTCCATGCTCGTCCCTCAGACGATCGATCACCGTAAAGACCGTGGGGCTCAGGAGAAATACACCAATGTCGACGGCGTTCCACTCGGCGATGCCTTTGCCGATCTCCCCGACCTGTCCCAACCCAGCGGTCTGGACCCGTGTCGCGTCGTCGATCTGGCTGGCGTGGGTAGCTTCATAGTCCACGCACACGGCAAGGCTGCTACCCCCGCGTTCCAGCAGCCTCGTGACGATGTCCCGGTGAATGACGTGATCGCCCATGCACAGAACGAACCAGTCGTTGCCCACGAATTCCCGAGCCGCAGCGACGGAGATGGCGTTGCCCCAACGGTAATCGGGGTTGGCAATGAACTCGACGGTCATGCCGACCGGAACGCAGAAGGGGACCTCGTCGACGATCCGCTCGGCCCGGTGCCCCACGACGATGCCGACGTTCGTGATCCCGGCCGCCGCCAGGGCCTCCAATGGATAGGCGATCACCGGCCGCTCGAACACGGGAAGGAGCACCTTGGGATAGCCGCGGGTGACGGGCCAGAGCCGGCCGCCGTCACCCGCCGCCAGAATAACGCCTTTCATAGCTCGGTAGCCTCCTTGCCGGGCCAACAACGGGACGCGGGCATTCGCCGGATCGCCGGGGTCTCCAGAATCAAGGACTCCGGGTCAGCTCCCAGCTACGACGACGATGACTCGTCCCCAACGCTCGAGGAAAGCGACTGGCCGGGCATTCCGCCTCGCATCAACCATCCCATTCCAACACCCGGCGCCCATCGCCGATGGGGTGTCTTCGGGCGACGACCAACAGATTCTCTTCATACCAGGTGATACGCCTGGTATTGGGGAAGCATTTTCTGAGGTTCCACACAAACTGTTCCCGCGACCGTTCGAGCTCTTCGTCGCTGTAGAGGCCAAAGGTCGAATAATGCCGATGTTCTGCTTGCTCGAGGAGCCGGTCCATACTCGCAACCCGCCTCTGAGAGAACCGCCGGACCGTTTCAATATGGAAGCCACCGGTACTTCCGATCGCCGTGGCCAGCTCATCGTCCTCGTACAGCCGGCTCTCCTTCTCCGCGAACCGGGGGAAGTGCCGGCGCCCCAGACCGACCGCTGGTTCTGGCTACGCGAACGCGTGTAGATGAAAAGGTAGCCTCCATCCTTCAGGACCCGATGGCTCTCCTGGAGAAACCCAGGAAGCGGGAAGTGATGGATGGCATTGAACGTCAGGACACAATCGAGCGTCTCCGTCCTTATGGGGAGGTCGTCGGCGGGCGCCCGAGTCGTGGCAAACCGGCGGACACCGCTATTGCGCAGGTAGCTCTTCAGCTCCGCCAATATCAGGTCGCTCTGGTCGACGCAATGGAGGAAGAGGCGTTCTCCCAGGTGCTGGAACAGCAAGAAGTCGTACCGGCCGGCGCCACACCCAACGTCGACGGCCTCGATAGCTGGAAGCCCTTCCAGCGTCTCCTGAATCAACCCGATCGGCTCGGCGTCCGTCGCCCGCAGGTCCCGGTATCGGGGAGCGATCCGAGCAAAATGCTCCTGTAAATGCTCCAGCGCTTACCTCCTGGCCTATCCGCGCGGGTCCCGAAGGCGTAGCCCACAACAGGCAGAATCGCCGTCCGGTCTCACCCGTTCACACCCGCGGGGATGTGTTCCTCAACGATCCAGTGGGAAGTCCTCGCTCACTTCGCTCGACAAAGTCTAACGGCGCTGTCAAGCCTCAGCAAATCGCCCCTCAACCCTGGAGAACCCGCACATCGACCCTGTCGAAATAGCCGGACCCATCGTGCTCCAAAGCCCACGGGCCCGGCACACGTCCGCCCGGGTCGGGCGGCGACCGGGGAGAGGGGGTGGTGCCGAAGGTGAGACTCGAACTCACACGCCCGTACGGGCACTACGCCCTGAACGTAGCGCGTCTGCCAATTCCGCCACTTCGGCGTCTTGGAATCCATCCGTATTGTAGCCAACGGCAACCGCGTTGGCAATCGGACCGTGCCACGGCGCCGAGCGGCCCACAACGCCGTCTGTCCTCGCACTCCCGGCCCCCATCCTCTCGGTTTGACGCCTTCGCACGCCGCTGATACACTCGGCTGAGCGTACAACCCGCGCCGGACCGCCTCGCTGGAGACGGCCGGCCCGCACAACGGCGGCAATTCGCAACGCCTGCACATTGGTCACCGCCTTCAGAGGGAAAAGGAAAGCTGCTATGACCACCACGGCTGATCGAACGACGAAGACGAATAGGAAATACCGCGTCATCGGCACCAGGCCGATTCGCCACGACGGCCACGACAAGGTTACCGGCCGGGCCAAATATGGCGCCGACATTCAGCTGGCCGGGCTGCTCTTTGGAGCCGTGCTGCGCAGCCCCCACCCTCACGCCCGGATCCGCTCCATCGACACCTCGAAAGCCGCGGCGTTGCCAGGCGTCAAGGCCGTCATGACCGGCAAGGACCTGCCTGAGAAGGCCACCCCGCCCGGCAACTTCATGGAGACGCTTGCGGACCCCCAGGTCCTGACGGAAAACGTGATGGCTCGCGGCAAGGTCCTGTACAAGGGCCATGCGGTGGCCGCGGTGGCCGCCGTCGACCGCCACGTGGCCGAGGAGGCCCTGGAGCTGATCGAGGTGGACTACGAGGTCCTGCCCCATGTTCTCGACGTTCGCGAGGCGATGAAGCCCGGCGCGCCGATCCTCCACGAGGACCTGCGGACCAGGACCACGGCGCAGATGCCCGGGGACACGCCGGACACCGACGGGCCGACCAACATCGCCTCCCACGTCCAGTTCGTGCAAGGCGACGTCGCCCAAGGGTTCAAAGAGGCCGACGCCATCGTGGAGCGAACGTTCGAGACGAAGCCGGTCCACCAAGGGTATATCGAGCTCCACAACTCCACGGCTTCCTGGTCGACCGATGGCAACCTCACGATCTGGAAGAGCACCCAAGGTCCGTTCATCGTGCGCCACCAGGTGGCCTGCATCCTCAACCTTCCGCCCTCTCAGATCAAGGTCGTGCCGATGGAAATCGGCGGCGGTTTCGGCGGCAAGATCAACACCTATACCGACGCCGTGGCGGCGGTCCTTTCGAAGAAGACCGGCCATCCGGTGCAGGTGGTGATGAGCCGAAAGGACGTCTTCGAGGGGACCGGGCCGACCTCGGCCACCCACATGCGCGCCAAGATCGGCGCCACGAAGGACGGGCGGATCACCGCCGTCGAAGTCAATCTGACGTATGCCGCCGGTGGATTTCCCGGCTCGCCGGTGGGCTCTGGCGCGGGCACCTGTCTCGCGCCCTACAAGGTCGAAAACTTGAAGATCGACGGGTACGACGTGGTGGTGAACGAGCCGAAATCGGCCGCCTACCGGGCGCCGGGCTCGCCCCAGGCCGCCTTCGCGGTCGAGCCGGTCATCGACGAGCTGGCCGACAAGCTCGGCATGGACCCCATGGAGTTCCGCCTGAAAAACGCGACCCGAACCGGCGACCGCCAGGCCAGCGGCGTGCCCTTCCCCAGCATCGGGTGCGTCGAGGTTGAGGAGGCGATGATCAACCACCCCCACTACAAGGCGCCTCTGGAGGGCCCGAACCGAGGCCGCGGCGTCGCCTTGGGCTACTGGGGCAACGCGGGGATGAACTCTTCGGCCACGATTAACGTCACGCCCAACGGCTCGATCACGTTGGTGACCGGCTCGGTGGACATCGGCGGCTCCCGCCCGGCCCTGGCCATGCAGGCCGCAGAGGTCCTGGGCCTCGCCGCGGAAGACGTGCATCCTTCCGTCGGCGACACCGACTCGGTGGGGTACACCGGCGTCACCGGCGGCAGCCGGACGACCTTCGCCACGGGCATCGCCGTCATCAAAGCCGCCGAGGACGTGCGCGACCAGATGATCAAGCGCGCCGCCCTGGTTTGGGAGACGCAGCCCGAGGACGTGGAGTTCAAGGACGGCGTCTTTACCTCGAAGAAGAACCCCGAGGACACCCTCACGTTCCAGAAGCTCGCCTCCCGGCTCATGGGGACCGGCGGGCCGGTCACCGCGTCGGCCTCTGCGGACCCCAAGCAGGTCGGCCCGTCCTTCTCTGGCATGATCGTCGACGTCGAGGTCGATCCCGAGACGGGCAAGGTCGATATCCTGCGGGCCACCTTGTTCCAGGACGTGGGCACGGCGGTCCATCCCAGCTACGTCGAGGGACAGATGCAAGGCGGCGCGGTCCAGGGCATCGGATGGGCGCTGAACGAGGAGTACTTCTACGGCGACAACGGCGTGATGGCCAACTCGAGCTTCCTCGACTATCGCATGCCCACCAGCCTCGACCTGCCGATGGTGGAGCCGGTGGTGATCGAGGTGCCGAATCCCGGCCATCCCTTTGGGCTACGCGGCGTCGGCGAGTCCTCCATCGTCTCCCCCATGGCCGCCATCGCCAACGCCATCTCCCACGCCATCGGCCAGCGATTGACCACGCTGCCCATGTCGCCGACGGTCGTCCGCGAGGCGCTGGTTAACGGAGACAAATAGCGCGCGCCGGAACGGCCTCCCTCGCGCCTACCTGAACTGCGGGATCACCTTCTCGCCGAACAGCCGCAGCGAGTCCATGATGGCCTCGTGCTGGGTGGGGCCGTGCTGCACCAGAAACAGCATCTGGTCCACGCCCTGGGCCTCGAACTCCCGGATGATCTGCTCGCACTTCTGCGGCCCGCCGATACAGAGGATGGCGTCGTCGGCCATCCGCTCGATGTCGGTTGCCTCCTCGCCCCGGGCCTGCCGGACACCCAGGAACGCGCCCTCCTTGTGCGCCTTGGCATACCAGCCGTAGGAGTGCGCCCGGTCGGTCTGCGTCCACTGGCCATAGATATTGTTGGTGGCGGTCACGTACCACGCGATGCCCGGCCCACCGAGCTCCAGGGCCTCGCGGTCGTCGCGGCCGCAGTGCATCATCGTAAAGGCGGCGAAGCTGTTGTTCTTGCACCCTCCAACCGGCTCCGAGCGCTCCATCGTCTCCCGATACAGGGCGATCTTCTGGCTCAACTCCTCGGGTTGGGAGTAGGTGAAGTGCAGCAGCCCCAGGCCCCGTTGGGCCGCGACCTCGATGGACTCGGGCTGCGTCCCGGCCATCCACAGAGGCGGATGAGGCTTCTGCTGCGGCTTGGGCAGCACCTGCCGCTCGGGGATCGTAAAGGCCTCGCTGTTCCAGGAGAACGGCCCCGGCTCCCACATCTTCACGATCATCCGCAGCGACTCGTCCCACTGCTGGCGATTGGTCACTGGGTCGACGCCGAAGCCGTCCATCTCCGTCAGCGACGCCGAGCGTCCGGTGCCAAACTCCAGCCGCCCGCCGCTGAGGATGTCCAGCGTCGCCGCCCGCTCGGCCACGCGGATCGGGTGGTTGTAGCCGAAGGGCAGCAAGACGACGCCGTGGCCGATGCGAATTCGTGACGTCTGCTGGCTGACGGCGCTCAGAAAGACCTCCGGCGCCGACGACACCGAGAAGTCGCCCAGGAAGTGATGCTCCACCTGCCAGACGTAGTCGAAGCCCGCCTCGTCGGCCAGCTTGATCTGCTCCATCGACTCCCGGAAGACGTCTTGCATGCGCTGGTCGTTCACCAACCCGGTGTCCGGATCGATCAGGCCTATCTTCTCGATCTCATACAACAGTCCGAATTTCATGCTCTGCCACCCATCGTTTGATTCCTGCCCCGTTGAACCACGTGTAGCCGGGCAATCATGGGCTTCGGTCGATGACCTGTCAACGTGAATCGAGCCGGGCCGGCCTGGGGCTTCCCACAGCGGACCCGCGTCGCCTCAGGGGCTGGAGTTCAGCTCCCGTAGCCCCGTCAAGACATCGCCCTGGTTCTTGCCGATGGCCAGCTCGTGGTGGTAGACCCCTCTGATCGTGCCGCCCTTGGCGATCAGGTAGGTCACCCGCTTGGTGGAGGTCGGGCCGATGCGCCGGCGGACGTCATAGAGATCGATCAGCTCGCGCTCTCCGTCGGCCACCAGATGGAACGGGAGCCCGTTCCGCTCCCTGAAACGCTGGTGGCTCTCATCGGAGTCGGGGCTGACGCCGATCACGATGGCGTTTTGATCGTTGATGGCTTCATGATTGTCACGGAAGCCACGCGCCTCGCGGCTTCACCCCGGAGTGAAGTCCTTGGGGTAGAAATAGAGGACGACGTGCCTCTCCTCTACCGATTCAGACAACCGGAACGTGCTGCCGTCGTCGAGCGTCGCGGTGAAGTCTGGGGCCTGTTCGCCTACTTTGCGCATCGGTCTCTCCTTCCCGTGGTTCGTCTCCCGGTCTCCTCTCGGACTCGGCCTCAGGACGTGCGGTTGCGGTAACGGTCCATGATGGCCTCGGCCTCCCCCGGCTCCTCGAACTGGACCAGTTTACCGTCCGGGTCCACAAAAAAGCCAGGCCCGGCGGCTTCAGGCCCACCATGTCCCGGTAGAAATGCAGCGATCCGTCCAGGTCCCGGACGGTCATGCTGATGTGGTTGATGCCGGAGAAACGAGGGTCCTGCGCCATCCCTATGCCTCCTTCGCTTCGGATCGTGGGCGTTTCGGACGGTGGGCTCGACGCCGTGTCGATCTGCCAGCGCCATTCTATCCAACAACCAGCGCCCGTGTCACAGCCGGCCTCCTCGTCAAGGTCAGCGAAGGGCGGTGGCCGCCGTCATGGCGAGGCCTCGACATCGTACAATGCCAGGCGACGGCTGACAGACGCCCTCGGCTAAAGGATGCACAGGCTTGGCCGGAGGTGCGGGCCCGGAGGTACAGGATGGTAAAAACATGGTAAAGGTCGCGGTCCTGGACGACTACCAGGACGTCGCTTTGAAGATGGCGGACTGGGGCGCCCTACCGGACGATGCCGAGGTCCAGGTGTTCAAGGACCATCTCTCCGGCGTCGGCGACCTGGTGGAGCGGCTTCGCGACTTCGAGATCGTCGCGTGCATGCGCGAGCGGACTCCCTTTCAGCGCGACCTGCTGTCGCAGCTTCCAAATCTCCGGCTCCTCGTGACCACCGGTCTCGGCAACGCGGCCATCGACCTCGACGCCGCCACCGGCCTGGGGATCGTCGTCTGCGGCACCAATGGACGGGGATACCCCACCGCCGAGCTGACGTGGGGGCTGATTCTCTCTCTGCTACGCCACATCCCCAGAGAGCACGATGCGATCCAACGAGGCCTGTGGCAGACGACGGTCGGAGAGGACCTGAACGGCAAGACGCTGGGTCTCCTCGGGCTCGGCCGGTTGGGGTCCCGCGTGGCTGCCGTTGGCCTGGCCTTCGAGATGTCGGTCATCGCCTGGAGCCAGAACCTGACCGCCGACACAGCCGCGCGGCACGGCGCGGCGCTGGTGTCACGGGACGAGCTCTTCGCCCGCTCGGACGTTCTGTCGGTCCATCTCGTGCTCAGCGATCGGACCAGGGGCCTGGTAACCGCCCGGGAGCTGGGTCTGATGAAGCCAACGGCGTTTCTGATCAACACGTCGCGAGGGCCGATCGTGGAGGAGCCGGCCCTGGTCGACGCCCTGCGGTCGCGGTCGATCGCCGGCGCCGGCCTCGACGTCTTCGACGAGGAGCCATTGTCACCGGACCACCCGTTCAGGGAGTTGGACAACGTGGTGCTGACGCCCCACGTCGGCTACGTCACGCGGGCCACCTACGAGCTGTTCTTCGAGCACACGGTGCAGGGGATCGCCTCGTATCTTGCCGGAACGCCGGTGCGCGTGTTGAACCCGCCGGTCCTTCCGAACGCCCGGCGTTTAGAGCGTTGAGGCGGGGTCCCCGATAGCCCCGACGTGTCGGGGCTATCGGAGAGTCTCGATGAGCGTCCCCAATCATCGGGATCCTCGACAAGTCTGGAAAGCATCGTCGGACCATGCAGCACCTGGGTAGCGAACATCCTTGGCGTCATCGGCGGTGATGAGGTAGCCAAGGGGGGGTACGCGCCTGGACGAGTTGGAGGGGAGCGCGAACATCGTGAAGGCTGCCTCCGTTGCCTGGCGAACGCTACCTTACGACGCCGAGAGACGGCTTTTTGAGCTTGATCGGATGGTTGACGGCATTCGTGAGTGATACTACCATGCCTCTCGTCGAAGATGGTGCGTTATTTGGGTCCAGGCACCTTGATACGGGGAATTCCGGTTCAATGCGGGGAGCTCGTAACGTTAAACCAAAGAATCGCCAAGCAGGCGGCTTTGGGGTAGAGTAACGGCTATGAAGAGATTGTTAACAATTGACAGCGTTATGTTCTTCGTGACAGACCTTGATTCCTCTGTAATATTCTACGAGGAAGTTCTTGGTTTAAAGCGGGTTTGGACTGACAAAAAGAGAGAGATGATTGGTTTTATTTTTCCTCAAAGCGCATCCGAAATTGTTATTCATCATGACTCAACTATCCCGAACCCAGATTTTAGCTTCTTGGTGGAAAATGTAGAAGCCTTCTGCAAGGAGTTTCGCAAACAGGGGTATAAAATTCTGCACGAACCAGTTGAGATACGATGCGGTAAGTTTGCCGTTCTCGCTGACCTTGATGATAATAAAATACCAATTGTCGACTTAACCAAGTTTGGTGGTAAGCCAAAGTACGATCCATAACACGATACATGCTCTAACATCATCTCGGCAAACAATTCCTCTATGTCTCTAGTCAAGCTTTCTGGGCTTGCAATATTTTCAATTCAGCGAAAAGTTCGATACTCGTCACACCAGCGCAGCGATGAGTATTATTTTATTTGAGCGCATTTTTCTCAATCAGCCCATACGCATGTCCGTTCAAGGACTTTTTCTATAACGCATTGCGTTACAGAAAACTGAACTGCCCCAAGTATTTTTACCACAGCTATGTTAACCCCCTTGCCCCACGTGCCCCTTTGGAAAATGCCGTCCAGATTTCCTCCTGCGCCAACGGTGATCCAGTCTAATAGCTCAGGATGCATCCTGCTGGGTTCGTCGCGTACGCGCTGGCGTCGAAGACGGTGATACGGAGACACTCGGACTCGATGCAAGATCTTAAAACCTGGACATCGATTCCTAAGAAGTCTCCAGCACGCCCTCCTCCAACAGAACGCCCACTTCGCTGCCCGGCATGCCGAGGAACTCCTCGAGGATCCGCAGGTTGTGCTCGCCCACCAACGGGGCCGCGCTCGACAGCTCGCCGGGCGTCTCACTCAGATGAAAGGGCAGCGCTTCGTATGGCATGGGGCCGCATTCCGTGTGGTTGAGCTGGCGAAAGTGGCCCCGATGGGCCAGCTGAGGGTCCGACGAGAGGTCTGACCCCTTCTGGACAACGCCCGCGGGCACGCCCGCCTCCTGGAGGCTTCGCATCACCTCGAAGCTATCCCGCGAGCTCGTCCATTCGCCGATCGCCTGCTCCAGCTCGGCCTCGTGGGCCTTGCGCCCTTCCAGCGTGGCGAACCGGGAGTCTTCGACCCAGTCCGCGCGGCCCATGATTCCAGCCAGGGCGCGCCACTCCTCGTCGCCGGTGACGGCTATGGCGCACCACGAGCCCCCTTCCGGGAACCGTTCCGACTCCCTGCACGGGAAGATGCCGTGGGGCGCGTAGAAGTCGTCTCGATTGCCGTTGCGGCCCAGAACGCGGCCGTTGACGCGGTAGTCCAGCACCGCGGGCGCCAGGTAGTGCACGGCGCACTCGTACTGCGACAGATCGATGTGCTGGCCCTTGCCCGTCCGGCGCCGGAACTCCAGGGCCGCGATCACCGCCGCCGCCGCGTTCGGCGGGTTCACGAAGTCGGTGTACGCGCCGTATGGCCCCGCGGGGTCTCGATCCGCCCAGCCGGTGATGTGGGCGAACCCGGAGAGGGCCGACGCTTGGGGGCCGTAGCCGGCGAAGGCCGCGTGGGGTCCGGTCTGGCCTTGCTGGCAGGTGCTGAAGTAGATGATGTCCGGCCGGTAGACGCTGACGCTCTTGTAGTCCAGCCCCCACGAGCGCATCGCCTTGGGCGTGAAGCTCTCCGCGATGACATCCGGCCTCCATTCACGCAGCAGCCGCTCGATGATCTCCCGCGCCTTGGGCTTGGCCAGGTTCAACCCAAGGCCGAGCTTGTTGGTGTTGAACTTCGAAGAGAAGGCGCTCCGGTTGAAGCCGGGCGTGGCGCCCCCGAACGGCGGGACGCTCCGGGCCGGGTCCGGCCTCGTCACCGACTCCACACGAACGACCGTCGCGCCGTGATCGCCCAAGAACTTCATCGTGATGGGGCCCACGGCGACCCAGGTGAGGTCCAGGACCTTGAGCCCTTCGAACGGCATTGCATCGTCGCTTGCAGCCGTCGGCGAGGGCGGCTCGCTGGTGTGTGGTGCAGCCTGCTCCCACAGACCATCGTTGTGCTGGCCGATCAGCGGCGCCGGCCTCTGGATGCGGACCGGACTTTCGCTGAGCTTCACGTACGGGCCGGGATAAGAGATCGTGGCGTCGAGCTCCGGGTGATGGATCGTAGCCCAATAGTCTCGGGCCTCGAGCTGCGGGCTCTCCGCGATGTCGCGGACGGTGTTGCATGGAGCGAGGATGATGCGCTCGGCCACGGCCCGCTGGTAGAGCTCGGCCTTGTCCTTGGTAGCGAAAAACTGCTCGGCTTGGTCCTGGGCGGCGTTGAACTCGTCCGCCTCCGGGCCTCCCTCGAGCATGAGGCGGTACACGTCCCACGTCACCCAGTCCCGCTCCCGCATGGCCTGCGTGGCGAAGCCTTCCTGGTCCATCCATTGGACCAGGCGCGCCGTCGAGCGGCCCATCGCGATCCCGCCGGCCATCCCGGAAGCGACGTGGCCGTCCTTGCATTTCCAATGCATCTGCCGCTTGATCGTTTCGCTGGTCGTCGAGGCCCCGGACCGTTGGACGTTCTCTCCTTGCAGTCCGGGGTAGGCGGCGGCGTTCATGATCGTCCACACCACGGCGCTCTGGACCGAGACGTCGATGTGCTGGCCTCGGCCCGTTCGCCCGCGGCGCCACAGCGCGATCAGCGACGCCGCCGCGGCGTGGGCGCCGGCGTGGAGCTCGGCCTGGGGGAAACCGACCCGCACGGGTGGGCGGTCCTCGTCGCCGGTGACGAAGGCCATGCCGCCCATGGACCACGCCACCAGGTCCGGCGCTTTATACCCGGCGTACGGGCCCGTCTGCCCGAAGGGCGTCACCGATGTCACCACGACGCCGGGGTTCGCCGACCGGAGGTCCGCGTAGCCCAGGCCGAGGCCTTCGAGGTAGCCGGGGGGAAAGGACTCCAGGACCAGATCGGCGCGGGCGGCGAGCTCTCGAAAACGCTGTCGCCCGGCAGGGGACTCGAGGTCGAGCGTGATGCCTCGCTTGTTGGCGCAGTAGGCGAACCAGAACAAGCTTCGTTCCGGATGGGGTGCGTCCCCGTAGAACGGCCCCCTGCGCCGGGTTGGACTTCCCCCGGGAGGTTCGACCTTGACGACGTCGGCCCCAAGGTCGGCCAGCACACGCCCGGCCCAATTGATGCCGCCTTCCGTGAGGTCCAGCACGCGGTACGGCGGCAGCGGCGGGGGCCTATCGTCTCCCTCAGGTCTTTGGCTGCTCATGGCCAGCTCCCCGGCCGCCTTCCAGGCCCCGGCCGTTATCCAGAGATGTCCCGCGAGGACGCGTTGAGACCGTGCATCGCCGTGGTCTGCTTCACGAACGCCGATCGGAGGCGACCCGATACTACCACAGTGCGCCTTTGCGGCACCCTCGCTTCGGCCACGTATGGCGAAGGCCGGCGCCGTTTGACACATCCGGGACGAACTGTCACGCTTTCGCGGGCCACCCGGTATCGATCGACACCACACCTCCCACCGCTCCCATGCAAATCGAAACGTTCAGCCAGGGCCTCAGCCGGCTGATTGATGAGACCGCATCGTTCGAGCCCATCGCCATCGGTTTCGTCTTCACCGAGGGGCCGGTCTGGAGCCAAAAGGAAAGCTGCCTCTACTTCAGCGACATCCCCAGCGGCCGGATCCATCGCTGGTCCCCATCGGAAGGCGTCACCGTCTACCGAGACCCAAGTTTCAAGGCCAACGGCCTCACGCTGGACCGTGAAGGCCGCCTCATCTCCTGCGAGCACGTCGGGCGGCGCGTCTCTCGCCAGGAGGCCGACGGCACGCTGACGGCTTTGGCCAAGGACTACGATGGCGGCCGCCTCAACAGCCCCAACGACGTCGTGGTGGCCTCCGACGGCAGCATCTACTTCACCGACCCGGATTCGGGCATCACGCATCCGCGGTCGGGCGTGCTCGCCCCCAGAGAGCAACCGGTAGAGGGCGTCTATCGAATCTCCCCCCAGGGCGACCTGACGCGCGTGGCCGATGATTTCGAGCACCCCAACGGACTCGCGTTCTCACCCGATGAGAAGACGCTCTACGTCGACGACACCCGCCTCAAACATATTCGCGCGTTCGACGTGCTGGCCGACGGCTCCCTGGGCGATGGCCGTGTCTTCGCGGCGTTGGAGGGAGACGAGGCCGGGGCCGTGGACGGCATGAAGGTGGACGTCGAGGGCAACGTCTACTGCACGGGGCCGGGCGGCATCCACATCTTCGACGCCGCGGGCGTCAAGCTTGGGCGGCTGAAGATTCCGCCCGCCGGGCCGTCCAACGTGGGCTGGGGCGGCGCCGATTGGAGGACGCTGTACGTCACCTGGCGTGAGGCCGTATGCTGCATCCGCATGAAGGTCCCGGGCATCCCCGTGGGGCCTGAGTAGGCGCACCAGGGGGGGCCGACGTTGGAATACGACCTCGTTATCAAAAACGGCGCCGTCGTCGACGGCTCGGGTCTGCCCATGACCCACGCCGACGTGGGCATCAAGAGCGGTGTCGTTGCCGACGTCGGCCGCATCCGGGGGCGCGCTCATCGAACGATCGATGCTGACGGTCTCGTCGTCGCCCCAGGCTTCATCGACCCTCACACCCACTACGACGCCCAGCTTTGCTGGGACCCCCTGGCGCTCACGTCGACCTGGCACGGTGTGACTACCGTCGTCACCGGCAACTGCGGCTACACCCTGGCGCCAGTCCGCCCCCAAGACCGGGACTACATGACCAGGACCTTCGCCAAGGTCGAGGGGATGTCCCTGGAGACCCTCGAACGGGGTATCTCTTGGGAATGGGAGAGTTTTGCGGAGTACCTCGGCGTGCTGGAACGCCGGTTGGGCGTCAACGTCGTCCCCTACGTCGGCCACACCGCGATCCGCCGCTACGTCCTTGGCGGCGAGGCGTCCGAGCGGCGGGCGACCGGCGGAGAGATCGAGCGCATGGAGGCCGAGGTCCGGCGGGCCATGGATGCCGGGGCCGCCGGTTTCTCCACCGCGCTGTCGCCGAGCGCCGTCGGGTGGTACGAAGAGCCCATTCCCAGCCGCCTCGCCAGCGACGATGAGGTCGAGCGGCTCTGTGGCGTCGTGGGCGAACTCCACGCCGGGTCTCTCATGATCCTGCCGCGGAGCAGCGTCTTCGGGATCGACGACCACGATCGGGCCTTCCTCATCCGCGTGGCCCAGGAAACGGGGTGCAACGTCGTCATCCAGACCCGGCTGGTCCAGGAAGCCATCGACGCCGCGGCGCCGGTCTTCGGCCTGCTCCAGGTCCGGCAGTTCGATCGCGTGTTTAGCTTGAAGAAAACATCCAAGGGCACCTCGATCCTCGACGGCATGCTGAGCTGGGGTGAGGTGATGCGTCAGAACCTGGATGAGCGGCTGCGGCTGCTGAGAGACGATGCTTTTCGCCAGGCCATGCGGCGAGACGCCCTCCATCCGAACACGGACCCGGCGAAGGGCGTCGTGCTCCCCGGACTTCCCTGGGACACCACCTACGTTCACCGGACGGCGCTGGAGAGAAACAAACGTCACGAAGGCAAGTCCATCGCCCAACTCGCCGCGGAGCAGCATAAGGAGATCGCCGACGCGCTGCTCGACCTCGCGCTGGACGAAGGCCTCGATACGCTGTTCAGGACGTGTCGAGCCCGCGACCACGACGCGGAGCAGGCGCTGCGTCGCGATCTCCGTTCGCCCTACGCGCTCGTGGGCATCTCCGACGCCGGCGCCCACCTCGACCGCGACGACGGCGCCGATTACACTACGTACTTCCTGCAAGAGTACGTTCGCAACCAGCAAGTCTTCACCCTGGAAGAGGCGGTTCGCATGCTCACCCTTGCCCCGGCGTCGGTGTTTGGCCTGCGCGATCGGGGGCTCTTGCGCCCGGGCTATGCCGCCGACATCGTCGTGTTCGACCCGCAGCGCATCGGCCTGGCCTCTAAAGGCTTGTCCGGCGAGATCCCCGGGGGCGATGAGCGCTACGCCGCGGTCCCCGAAGGTGTCGAGTACACCATCGTGAATGGAGAGGTGCTGATGCGGGGCCTCCACCACGAGGGAGCATACCCTGGCCGTGTGCTTCGGGTAACGGAGAAGGGGGGAGCGCGCCGGTGAAGTCCCTCGTCGCCCACGACGCAGCGTCGCTCGGCGCCCTACCCGCGCCAACGCGCGAGCCCTGGTCTGGAGGATTTCGATGAGCACAAGTGCCGACGCGAATTCCAAAGTACGCCTCGTGGACGCCGACGGCCACGTTCTGGAGCCCCGGAACCTCTGGGTGGACAGCGTCCCCAAGAAGTACCGCGAAGACACGATCCGTGTCGTCTGGAACGACGAGCTGGAGCTGGAGCAGGCCCTCGTCTACGGGAAAGTCGTGCAGCGAATGGCCGCCAACAACGGGATGGCCAACCAGCCGCCCGAGGTCCGCATGCACCCCCGCGGCTGGAGGTGGGAGGACCTGCCGGCGCCCGGGCTCGACCCCAAGGCCAGGGTTGCGGAGCTGGACCGGGAGGGGATCGACATCGCCGTGCTCTACCCGTCGTTGGGCCTGCTCCTGGGCGCGATCAAGGAGCCGGACCACGCCGCCGCCGCGTGCGCGGCCTACAACGACTGGCTGGCGGACTATTGCTCCGTGGCGCCCGACCGGCTCGTCGGCGTTGCGGCGATTCCCGTCCAGGACCCCGATCTAGCCGTCGTGGAGGCCCGCCGGGCCGTGGAAAAGCTCGGCATGCGCGGCGTGTTCGTCCGGCCCGTGGCCACGCCCGACGGCCGAATGCTTCACGATCCAACGTTCTACCCGTTGTGGGAGACCATCGAGGGGCTCGGCGTCCCCGTCTGCATGCATCCATCCGGCACCACGGAGGTCTTTGGCGCTTCTCAGGTCTACAAACCACGTTGGGGCGACCAGTTCTTCTACGTTGGCAAGCCCATTCACTTCCTGATCGACGACATGATGGCCTTGTACATGCTTCTGGGAACCGGCGTCCTCGAAACCTTCCCCAAGCTCAAAGTGCTGGTTCTGGAGTCGGGCGGCGGGTGGCTGCCGTTCTTCATAGGGAAGATCGAACATTGGCTCGAGGTAGTCCAGTGGCAGGTGCGCCACCTGAGTCTGACGCCCCGTGAATACATTCAACGACAGGTGTGGGTCTCCTTCGACCCCGACGAGACCACCATCCGCAGCGCCATCAACGACATGGGAGCCGAAAGGATGATGTGGGCCTCCGATTACCCTCACATGGACATCATGGACTCCTCGGTTACCCAAGCGCTATGGAAGAACCTCGAGGGATTGGGTGAATCAGAGAAAAGCCTCGTGCTGGGCGAGAACGCCCTTCAGGCCTACGGGATCGAGAGGTAGTGCGCGCGATCTGGGCCGTTCGACCGAAACCCGCGACGCCGGAGCCAACGTGATGACCGAGATGCTCGCCTTGCTTCCGGAATACAAAACGCTGTGGGAGCCCTCCGGCGCCGGTGCCGACGTGCAGCGGACCGAGCTCTTCGGCGACATGTACGCCGATACGATCCACTCCTTCCTCCCCGGCACGTGGGTCATCTCCGGGCACCACCGCGGCCGCGCCACCATTCTCAAACTGCTGGAGGCGGTGCGGAAAGTGTGGACCCAGCGATCGGTCTTTCACGACAATCAATACTGGGTGGGCGAGGACACGATCTGCACCGAATGGTTCTCCACCAACGGGACGTGGAACGGCCTCCAGTGCCGCAACAGCGGGCTCACCCGGCACGCGTTCCGCGACCGTAAAGTCGCCGAGTGGCAGGAGTACACCGACAGCGAGTTCTTCGAGGAGGTGCACGCCGGGTGGCGGACGATCGTGGGACCGGAGCTCGGCCGATGGCTTTCGCGGTATGAACGGACCGGAGCTCCCTGGTATCCAAATCCAGCGGAGAACGAATGGCCCCTAGACACATCGCTGACCGATGGAAAAGCCTGCGCGCCGACCCACATGCGGGAGAACCTCGCCGCGGCCGCCGAATGGTGGCAAGCGCCCCGTGGCCAGTCCCACGCACTGTTCGCCGACGATGTGCACGTCCGCTTCCAGGGCAGGCGGTGGCCCCTGGGCGGCGACCACCGCGGCCGCGCCGCGTTGGAGCGTCTCTTCGAAGCAGCGCGGAAGGTGTGGCCCGAGGCGTCCGAGATCGTCAAGACGGAGCTCTGGGCCAACGACGATTCCGTCCTCGTGCACTGGTTTACCCGGAACAGGACATGGAACGGACAGCCATGCAGAAACAGTGGCTGGGCCGTTTGGCGGTTCGCCGGCGGCAAGGTTGTCGCCTGGCGCAACTACGTCGATACGAGCTTCTACGCCGAGGTGCTCGAAGGTTGGCGCGAGGCCGTCGGCGAGGCGATAGGCCGCCGGCTGCCCAGCTGGCCGGAGCCGGGAGAGCGCCGCTATCCTGACCCTATGGCGCATCAGTGACCGGCGTCCAGACTCGCTCCGCCGATGGCGAATGGAGGAACGAAAGATGGCCTACACGACGATCGTATATGAAAAAAGAGACAAGACGGCGTGCATCACGTTGGACCGGCCAGACCAGCTGAACGCGATCAACGACGCGATGATCAAGGACCTGAACGACGCCTACGGCGACGCTGAGTCGGACCCCGACGTGTGGACGATCATCATAACCGGGAACGGGCGGGCCCTCTGCTCGGGCGCCGACGTGAACAAGATTCCCAAGGGCGATGCCAGCGGTCGAACGGTGGGCATCGACGACCAGGGTGAGCAGCTCCTGGGCTCGTTTCGGCAGTGGGATGCCCCACAGGAGGCGACCGCTCCCTACCGGCTCATGGCCAAGCCCTTCATCTGCGCGGTCAACGGCATCGCCGCGGGCGCCGGGTTGGACCTGATCACGACCTCCGACATCGCCATCGCCTCCGACCAGGCGACGTTCTTCGATCCCCACGTCAGTATCGGCATCGTGTCGGGCCGGGAGATGGTGCGGCTGGCGCGCGTGCTTCCCCTCAACGTCGCCATGCGCATGGCTCTGATGGGCAAACACGAGCGTGTCAGCGCGCAAAGGGCCTACGACCTGGGACTCATCACCGAAGTGGTGCCCCACGACCGCCTGATGGAGCGCGCGTGGGAGATCGCAGCCACGGTGAACAAGAATGCTCCCCTCGCGGTCCGGGGCACCCGAATGGCGATCCGCAAGGGCCTGTCCTTGCCTGTCTACGAAGCGGAGCTCCTGGCGGAAAGCTACCGGTTGCGGGTGGCGCAGACCGAGGACGCCCTGGAAGGCCCACGCTCGTTCCTCGAAAAACGCCCGCCTCGATGGCAGGCCAAGTGACCGCGAGCGGCCTCCGATCGCCCGATCGACGTGCCGGCGATTCGGCAACGACATCGGAGGAGTCCGTAGGCCAAGGAGACCGCCGTGGCCCAGACCTATAACCTGGTTTCGGTGGGGACGCACGTCAACCCGCCGCCGGCGATGTGGCGTGAGCGCGTCGCGGCGCCGTTCCGCGCTCGCGCCCCTCGCCTTGGCCGTAAACGGATCGATCCCCACGGCGAGGTGGAGGTTCTCGTTTTCGAGGGGCGTGAGTTTCCCTGCAACCTGATCGCGGCCGACGCCGGCAAACGGTCCGAGGATCTGCGCGCTGTCGGTCGCACCTTCCGCGACGGCCACCAGGGTGGATGGGACCCAGACGCCCGGTTGAAGGACCAGGCCCTGGACGCCGTCGACGTCGACGTGATCTTCGACGGCGTCATCCCGCTGTACACGGAGGACCTGGCGCTGAAGTTCGCGCTCATGCAAGCGTACAACGACTGGCTCTCCGAGTTTTGCGCTACCGCGCCGGACCATTTCCTCGGCGTGGCCGAGCTGCCCATGTGGGACATGAAGCTCGCCTCCAGCGAGGCCCAGAGGGCGCGGCGGATCGGACTGCGAGGCGTCCTCATTCCCGCCGTGCCGGGCATCCAGGGCCCCTACTCTTCACCGGCGCATCATCAGTACAACGACCCGTTCTACGGACCCCTCTGGTCGGTCCTCGAAGAGCTCGATATGCCCGCTCATATCCATCTCGGCACCCAGCCTTTGGGCAAGGGCCTCGAGAGCGACACCATCATCTCGATGTCGTGCAACAAGAGCATGCTCTCGGAGCCGATCGCGGTGTTGGCCTGCTCCGGGGTGCTCGAGCGGCATCCGAAGCTCAAGATCGTCTGTGTCGAGAGCGGCGTGGGCTGGATGGCCTACTTCGTCCCCTGGATGGACCTGGTGTTCGAGCGCCACCGCCACTACACCAACGCCTCCCTCGATGAGCTGCCGAGCTTCTACTTCCACCGGCAGGTCTACGGGACCTACATCCAAGACCTGGTCGGCATTCGCATCCGGGACCTCATCGGTATCGAGAACATCATGTGGTGCAACGACTATCCCCACGCAGACGGCATTTGGCCTCATTCGAGGGACTCAATCGAGGAGCATATGGCTGGAGTCCCCGAGGACGAACGCCGCGCCATCCTCGCGGGCAACGCCGTGAACCTGTACGGGTTGCGTTGAGCAGCGTTCGACCGATCGCCGGGACGACGTGCCCGCGCATCGGCTGCGACATCGGAGGAGTCCGTTCGCCAGGGAGACCGCCGTGGCCCACGGAGTGCTCACGGTCGTCCCCGGCGTGGCCGCCTCATCATCTCAGCCATCTCGAAACCGAACCGCCCGTATAGCCCGTGAGCGTCTCGCGTCGAGAGAATTTGAAGTGTTTCCCTGATGGACGGATGGTCGACGACACAGGCCATCATCCACTTCCCCAGCCCCTCGCCTCGGATGTCGGAGCGAATGACAACGTCACAGATCCACGAGAACGTGCATCGATCCGTGACCACCCGCGCGAAGCCGATCTGCTCGTCCCCATCGAACATCGAGAAGCAGAGCGAGTTTGCGACCGACTCCGCCACCACCTCTTTCGATCGGCCCTGAGCCCAATACGTCTCCGTCAACCAAGCGTGGACCGTAGTCACGTCCACCCTCGACGAATCATCGGTTAAAAAGTAACGGCCGTGGCGCTGTTCCATACTGTTTTGCCCTCGGAGTGCGGATTGGCCCGCGCGAACACCTCCACCTTGCCTATGGTGGCCGACACCGGAATCCGCCGAGTGATCCCTTGCGGTAGAAACCCAGGTCCCGGCGACCGTTGCCGTTGGCGACGGTTCGGCAACACGTATACTTTACCTCCCTTTATCCACCGTCGTCCCCTCACGTTCGCCGTTGGCCGCCCACGTTGCTGACAACGTTGCAGCCATCGCCGCGTACATGACGCAACCGGGCCTCGGCCTGCACATGCACAACATGGTGGTTGACGTCCGATGGCTCTCGTCGAAGATGACGGGCCTGGGCCGCTGTGCATCCTGAATCGAGGAAGCCCTGATTTTCCCCAATGCCACCCGAGAAAATCAGACCCCGCCGGGACGCCTCAAGGAGGCTGAGCAACAAGGGTCAGCCTCACCTGTAGTGGCGGCTCATCTCCGAAGCGTAGCTCACGCCGATGTCATCCGCATTCTGCTCCAGCCAGTCGCTCAGCTGCGTCTGACCCATTGGAGGGCCTTCAGCAATCAGCAGGTTCGCCATTAACCCCTCCATTTCGTCCCGGGTCAGGACCACGTCTCTGACTGCGTAGCCCATGAGCCTCGACAGAAACAGAGCCAGTCCCGGCCTTACGTGAATGAGCCGCGCACGGCTTCCGATCTTGTCGCCGATGAGGCGGACCAGCCCCTCGAACGTCATAGTCTCCGGGCCTGTAGCGTCCAATGTTACGTTGTCGCTCTGGTGAGCCGCACTGACCGCTATCTCAGCCACATCCTCCACGAAAATCGGCTGGATCCTATAGGCGCCCGACCCGAATATTGCGAACACTGGGACCCGTCTCAAAAACCAGGCTATGTTGTTGATCAGGATGTCTTCCATTCCGAAGATGACGGTTGGCCTGACGATGGCGTAAGACAACCTGGAGCTCCTGATGGCCTGTTCCACGATCCCCTTGCCTTTGAAGTAGGGCAAGGGAGAGTCGGCGGAGGCGTTGGTAATGCTGACGTGCACGATACGGCGGACACCCGCGTCCTCGGCGGCCTTGATGAGCGTCTTGGTGTTCTCCACGGCCTTATCGAAAGTGACCTGGCCGCGCGGAAAACGAATCCAATAGGTGTTGTAAAGGACCTCAGCTCCTTGCAGGCTCCTGACCAACTCCTCTGAGTCGCCGAAGTTCAGCGGGGCGACGCTGACCCGCTCTCCGAAGGGGTTGGGGTGATTGGGGTGTCCGGTGAGGGTCTTGACCGTCTTTCCCATCGAAAGAAGTCGCTGAGCGATGTGCTTGCCGGTGTAGCCGAAGGCTCCCGTGACTGCGCTCAGGCCGGCTGTTTCCATACCTGCACCTGGATTGCGAACCGAGATTCCCCATATGGGCTGGGACCGCTCTAGTCCGATAGAATGATGAGAACATATCCTTCCTTCAGAAGCCCGTCAACCATCATCTCCCCGGTCCTCAGGCACGATTTCGGACTTGCCCCGGCCCGTGTCAGCACGCTTCATCGTCAGCCAGGTCCCGTGCAGACCCCGGAGCCGTGGGCGGAAGGCGCCTCACCGTCTCAGCCGTCTCGAAACCGAACCGGGCCTAGCGCCCGTGGGCGTCTCGCAACGAGAGCATTTCACCCATTCCCCTGATGGCCGCACGCTAATGCGGGATTAATGGGAAGGCTGACGCCATGCATGAAACTACGCTGACTCTCTTCGAAAATGGTGAGGCGCTTGGGTCCAGGCAGCTTGATATGGGGAATTCCGGCTGTTATAGTTGATAACGACGCATGAACCACTGTTTCTCTCGTTACACCCTCCACCGTTGACCCGTTGCTGAATTTTGCGAAAAACTGACATCGGGCTGAGAGCTAAGCTTGGCTCAGTGGAGTCAAAGGAGTTCTCCCCGTGGCTTTTGAACAATTCCATCTAGAACCGGATATTCTGTCCGGAATTCGGGAGATGGGGTGGGAACATCCCACCCCTATCCAACAGCAGGCCCTGCCGAAAGCTCTCCAGGGCCATGACATACTAGGCTTGGCTCAAACCGGCACCGGCAAAACCGCCGCCTTCCTGCTGCCGATTCTGCAAAAGCTGCGCCGCCGCCGGTCCCGCACACCGAAGAGTCTGGTGTTGGTACCCACCAGAGAGCTGGCCGAACAGGTATACCAGGACGCCCGGGTTCTGGGCAAGCAAACCGACGTGAGAAGCGTGACTATCTATGGCGGAGTGAGCAAAGTACCACAGACCAAAGCATTGAAGCACGGTGTGGACCTGGTTATCGCCTGCCCCGGCCGTTTGCTTGACCACCTGTCCGAAGGCAATCTCCGGCTCACCGCCGTGGAAATACTCGTCCTGGACGAGGCCGACACCATGTGCGACATGGGTTTCCTACCCGATGTACGCCGAATTCTTCAGCACCTACCCCAAAATCGCCAGACCCTGTTTTTTTCCGCCACCATGCCTGACGACATACGGGAGCTTTCCCTACAAATTTTGAAGAACCCGGTCACCGTCCAAGTAGACCCCATAGCGCCCGCCGCCACCGTTTCCCATGCTCTATACCCGGTGCCCGCCACTCTTAAAAAACAGCTTCTGCTGGACATGATTCGGCAGACCCCCACTGGCAAGGTGCTGATCTTTACCCGCACCAAACATAGGGCACGGCGTTTGGCCGCCGACCTCCAGCGGGAGGGCCACAAAGTGTCGGCGTTACAGGGCAACATGTCCCAAAACCAGCGACAGAAGTCCATGGACGGCTTCCGCCAGGGGAAGCACGATATCTTGGTGGCCACCGATCTCGCGGCCCACGGCATCGACGTGCGCGAAATTACGCACGTCATCAACTTCGACATGCCCAATACCGTTGATGCCTATACGCATCGCATCGGACGCACCGGCCGCGCGCTCAACGAAGGCGAGGCCTTCACGCTAGCAGCGGAAGAAGATGCGTCCATGGTGCGGGCAGTGGAGAGGGTCCTGGAAGAGCCGATCGAGCGGCGGCGCCTGCCCAACTTCGACTACGGGGATTTCAATCCAGAGAGCCAATTCCCCACACAGCATCAAAGCGCCAACCATCAAAACCAATCCCGGCGCAACGGCGTTCCTGCCAGCGCAACAACCACCCGGACCCGCCAAACTGCACAGCGAGGCAATCCAACGGGCGGCGTTGGCTCTCTCCGGCGCCCGTATCGTCGAGCGCCTCGACGAGCTCGTGGCCAAGCTCGATAAAGTCGCCACAGACCTTCGGGGCCGCTGAGTCACACTGTCTCTTCTCTATCGAAGCGACATCGTGCAGGCACGCGAGCGGCCGACCGATCCCACGGGTTAGGGAAGCTGAGCTGAGCGCCCACCAGCGTGCTCCCAACACCCGCCGCACCCAGTCCCCCCGACTGTTTTACGCCCGCGCCATCATCTAAGCTGCGCGTAGTGGCCCGCCGCCTGGTGGATGACGCCGAAAACGCGTGCTAATGCTTCCTCTCAACAATCGGCGCAGCGTTCTTCATCTTCCCTTGGCAACCGGATTCGCCCATCTACGATCTCACGATAACCAGGTCATCGACGTAGAACTTATCGCCGCCGTCGTCCATTCCTGAGTTGAACGCAATCCAGAACTCGGATGACATGGTGTATGACGATAGATCGATGTCGACGAATTTGTAGGTATCGTCGCTGTCGGCGCTGGTCCACGTCTTGACCGTCGTCCAGTCGGTATGGTTCGAGCTGACCAACGCCACTGCGGTGTCGCCGGCTTCGAAGGAGTCGACCTTGGCCCAGAATTGCAGGCGCAGGTTCGACATGCCCGCCAGGTTGGCCGACCGCTCGATATAGCTCGACGAGTTTTGCAGCCTGAGGTGGTGCGTCCCGCCGTGGGGAGTTCCAATGGTCGTTACCGAGGCGTTGCCCGTGGCAGCCCAATCGGCGAGCCATCCATACCCGCCGGTCAGTCCGCCGCTCTCGAAGTCGTCGCTGGGCAGATACAAGAACTGGAACGTTTCCGAAAGCGTTGCGCCGTTGGGCGCCGCGATGTTGATCGTTGCGTTCGTTCCGTCGCCCATCGCGGGGGCCAACTTTAGCCTGATCACCATCTCTTCACTGGCGCCGAGGACGTTGGGCTCGAAGATCTCGCTGATGGCGCTGGCGGTGTCGATGTAGATCCCGGTGATCTTCCACTCATCGTTCGCCAATCCCGTGGTCGTCCTGGGCAGCCACTTCACCATGTAGTTCCCGCTGGCGTCGTAATACTGCACCGTCAGGTCCCAGGCATCGAAGTCCGCTAGAGAAACCTGGCCCGAGTTCTTGAGGGTATAGTCCAACGAGTCGTTGTCCACGGTGTCCCTTTTGACGGCTGCGAGGCTCGTGCGGTAGATCTCCCCGTGACGGACCTCCATGGCTTTCCAGGCGTCGGCCACTGTCCCCACCGATGAGACCGAGGAGTTGGTAAGGAGCCCGGTGCCGACGACGATCGCCGCCACCGACAACATCATTGCGATGATAATTCCCATTGCTCGTCTTTGAAGCAGAACGTGTCATCCGGGCCCGGCGATATGACCATCCAGGCGGGCAGGCGTCCGAGGCTAGCGTGGAGGCATAGCGGATCGTGATTTTGGCCGTCCCTGGGTGGTCCCATTCGGCGTGGCTATCGACGGCGTAGGTCATTTGCGCTTGGGCTGAGCATGCAACAGATTCGTAGACAGCTTAATGGCAGAGACACCCAATCTTGTATCGGGAAAACACGTCAAACCGCTGCAGGTGGCCAGCCTTCCTGGTAGGTGCAACCGCCCAAGCAAGCGCCGGGCCCAGACGCTGGATTTGCCAGAGCTGCCGCAGAATGCCATCTCTGCACGGCAGCCGTCGCTCGCGTGTCGCAGCGCCGCCGACTGCTCTTCATAGTGCAACCGGCAGCGGCCGTCGTATGAGCGGGCGGCACAGGTGCGTCGCAGGCGATAGGCCCGGACGTTGGGGGTCACGTCATACCGGGCGCACGCGACGCTGCCCGTGCGCCATCCTGGTTGGAATGGCGTGGCGTGGGTACAGACGGGAGTGCTGCCTGGCCATGCGGTCGCGACGCGTGGCGCAGTTGTCCCGCGATGTAGCCCTTATTCTCCGCGCGTCCAGTACAGAAAGGAGTACAGCACCGCCCTGAGGGGCGCTTCGGATGCGTAGTGACATCACGCCGCGTCGCCCAGCGGTGACCGGTGGTGATCGATTCTTACAGCAGAAATCCCAACGGCGAACAGCCGCTCCCAACGCGCGAAGCTCGGGGAGTTGAGGCCCAAAGACCAGGACCGGATGCGAGGGCGCGACGCCCTGGGCACTACAACATTCCGGTCTGTGAGCCGTGCTGTTCCGAGGCCACGACCGTCCCTGCCACCGTTGGACGGTGACCGACGCCGGTCGTGGCCCGGACGTTACTTCGCCGTCAGCGCTAAGGGGCTACCAGCGGCCGCCGCCACCGCCACCGCCGCCTTGCCGAGGCTCCCGGGGGCGAGCTTCATTCACCGTGAGGGTGCGCCCCTGGA
>JACZVV010000090.1:0-10839 GCA_022572465.1 Chloroflexota bacterium
ATGACTCCGCGCTCGTGGAGTCCGTCGGGGGCAGGGTCCAGATGATCGATGGCGGATCCACCAACATCAAGGTGACTCGGCCCGAAGACATCCCGATCGCGGAAGCGATTCTGGCTGCCCGGAACGACCATGCCTGAACGCGGCCCGCCCCCCTTTCCGATCACCCTTCTCGGGCGCCGCACCGACCTCCGCGAAGATCCAGAAGCCGATCTCGCGAAGGTTGTCGCGCACCTGGAGGGCGACGGCGTGATCGCTTATCCGACCGAGACCGTGTACGGCTTCGGTTCCCTGGGCACGCTCTCGGGCATCCGCAGGGTGCAGGAGCTCAAGCACCGGGAGCGCGACAAGCCTTTGATCGCCCTCGTACCGTCGGCGGCCTCGGTGGAAGCGCTGGAGTGGACCGACGAAGCGAGGAAGCTCGCGTCGATCTTCTGGCCCGGGGCGGTGACCCTGGTACTGGGGGACCCCCGCGGTATCTTCCTTTCGGGTGTGCGCAGCGTGGACGGAACGGTCGCGGTGCGGGTGAGCCCACAGCCGATCGTGGGACGACTCCTTGAGCGACTGGGGGTCCCGCTCACGTCGACAAGCCTGAACGAACCGGGGCGGGAGCCTGCCCGGTCGGGGACCGAGGCGGCCGCGGTGATCGAACGACTCGGGCGAAGCGACGTATGGCTCCTAGATGGGGGCACGCTTCCGGAATCCAGCCCCTCCACGATCATCGACTGTACGAGCGGCACGCCGACCGTGCTGCGGGAGGGTGCCGTTCCGGTGGGCAGGCTCCGCCGCGTGATACCGGAGATTCATGGAAACCATTCCTAACGTGGAAGGCGGGTTCCGCCTCCTGCTCGTGTGCGCGGGCAATACTTGTCGGAGCCCGATGGCAGCGGCCATCGCGCGTCGCGCGGTCGCCGAGCTGGGCTGGCAGGGCTTCGAGGTCCGCTCGGCGGGCGTTAGTGCTTTCGACGGAGATCGCGCTTCCGGTGGAGCGGTTCGCGCGGTAGCCCGGAACGGTCTAGACCTGTCGGAGCACGGTGCGACGCTGCTCAGCCCCGAGCTAGCCGAGTGGGCCGACCTCATCTTGGTGATGTCACCGGGCCACCTCGTGAAGGTCGTGGAGCTCGGTCGAGGCGAGAACGCGGCGCTGATCACATCGTTCGCCGAGGGTGGAGAAGAGGACGGCACGGTATCGGTCCCCGACCCCATCGGGGGTCCCGATGAGCACTACCTCGAGACCTTCGAGTTCCTCGAACGGCTGATCGATCGAGCCTTCCGGCGCCTCGAGCCGGTGGTCGAGTAATGAGCGTCACGGCATCGACTCGCGCTCTTGCCTTGTTGGGCGATCCCGTTGCGCACTCGATGTCTCCGACGATCCTCAACGCCGCGTTTTCGGCAGCCGGTGTCGATGGGGTCTACGTGGCCGTTCGCTGCGCCTCAGACGACCTTCAAGGCTTCATGCGGGGTCTGTCCCGGGCAGGTGGCGGCGGAAATGTCACGCTCCCGCACAAGGAGAAGGCCGCCTCGGTTGTGGACGTCGCGAGTCCCGCTGTGCGTCGAACCGGGGCCTGCAACACCTTCTGGGGCAACCAGGACGGGAGGGTCCACGGCGATAACACCGACGTGGACGGTTTTCGGCGGGCGCTCAACAGCTTCGTCGAGGGCTCCCCGGCGGGGATCCGCGTCCTGCTCCTCGGTGCCGGCGGTGCCGCCCGCGCAGCGTTGATGGGCTTGCTCGAGGAGGACGCCGCCGAGGTGCTCATCTTCAATCGCACGGCCGAACGTGCGCGCGTGGTTGCGCGTCGAATCGGGGGACACAAAACGAGAGTCGCACCGATCCTCGAGGGATTGCGAAGCGAAAGCTTCGATCTCGTCGTGAACGCTACCCGGTTGGGCCTCGGGGAATCCGATCCCTCACCGCTGGACTTCGAGATCCTCAACCGAGTCGGTGGCGCGATGGACCTCGTATATGGCAGGAAGCCGACTCCGTTCGTTCGCGCGGCCGAAGCGCTGGGAATCCGGGCGACCGACGGGGCGGAGATGCTCGTCCAACAGGCGGCGGCCTCGTTCGAGCGGTGGTGGAACAAGCCCGCTCCAGTGGAAGTGATGCGTGCCGCGATGAAGGGGAGCCAACCCGGGTGAACGCGGCATCATGGGCTGCAGACTTCACCCGTCTGTTGCTGCCGGCCGGCTGCATATCCTGTGGAATCTGGGTGCCAGGGGGCGCGGCGGCGCCGCTCGTGTGCGCCCGATGTCGAACCCGACTCAAGGTGGCACCGTGGCCCCGCTGCGGGCGGTGCCACTTTCCCAGCGGCACTGGACGCGCGAGCGATTTGCAGTGCCGCGGCTGCCGGGACTGGTCGGCCCCGCTTTCCGCTGCGCGCTATGCATACGTGCTCGCTCCGCCCGCGGATGACCTCGTGCACGCGCTCAAGTACGAGGGGTGGCCGGAATTGGCCCCGCTCATGGCTTCGGCGATGACACCGCTCTCGGTCCCGAGCGACCGTGGGCGAGAGCTCGTAGCGCCGGTCCCGACGACCACACGGCGCCTGCGAACACGTGGCTATAACCAGGCGGGCTTGCTCGCCGAATGCTACGCCAGCGCCCGTTCGCTGGCGCTGGAAGAGCTGCTGGTACGCACTGGGGCGAGTGCTTCTCAGACGTCGTTGCACCCCTCCGAGCGGCGCGCGAACGTGGCTGGCGCGTTCTCCCTGGCCGCCGGGGCCGCGGCCGAGATCATCGGACTCAAAGCGACGTTTCTGATCTTGGGGGCCATGGTGGCCGGCCTGTCGTCCTTCATGTGGGTACGGTTTCAAGGCGTCCGGGAGCTGTGAGCGACCGTCCACCGAGCGCTCCGTCAGCGCCGTTCCGGATCGTGGGCCGGCCCGGAATGACCTGCCGAATGGCGAGGCGCCGGCGAGACCTTCGACGCGCTCACGGTGTACAATGGCGCCCTCGAAAGAACCCGGCTGGCGAGCGTGTCGTAATCGTCGACGGCCGGCGGATGCTCGTTTTGGACGGCAGGCGCCGGGGCGGCGGCGCTCTTGCGGGAGGCTATCGATGGACTTCGGACCGGGACTGATGTCGGCCGACTCTCACGTCGAGGAGCCGGACGACCTGTGGCTGACCCGCCTGCCCGAGCACCTGCGAGATCGCGCGCCCCGTTACGTGGACGGAGAGGACGGCATGCGCCGCCTCGTCATCGAGGGTCATCGCCTGGGGTGGAGCAAACGGAGCGCCGAAGAGCACGAGCGCAGGGCGGCCGCGGTCGACCCTAACGAGCGCCTCAAGAGCATGGACGTCGACTCCGTCCATGGCGAGGTCATGTACCCTACGATCGGCCTCCACGTTTGGAAGATCGAGGACCCGGAGCTGGGGACCGCCGTCATGCGCGTCTACAACGACTACGTCGCTGAGACCTACGCGCAGCAGTCGCCGCGGTTCCGCCCGCCCGGCATGATCCCCGTCTACACCATCGAGGGCGCCACCGAAGAGATGCGGCGCATCGCCAAGATCGGCATCAGGGCCGCGCTCCTGCCCCTCAAAGCCGAGGACCGCTCGTATAACTACCCGGCCTACGACCAGGTCTGGGCAACCGCCGTCGAGCTGGGGATGCCCATCAGCTTCCACAACGGCACCGGCTACGACATGATCTTCTACGACGGGCCGGGATCGGGCGTGGCCAACTACGCGACCTCGTGCAGCCAGGCGATCCAGACCCACGCGCTGCTCGTGATGTCCGGGGCCATGGAGCGCTTTCCCGACCTCCATTGGACCGCCGTGGAGTGTGGCGGCGGATGGATGGCCTGGCTGATGAACATCCTGGACGAGGGGTATACCGACCTCCACCAGATGGCCAGCGTGAAGCTGAAGGAGATGCCCAGCTTCTACCTGAAGCGTCAGGCCCATGCCACCTTCCAGGACGACCCCGTGGCCGTGGCGGGCCGCTCCTTCACCGGGAACTTCCCGCTTCTGTGGGGCAACGACTATCCCCATGCCGAAGGCACGTGGCCCCACTCTCGCGAGGCCATCGCCAGGCAGATGGCCGGCGTCGCCGAGGAGGACATCCGCGACATCGTGAGCAACAACGCCGCGCGAATCTGGGGATTCTAGGCTCGGACGAACCTTGTCGAAGGGCGGGAGGCGCCATCTCATGTACGACCTCATCATTCGGAACGGGACGATCGTCGACGGCTCCGGCGCGCCGGCGTTTTCCGGCGACGTGGCGGTGCAAGGCGGCAAGATCGCCGAGACCGGCGAGGTGTCGGGCCAAGCCAAGCGGGTCATCGACGCCAAGGGCCAGGTCGTCGCTCCCGGCATCGTCGACATCCACACCCACTACGACCACCAGGTGCTGTGGGACCCGCTGCTCACGTCCAGCCTCTGGCATGGCGTGACCACGCTGGTGATGGGCAACTGCGGCTTCACCATCGCGCCCTGCAAGCCCGAGCACCGCGACTACCTGATGCGCATGCTGGCTCGGGTCGAAGGGATGTCGCTCCGCGCGATGCAGGAGGGACCGCCCTGGGAGTGGGTCAGCATGGCCGACTACATGCGGCGCGTGGAGCAGCGGCTCTCGGTCAACGTGGCGTGTCAGGTGGGCCACTCCGCCGTGCGGTACTACGTGATGGGCGAGGAGGCGATCCAGCGGCAGGCGACTCCTGAAGAAGTTGCGGAGATGAAGGCCGTGGTGCTCGAGTCGCTGCGAGAGGGCGCGGTGGGGTTCACCACGTCGCTGAGCCGGGCGCACGTGGACTGGGAAGGGAACCCGGTCCCCAGCCGGTTCTGCGACGCCGATGAGCTCCAGGAGCTGTGCGGCGCCGTCGGCGAGTTCGGCTTCGGGGCCATCGAGATCGCGCCCCGTGGCGGCCTGGACCTGACCGACGAGGACCAGGAGGAGATCCTCGCGCTCGCGACGCGCACACGCCGTTTCATCACCTGGAATGAGCTGAGCGAGTCGCCCCGGTCGCCGAAGGGCCGTTGGAAGGAGATGCTCGAGTTCATGGAGCGAGCGCACGCGCAAGGCGCTCGAATCTACGGCGTCTGCTCTTGCCGGCCCACGACCCAGGACTTCGATCTGAAGGACAACAACCTGGGCCTCACTGCCGACCCGGCGTGGCTGGAGGTCCTGCCGAAGCCGGACGCGGAGAAGCGGCGCATGATGACCGACCCCGCCTACCGCGCGCAGATGCGCTCCACCATCGGCGAGCGGTGGGGCGAGGGCCCGGCCCCACGCTGGGACACGGCGATCGTCTCGGGGCCGAAGCGGCCCGAGCACCAGGAGCTCAAGGGGCTCACCCTGCGTCAGCTTGGTGAGCGGCAAGGAAAGCATCCGCTGGACGCGATGATCGATCTCTCGCTGGCCGAGGACCTCAGGACCGAGTTTACGTTTCTGGGCACTCGTAACAACGATCCCGACGCCATCGCCGAGATCATTCGCAGCCCCTACAGCATCCTCGGCGTGTCCGATGCCGGCGCCCACACCAATATGATCGCCGGCGCTGAATACTCCACGCAGGTGCTGAGTCAATGGGTTCGCGAGAAAAAGGTCCTGTCGCTGGAGCAGGCGATCCACAAGATGACGTGGATGCCGGCGAAGCTGATGGGGTTCACCGACCGGGGCCTGCTGAAGCCGGGCATGGCCGCCGACGTGATCGTCTTCGATCCCGATACCGTTGGGCCCATGGAAAAAGAGAAGGTTTCGGACCTGCCGGGCGGCGAAGAGCGGATCGCCATCCGGGCCAAGGGCATCGCGCACACCATCGTCAACGGCGAGCCGCTGACGGAACGCGGCGAGCACACCGGCTCATACCCAGGCCGCCTGATCAGAAGCACCGACTACGCTCGCGCAGGGTAGCCAGCGCCGCGAGGCCGCCGTAGGGCGGAGGCAACGCGCTAGAGGACAGGACGACCTGGCTGAATCGGTATACCGTGCGGTCAGCTCCGGGGCGCGAGCAGGCGGGCGATACGGCGTTTGTGGTAGGCCGCGTCCCCCAGGTAGGGCTGGAGTGTGCGGGCCTTTCCGGTGTACTCCACGAGGCCGAGGGTATGGTCGGTGCCGATGCCGCCGTGCACGTGATGAGAGGCTTCGCATGCGCGCGGAAAGCCCACGCTGGCCACCGCCTTGGCCGTGGAGACTGCCAGCGGCGCGTCGTCATGGCCCGAGTCGAGCTTCCACAGGGCCTCATAGGCCGTCAGCCGCATGGAGTCTGCGTCGTCGTTGGCGTCGATGATGCGGTCCTGGACCCGCTGGAAGGTGCCGATGGGGACGCCAAAGGCGATGCGGGTGCGGCTGTATTCGATGGCCATGTCGGTGGCCCGCCGGGCGCCCCCGGCCATGTAGGCGCACAGCACGGCGGTGGCGCGGTCGATGGCCCGGTCGATGGGCGCCCAGGCGCCGCCCTCGTCGCCGACCATCGCCGAGGCCGGGACCTCGACGCTATCGAGCGTGACCTCGCAAAGGCGGTCGCCGAGCCAGCCGCTCATCTGGCGGACGGACAGTCCCCGCTGCTCTTTTTCGACAAGGAAAATGGACATGCCAGCGCCGGGATCGTCGCCGGCCTCGGTCCGGGCGGCGACCAGGATAGAGTCGGCGATGTGGGCGTCGGGAACGAAGAGCTTCGTCCCATTGAGCACGTAAGCTCCGTCGCGACGGGTGGCCGGCAGCTGGACTGCTCCGGGTCCCCAGCCGTAGTCCGGCTCGGTGTAGGCGAAGGTGACGATCTTCTCGCCGGTCGCGACCTCTGAGAGAAGGCCGCCGTGGGCGGACGCGCCGGCTTCGGCAAGCACCTGGGCGCTGAGGACGCCGGAGGTGAAGACGGTGAGCGGGCAGGCGTATTGGCCGAGGATCTCGAACAGGGCGCCCACGTCGGTCAGGGAGCTGCCGAGGCCTCCGGCCGTCTCCGGGACGACCATCGCCGTCCAGCCCAGGTCCGCCATCTGCCGCCAGAGATGGGGGTCGAAGCCGTCGGCGCTGCGGTTCAACTCGAGCACCTTGTCTTTGGGCAGCTCGCGTCTGAGCAAGTCGGCGGCACTCGTCTGAAGCATCGCTTGCTGCTCGGTCAGCGCCAGGTCCATGGATACCTCCCCTTCGTCAGGCCGTCGATCGAGCGGCGATCGGTCCGGGTTCCGCTGTCTGCCGCAGACGCTCGTCGCCGGCCAGTGGAACGCCGAGCTCCTGCGCATACGTTTCGGCGTCGATTTCCGGGCCTCCCGCCGGGTTGGCGTCGGCCAGGACTTGCCGCTCGAAAGCCTCCCACCGCCCGTCCAGCGGCGCCCGTCGGTCCTCAGCCGCTAGCAGGGCGTGAGCGCCGAGGACCTGCCGGCCGATGGCCGCGAGCCGAGCCGCGGAGCGCTTGGCCCATCGAGCCTCCTGAGCGAGCTCGTAGGTCAACCGCCGCTGGGTGGCGATGGCCCACTCGTTTCGCCGGCGGAAAGCGCGTCCGATCCGAGCGTCCACGAGGGCGTCGCCCAGGAGCTCCGCGATGACGTCATCGTCGAGGAGGACGCCGTCGCCGAGCGTTTGGTTTTCGGCGTGAGACCAGAGCAGGTCCACCAGGGCTCCCGCGACGTCCGGCATGCGGAGGCGGGAGCGGCCCACCAGGTGGTAGAGCAGGTCTCGCCACCGGCGCGTCTCGGGGCCGATGAGGCTCAGGCGTGTCACGGGCACGTCGCGGAAGGTCAGCCTCTTGGGCGCGCGCTCGGGGACGATGCCGTCGAGAGGTTCGAGAACGATTCCATCGAGGCCGGCGGGGACGATAAAGAGCCCCCGCGTTTGCCGAAGCTCGGCGCCATCCGTGGTGACGGGCAACAGAAACAGATCGGGGTCGGGGCCGCCCTCCTCGACCTCGGACGTGCCTTCGAGGACGTATCCCCCGGCGCTGGCGATCGCTGCTACGTCACCGGCCTCGGGATGGCGCCCGCCCGCGATGTCGCCCCAGGCGATGGCGACGGTCGCTTCGCCCATCGCCACCGGCCGCAGCCAAGAGGCGAGCTGGGCGTCGCTTCCCCAGATCTCGAGGGCCTCGGCCAGGACCCGCGGCCCGCGCTCGACGGCAACGGCCACCCCATGCTGCCAGAGCTCTCCAGCGATCGCCCGCTCGTCGGCGGGCTCCAGACCGGCGCCGCCCCACTCGCGGGGGCAAGCCGGCAGCAGCCAGCCCTGGCGCCCCAGCGCTCGACGCAGCTCGCGGCGGGCTTGCCCACCCTCGGCGCCGGTCGCCGAGTCGGCCAGCTCGCTGACCTGGGCGAGGGCAAGCCATGCACGCACCCGCGCTCGCAGCTCCGGGCGGCCGGATGTGCTGTCCGGGCCAAAGTCCATGACCACCGGCCCCGATTAGGGAGAGCCGTTCTTGCGGCCAGCCGTCTGCGGGGTTGGCGCCGCGCTCTCCCGGGTCTTGCTGATGCCGAGGCGGCGGGCGATGATGACTTTCTGCACCTCGATGGTGCCGCCGGGGTGGGTCCGCACGAGAGATGAGCGCTGGAAGACCTCCGGCGCTCCGCCGAAGGGCGCTCGCTGTTCGTCGATTCCCAGCAGGCAATACGGTCCCATCACCGCCCGCATCCGGTCGGCGTTACGCAGACCGAAAAGCTTGCGCTGGAGGGAGCTCTGGGAGCCTTCGTAGGTGAGCTCGCTCTTGCTGTGATACAACCAGTGGTTCCGCATCGAGAAAAGCCCGCTGGCGTGGGAGTCGATGTAGCACTCCGCGACCTGTTGCTGGACCAGCGGGTCCTCGCTCATCGGCCGCCCGTCCCGAGACGCGTTGCCGACGAACTCGATAAAGTTGTCCAGGTCCTGGTCGATCAGGTGAGGCTGCCCCCCGCCGCCATGCTCCTGCTCCAGGACCGTCTGGGCGACCTGCCAGCCCTGGTGGTCGCCGCCGATGAGGTGGTCGGCGGGAACGTGGGCATCTTCCATCATGACGATGTACTGGTTCCGGCCATTCATGAGGTCCAAGGGCGTGAGCGTGATGCCCTGGGTCGTCGCCGGGATCATGAAGTACCCCAGGTTTCGGTGCCGAGGGGCATCCGGGTCGGTCATGATCGGCCCGAACAGCCAGTCGGCCTTGCCGGGGCCGCCTCCGCTGACGAATATCTTTTGCCCGTTGATCACCCACTCGTCGCCGAGGTTGACGGCGCGGCTCTGGACGTTGGCCAGGTCGGACCCCGCCTGGGGCTCGGTGAAGTTCTGGTAGCAGATCTTCTCGCCGTGGAGGATCCCCGGCAGGAATTTCTTCTTTTGCTCCTCGGTGCCCCAAACGAGAATCGCCGGAATGACTAGAGGATTGCTGAACACCGTGGGAATCTTCCGCCGTCGCAGCTCCTCTTCGATGATGACGGCGAGCTCGACGGACAGGCCGCCTCCCCCGTAGGCCGTCGGCAGCGTGGGGGCCAGCCACCCCTTGTGTCCCAGCTTGCGCCGCAGCTCCAGGGCGAAGTCGTACAGGTCACCGCGCATGAACTCGGAATCCACCGGGGCCTTGATGTGCGAAGGCACGTGCTCGGCGAGCCACGCCTTGACCTCCTGCCGGAAGGTCTCTTGTGCAGCCGTATAGTGGTAGGCGAAGTCCATGGTTTCCCTCACCGCGTTGTCAGGGTGGGCGCGGCGACCCGTGTACTTGGCGCACTGGAAGCGGCTGTCTCCAGCAGCTCCTCGGGGGACGAATCAAGCGAAGCCCTCGGCCGGTGTGGGCCAGGGTGCGGCGCCGCCCGATCATGACCGACGTTCATCATACATGGCCTTGCCGGTCGCGGCCATCCCCGCGGACCGTAGAGTAAAGAGGGCGGACGAGAGGCAGCGTCTGTTGTCGAAGAGCTACGTTTGACAGTCCGCTTTAGCCGAGATTAGACTCCGTCCAGGTTCTGGGTAAATTGAAGAACTGTTGGGGGGCGGCGTCGTGATTACACAACTCGATAGGGTGGGCCTGATCGTCAGCGACGGAGATCGCTCCGCTAAGTTCTACACGGAATGCCTCGGCATGGAGCTTGTCAGCCAGAGGGGGGGTGACCGGGTCGTTCCCATCGTTGGGACGGTCTTCGATGTGCCCGGCGCGATTATTCGGAGCCTCATTCGCCTGAGTAAAGGAGCCTTTTATCTGGTTCTCTTCGAATTCGATCCGAGAGGAAGGCAACGGGCCCTTCCCGTCAACAACCCCGGTGGTCTAACGCTCGGTCTCGCCAGCGAGAACGTCGAGGAGGACTATCGCCGGCTCCGCACGAGAGCGCCGGACCTTTTGACGCCTCCAACCTCCAGGGGAGGACGCAAAGTCTGTTTCGCCTCGGACCCAGATGGCATCGCCGTTGGTTTCGTGGAGAACTTGGGGGAGGGTATCGACGCGCTGGTTTCGATCACGGCAAGCGATGCGGCACAAAGCGCCGCTTTCTACTCGAACTTCGGCCTGACTCCATCTCCGGAGTTTGACGACGCTTCTGACGCTGACCACAAGGTGATCGGCATGAGGCTCGGCCCGGTTGCCTTCCAATTCAACGAGTATCTCCGCGACAAGGGCACGGAATGGGCATCCCCGATGAACAACGTGGGGGCGCTCCAATTGGACTTTTTCAGCGACGACGTCGATGCCGATTACCAACGGCTTCGCGAATACGGCGCAACGGTGATAAGCCCACCGGTCTCCACCGGGCGTGGCTCCGCGAGCACTGGCTTCGACCCGAATGGGGTGATGTGGGAGCTCTCCAGCGATGACGGCATTAGACCGAAAACGCCGGAATATTATCGAAACATTTACCGTTGAGGTGGGCACTATACGCCTGAAAGTTGGTCGAGCGAGCGTCCTGCCCCTGAACCGGCAGCCATTGCGCGGGCTGCAGCCATTCGAGCCTTGAGCC
>JACZVV010000090.1:10849-12276 GCA_022572465.1 Chloroflexota bacterium
AGGAGCTCCACGACGCCGGCCACGAGAAGATACAGCAATTGAAGGACCTGATCGGGGACGCGAGCCGGGGTAGGGCGCACGTTTTGATTGCCGAATCGATCAGGAGCAAGCCCAGACAAGCCGGGGGGACGAGATGGTCAAGTATCGTGTCGTGTCGGCCGACTCGCACGTCGTGGAGCCAGCGGACCTCTGGGAGCTGCGCATCGAGCCGCGGTTCAGGGAGCGGGCCCCCCGGGTGGGCCGTGTCGGTGAACGGGAAGCCTTCGTGATCGATGGCCTGGAGCCCGAATTCGTCGGGGCTCTGGGTCTGTTCGGGTCCGCCGGGGTCGCAACTGAGAAGTTGCACGAGATTCGAAAACAAAGGGATGGCAATCCCGGTGGCTGGGACCCACATGCGCGGTTGAAGGACATGTCTCGGGATGGGATAGACGCGGAGATTCTCTACCCAAGTATGAGCATGCGGTTGTATCTCGCCGAGGACGTTGAGTATCAGCTCGCCTGTTTTCGAGCCTATAACGACTGGCTGGCGGAACTCTGCGGCACTCACCCGAAACAGCTATTCGGGCTCGGCCTCGTCTCTCTGGCCGATGTTGAGAGCGCCGTGGGCGAGCTGGAGCGCATGAAGAAGCGGGGCCTCCGCGGCGCGTGTATCAGTGTAGACCTGATGGGAGGAGACGGGTCCTTCTGGGATGAGAAATACGATCCGTTCTGGGCGCATGCCGCCGATTTGGAGCTGCCGATCAGCTTGCATTCGTTGACCGGAGGCGAGAGACACGACTCCCCCGGCGGGAGAATCGCCCAGGTGTCAACCCAGCCCGTCTTCGTTCAGAGATCCATCGCCAACTTGATCGAGTTTGGCGTTCTCGATCGGTTCCCTGGGCTCCACATCGTCTCGGCGGAGAACGACGTTGGTTGGGCCGCTACGTACCTGGCCCGCATGGACGATGCCTACCAGCGGGGCCTTCGCTACTCCGGCCGCGGTGGGAGCCTCAGCATGTTGCCCAGCGAGTACTTTCACCGCCAGGTATATCTGACGTTCATGTACGACAAGCCCGGAGTCGAGGTCCGGCACTACATTGGCGTGGACAACATGTTGTGGTCCTCCGACTACCCTCACGGCCAGAGCACGTGGCCGGAATCGCAACGCTATATCGAGTGGCAGTTCGGCGATCTGCCCGAGGAAGAGCGTCGGAAGATCATCTGCGACAACGTGCTCAAGCTATACGGGATAACGGGCTATACGGCATAACGGGCACGGCGTAAGGCCCGAGGGAGGCGTGCTCGATTGGGACGCGCGTCGGCAGCACTCACGACGCCGGTTACGGCCACATTTCCACGGGGCTTTTTCATTTCCGTTTGACCTGGTTGGCCAGGGGAGGTTTGGAGCTCATCATGCTCCTCAAACCCGTCTTGGACAGCTTCTGTGA